>NC_015161.1:915000-1280000 GCF_000190555.1 Deinococcus proteolyticus MRP
GCGCTGATTCAGGAAATCTACCGCGTATCGCAGCTTCCCGAATTCCGGGGCAAAATCGTGATTCTGGAAAACTACGACATGCACGTGGCCCGCCGGCTGGTGCAGGGGGTGGATGTCTGGATGAACAACCCCCGCCGCCCGCTGGAGGCGTCGGGCACCAGCGGCATGAAGGCGTCGTTCAACGGCAGCCCCAATTTCAGCGTGCTGGACGGCTGGTGGGTCGAAGGCCACCTGGAAGGCAACGCCAACGGCTGGCCGATAGGCGAAGAGCGCGAGTACGCCGACCAAGCCGTGCAGGACGACGCCGACGCTTTTAGCCTTTACCAGACGCTGGAGCAGACCATCGTGCCGCTGTACTACGGCGAGCGGGGCGGTGAAGCGGACAGCTGGGCCGGGGTGGTTCGCAGCGCCATCGAGTCGGTCAGTGCGCGCTTTTCCATGCAGCGCCAGGTGATCGATTATGTGCAGTGCTACTACCTGCCGCTCAGTGCCCGCCGCAACCTGCTGGTGCCCGGAGGTGGTCAGCGTGCCCGCGAGCTTGCCGAGTGGAAAGCCTGGATTGCGAACCAGTGGCCGCAGGTGTCTGTGGCCGCCAGCCATCATCTGCCCGCCACCGCCGAGCCGGGCGAGCAGGTGCAGATTACGGCCCAGGTGAACCCTGGCCGCATTGCCGCCGAGGAGTTGCGGGCCGAGGTGGTGCTGCGCCGTGGTCACCGGGTCGAGCGCGTGCCGATGCAGCGGCGTGAGGACGGCGAATACGCGGCCACCGTCGCGCTGGAGCGCAGCGGCATGTACGAGGTAGGTGTGCGCCTCTATCCGTACCTCCCGGACCTGAGCCACGACTTCGAGCTGGGCCTGGTGAAGTGGGCCTGAGCAGCTGAGACTGGAAGCACTGTGAGGGGGCGGGCCGGGAGAAGTTCCCTGGCCCGCCCTCTTATCCGTTCTCTTATCTGTTTTCTGGGCCGGGGCCTCTGCCAGCCCGCCCAGACAAGCGGGCTAGAACAGCAGTTCCACGTCATCGTCCGCTTCTGCCAGTTCGCCCAACGGCAGGGCCAGGGTGAATTTGGACCCCTGGCCGCGCTCGGATTCCACCCAGATGCGGCCCCCGTGCTCCTCGGCGGCCAGCTTGCAGAACGCCAGCCCCATGCCGGTATCGAAGCGGCCGTGCAGAGTCAGGCGCGACTGCTCGAAGGCGGCGAACAGCCGGGGGATGTCCTCGGCGGGAATTCCTTCGCCGTTGTCGGTCACGCTGAGGTGCAGTTCAGCGCCGACCACGCGGCTCTCCAGCCAGATGGAGCCCCGCTGAGTGGTGTGCTTGAGCGCGTTGCTCAGCAGGTTGGCCAGCACGCGCCGCAGCATGGTGGGGTCGGCGCTCAGCGGCGGCATCGCCCCCAGCTGAAGGCTCAGTTGCCGGTCGCTCAGGCCAGCGCCCACGTCGCCCAGCGCCTGCTGCACGATTTGTTCCAGGTGGTCGCGGCTCAGCAGATCGCGCTTGAGGTGCATCTTGCCCGCCTGAATCTTGCGGACGTCCAGCATGTTCAGTGACAGGTGCAGCAGGTGGCTGGTTTCGTCGCGGGCCACTTCCAGCAGTTCTTTGGCGTCGGTCGGTAGGCGGGGGTCGTCGGCCACCACTTCCAACAGGCCCAGAATGGCGGTAATCGGATTTTTCAGGTCGTGTACCAGCATATGCACCAGCTGGTCGCGCACGCGTTCCTCGCGCTCCCAGCCTTCCAGGGCATGTTCCACCTGCCGCAGCTGAAAGCGCAGCCCTTCTTGCCCAGCGGAGCGGCGGAGCAGGGCCTGAACCTGCGCCGCCAGCAGGTGCGCCGGGGTACTGACCGGAAGCGCCACGTCTGCCCCGGCCTCCAGCAGGGCGGGCCACTGGTCGGGGCGGTCGAGCAGCAGCCAGCCGGTGGTTTCCAGGCCGCTGTGGCCGCGCAGCAGTGGCAGCACCTCGGCCCAGTTTGTGGGCTCGTTGCCGCTCACAATCACAGCGGCGCCGGGCCGGGTATGACCCGGCAGCCTCAGCAGGGCGTCCACGCCGGCCACCGTCTGCACGGCGATACCAGGCAACTCGGCCTGTAGCCGTCCCGGCAGTTCGGGCGGGCCGCCCAGGACCAGCAGCAGTTCGCCGGGGCCAGCAGTCACGTGCGCAGGTGTCTCAGCGGACAAGGTAGCCCTGCTCACGGAAACGGGTCAGCCACGGCTCAATTTCAGACAGAGGGGTGTCGTGCTCCAGCGCGTACTCGGCTGGACTGAGGCCCTGAATCAGGGCGGTCATCAGCGACAGTGGCAGGTCATGGCCGAATTCGGCGCGGAACTCGCTGTGCGCCGCCGTAATGGGGCTCAGCACGTCGCGGCCGCGCAGGGTGGGCACGTAGGTGGCGTGTGCCCATCCGGCCAGGTGGCGGGGCAGCACAAGCGGCTGCGGAGGACCGCTGACCGGAAAGGCCGCCTCGTAGGGCAAGGTGGCGTCCAGCGTAGCTACCGCTTCACCCTGCGAATACAGGACCGCGCCGTCCGGGCGGGCGTACACGCCACTAAAGTCCGAGCTCAGGTCGAATTTCTGCGCTCCGGCGCCCAGGCCGCTCAGCAGCCCTGCGTAGGTAGGGGGGAGGGGATAGGCACTCAGGCTGGCTCCCCCCTGGTAGGCCAGAATCAGCTCGCCCAGCGCCTGCTGGCCCACGATGCTCTCGGCCGGCGCACTGTGGCTGCCTTGCAGCCGGTCGGCTGCAGCCGCTACGGGACGGCCCTGCAGCAGCAGCACCCAGACATTGTGTCCTTCGGTGTGCGCGTGCAGATATCCGCTCCAGCCCTGCACCTGCAGGTGAGACAGGTAAATGTACAGGTCGCAGAATTCAGTATTCAGGCCCAGCTGGCTGGGAGGCACGTCCGGCAGAAAGCGGGCCAGGAAAGGCTGCACCTCCTGAAACCGGGGGTGCAGGCGCGGCAGCTCTGGCGCGGGCGCAGCGGTCGTGGCAGGCGCAGCGGCCGCGGCTGCTTTGGCCGCTTCGCTGGTGCGGCGGCTGGTACGGGTGGGGCGTGGGGTATCTCCTTCAGGCATACGTCTTCTCCGGGGCGTTGGGCCGCTTGTTCGGGTCAGTTTAATGTAAGGCTGGCCGCCTGACCCGCTCACTCCTGCGCCGGCTCCTGTGCTGGGTCCTGTGCAGGCCGCAGGTGCTGGCGGTAGTGCCGGGCGTTCGCCACGTAGCGGGCCGCGTTCTCGAAGCGCTCCGCCGGGCCGATGACCCGCGCTGGGACCCCCACCGCCACCATGCCGTCGGGGACCACCGCTCCTTCACGCAGCAGGGCGCCGGCTCCCACCACCGCTCCCCGGCCCACCCGCGAGCCGCTGAGCAGCGTGGCGCCCATACCAATCAGGCTGCCCTGGCCGCAGTGGGCGCCGTGCACCACCGCGCTGTGACCCACGGTCACGTCCTCTTCCAGGATGCAGGGGCAGCCGCGTTCGGTGTGCAGCACCGCGCCGTCCTGCACGTTGGAGCGTGCACCTACGCGCACCGGTTCGATGTCCCCGCGCAGGACTGCGCCGAACCATACCGAGCTGTCGGCCGCCAGTTCTACCGTCCCAATCACGGCGGCAGTGGGCGCCACATAAGCGCTGCGGTGCACCTGCGGTACGCGTTCGCCCAGGGCATACAGCGGGCCCACAGGTCCACGCCGCCGGCTCCAGCGCTCCTCGGCCTGCCACAGCAGCTGAAGGTCTTCGGTCAAGTCCAGCCGCCCGGCCGCTTCCCGGACCGGATAGAACCCGTCGCCGTAAACAGGGTCTTTCAGCTGCATTTCCTCGCTGAGCGCCTTCATCAGAAACCAGTCGGTGACGTGCCGCTCCCCACGGGCACTGGTGTGGCTGGTTGGCGGCAGCCAGTCAAGTTCGGCTGCCTCTATGCCCGTCTGCTGCAGAATCCCGCGTGTGGCTGTGTGTGCCGGTGCCTCTCCGGGCTCAAGGCGTGCCTTGGGAAAGGTCCAGCCGCTGCTCCGGCACTGCACCAGCAACACCTGCCCGGCGTCGCTGAACACCACCCCGCCGGCCCCGTGCTGAACGCCCGCAGAGGGACAGACGGTCGCGTCTCGGTCAGTCATGCGGTCAGTATAGGGAGCCGGGTCCAGTGCCCCGCTGAGGCCCGCCCGTAAAGCCGACCTTCACCATCGGCCACCTTTCCCGGTCCCGCATGCCATAATGCATCTGTCTGAGCACCAGCCAAGACAAGTGGTCGCTGTCCAGTGGGCAGAGACCGGCTGCGCTGCGCAGATGCAAGGAGATGTATGCCTCAAGGACGAGTAAAATGGTTTAGCGTGGAAAAAGGGTATGGCTTTATTGAGCATCCCGGAAACCCCGATGTGTTCGTGCACTACAGCGCCATTCAGAGCGGCGGTTTCCGCAAGCTGAACGAAGGCGATGAAGTCGAGTTCGAAGTTGGTGACGGTCAGGGCGACCGCGGCCCCCAGGCCAAAAACGTCGTCGTGACCAACGCCGCTCCGGTGAGCGACCGCAACGAACGCTGGTAAGTTTTTCTTCCGTCGCTAAAACCATATCGGTGTCCCCCTGTGGGGAGCCATAATAATGTTGGTTATGGTGACAGCCGCTCCCTTTGGGGGGCGGTTTTTGGTGGTACTGGAATGGGTGGGTGAAGGGAACAGATGGAGGGGAAGAAGCAGTAGCCGCGCTTCTTCCCTACAGGCAACCTTGCCCGTCTTGTCCGTTTAGCCAGCTGCGACGGGGTCAGGCATCTGCTCAGGTGGCTGGGCTGCGGCGGGCAGGGTGACGGCCAGTCCCTGCGTCTCCGCCCAGGTGCCGAAGTCCTGCAGGCCGGCGCGGAACATCAGCGGGCGCTTTTCGCGCTTGCCCCACTTGCGTTTGCCGGCGGGCAGCTCGGGGTCAGGGACCAGGGCCCAGTTCACGTTCATCGGCTGGAAGCCCCCCGGGTTCGCGCTGGCCAGGTAATGGACCAGTCCGCCCAGCATGCTGGTGTGTGGCGGGGCGCTGGGGGCCAAGCCCTGAGCCAGGCGCGCCGCATTCAGCCCCGCTAGCCAGCCGGTGGCGGCCGACTCCAGATAACCTTCCGTACCGGCCAGCACACCAGCCACGAACTTCTGCGGGTCGGCCCGCAGCTGCAGCGTCTCTTGCAGCACTGCTGGCGCGTTCAGGTAGGTGTTGCGGTGCATTACGCCGTAGCGCACGATTTCGGCGTTCTCCAGGCCCGGAATCAGCTGCACCACGTCCTTCTGGTCACCCCACTTCAGTCCGGTCTGGAAGCCCACCAGCGACCACATCCGGCCTTCGGCGTCCTCCTGGCGCAGCTGCGCGACGGCGTAGGGCCAGCGCCCGGTCCTGGGGTCGTCCAGGCCCTTGGGTGACATCGGCCCGAAGCGCGGGGTGTCCGGACCACGCCGGGCAATTTCCTCGATGGGCATGCAGCCCTCGAAGAACTCCAGCTTTTCCCAGTCGTGCGGGGTGTGGGTGCGGGCCGTTTCCAGCGCCCCGATAAAGCGCAGGTATTCTTCCTTGGTAAAGGGGCAGTTGATGTAATCGGCGCTCTGGTCGTAGCGCCCGGCCCGCCAGGCCACGCTCATGTCGATGCTGGCCGCGTCAATCACCGGGGCAGCAGCGTCATAGAAGCTCAGGCGCTCGCTGCCGGTCAGGCGGGCCACGTCTTCTGCCAGTGCGTCGGAAGTCAGCGGCCCCGAAGCGATGACGCAGATGCCTTCGGGCACCTGCTGCACCTCTTCTTCTACCACCGTAATCAGTGGGTGGCTGCGGACTCGCTCGGTCACGCGGGCGCTGAAAGCGTCCCGGTCCACCGCCAGGGCGTTGCCGGCGGGCACCCGGCTCTCATCCGCCGCACCTACGATGGCGCCACCTACCGAGCGCAGTTCGGCCTGGAGCATCCCCTTGGACT
The DNA here is from genome assembly GCF_000190555.1 of Deinococcus proteolyticus MRP. GTDB lineage: Bacteria > Deinococcota > Deinococci > Deinococcales > Deinococcaceae > Deinococcus > Deinococcus proteolyticus. Next base: position 920,919 of record NC_015161.1, read on the forward strand.
GCATTTCGCCCTCGCCGCCCAGGCTGGTGGAGCAGACCAGCTCGGCGAAGTCGCCGGAGCGGTGAGCAGGAGTCATCCGGTGTGGGCGCATCTCGTACAGGCGCACGCTTACCCCCTGCGAGGCGGCGCTCAGGGCCGCTTCGGACCCGGCCAGGCCAGCGCCAATTACGGTGATTTCAGGCATCGTCATCGTGTCAGTGTAGCGGGCAGGGGAGGGGCCGGCGGCTGCGGCGTTCACCTTTGGACCGGGCACTGCCGGGTGACGGCACTGTCATAAAGGCATTTTTACAGTGGACAGCGTGAGTGCAGGAAGGTCCCCAGAGTGACGACCTCCACGACCACCGGGGTGCAGGGTGCCCGGCCGGCCGTGCAGGCCAGCTTGCGCCTTCAGATCACGGCGGTGATTGCCCTGCTGGCGTTCCTGCCCAATCTGGTGGTCACGGTGGTGGCCGGCCCCCGCCTGCCGGCGGTCACCCTGGCCGTCTGGATTGGGCTGGTGGCGCTGCTGTCGGGCATGATCGCCTGGCTGCTCAGCGGCGTGCTGCTGCGGCCACTGCTGCGTCTGCACGCCGAAGTGGAACAGGGTGATTTCGGGGCCCCCCGTGACGACGACCCGGCCGAGATTCAGGCGCTGCGCCTGGCCTTTGCCGGGCTGCTGGCCCGCCTGAGCACCGAACAGGGCCGCCGTAATGCCTTTATGGCCACGCTGGTCCACGACCTCAAGACGCCGCTGATCGCCACTGGGCACCTGGTCCATTCGCTGACCCACTTCGATCTGACAGCGGGGCAAAAGGAGGAAATCAGCGAGAACCTGCTGGCCGAAAACCGCCGTCTGCTGGCCCTGGTCAGTCAGATGGCCGACGCCCACCGCTTCGAGCGCGATGATGTACGGCTGGACCCCCATCCTACCGACCTGCGCTCGCTGCTGGAGCGGGTGACAGGGCGGCAGCCCGCCTCAGCCGACCGTGGGCTGACCCTGCAGGTTCGGGGGGAAGGACAGGCGGTGGTAGACGCCGCTGTCCTGGAGCGTGCCGTGACCAACCTGACTGATAATGCCCTGCGCTACGCCCGGTCGCAGGTGGTGCTGGCCGTGACAGCGCAGGGCCTGGAGGTCTGCGACGACGGCCCTGGCCTGAGCGCCGCGCTGGACGACCTGGCGCAGCCGTTCAACAGCCAGCCGGCGCTGATTGCCGGGCAGCACTACACCGCCGGGACAGCCGGGCTGGGGCTGTTTATCGCGCGCCGCATTGCCGAGGCTCACGGCGGGGCCCTGAGCTACAGCCGCCACACCGTTCCCCGTCCTGTCAGCGTCTTTACCCTGCACCTGCCCGAAGTGGTGCTGGACTCTCCGGCGGCTGCGCCTGACCAGACCCTGCCGGAAAGGAGTGCCTCATGAACCGTTCCCAAGCTTCTCTTGCCTCCCGCCCAGCCGGCCTTGACCCACGGCGGCGCCGCCCCGGCGAACTGGTCGGTGAGCAGGGGTTCGTGCCTGCGGCCGCTTCGGTGCCCCTGACCCTGGTGATTGCCGACGACCATCCCCTCTTCCGCATGGGCCTGAAATACGCGCTGTCGCACCAGGGCTTCGAGGTGGTGGCCGAGGCCGCCGACGGCGCAGAGGCGCTAGAGGTCTGCCGGCACCTGCGGCCTACGGCGGCGCTGCTGGACGTGAAAATGCCTGGCCTGACCGGCATTGAGGTCTGCCGGCAGCTGCGCAGCGAGTGCCCGGAGGTGCTCAGCATTCTGATTACCACCTTTGCCGAGCCGGCCATCATTCAGGCGGCGCGGGAGGCGGGGGCCAGGGGCTACCTGTCCAAGGAAACCGATCCCCCTGCCCTGGCCACGCAGCTGCGGGCCATCATCGCGGACCCTACCCAGGACCGGCTGCCCCGCGTGGAAGTGCCCCGGCTGACCCCGCGTGAGAGCGAAGTGCTGCCCCTGCTGGCCCAGGGCCTGAGCAACAAGGAGATTGCCCGTGAGCTGGGGGTCAGCCCCGACACCGTCAAGGACCATCTGGCGCGTATGTACGGCAAGCTGGATGCCTGCGACCGCACCGAGGCAGTAAGCCGCGCCCGCACCATCGGTCTGCTGGACTAGCGTCCGGAACTCCGGGTGGGCCAGGTGCGTAGCAGCGGTATGACCGAACGCGAATATGGCCGCCCCCAGGCAGCGCAGACCTCCCCGGCTACCCCGGCTGGCGACGAGGCCAGCACCCGTTTGCAGGATTTCCTGCGCGACACGGCCGAGCGTGACCGCCCCGGCGACGTGTTCGAGCTGGAATCGCCCCGGATGCTGGAAGCCAACGTGAGTGGCCGCATCTGGAGCAAGTTGGGCGCGATGGTGGCTTACAAGGGCAACCTGACTTTTCAGCGCGAAGGCATGCTGGAGGGCGGCATGATGAAAGCGCTTAAGCGGGCCGCGACGGGTGAGATGGCCCCGCTGACCCGCATAGAGGGCCACGGCGTATGCTACCTGGCCGACAAGGGCAAACAGATTACCGTGCTACGCCTGGAAGACGACACCCTGAATGTGAACGGCAACGACCTGCTGGCGTTCGAGGACAGCGTGAGCTACGACATCACCATGCACCGCCGCATGGCCGGCTGGGCCAGTGGAGGCCTGTTCAGCGTGCGCGTCAGCGGGCGCGGGCTGGTGGCTATTCTAAGCCACGGGCAGCCGCTGACCCTGCCGGTACGCCCCGGCGAACCCGTCATCACCGACCCCAACGCCACCGTGGCCTGGAGCGCTGGCCTGAGCCCCGAGCTGCGAATGGACCTGTCGCTCAAGACTCTGCTGGGACGCGGGGGCGGCGAAACCTTCCAGATGGTGTTTGAGGGCAGCGGCTTCGTGGTGGTGCAGCCCTACGAGGAAACCCCCGTGCTGGTGAGCGGGAACTGAAGCCACGGAACGGCAAGGGAGGAGCGGCCTGACGGCATACTCCTCCCTCCTTTCTTGCTCCAGTTCAGTCGGTCGCGGTGGCCGGCTGGGCCTGGGCACTCTCGCCGTGCGGGAAAGCCGCTTCCAGCTCGGCCAGGGCGCGTTCGGCAGTCATGGCGGCGCGGGTACCGGTACCCACACTGGTCGCCAGCTGGCGGTACACCCAGTCGCTCACGTCGCCGGCAGCGAACAGCATCGGCACGCTGGTGTAGATGTCGTCGCGCACTTCCACGTAACCGTCGTCACGCAGCTTGACGGTGTCTCCCAGGAAGCTGGTGTTGGGAATGTGCCCGATAAAAATAAAGACACCGTCGGTTTCCATCACACTTTCTTCGCCGGTCTTGAGGTTCTTCAGGCGCACGGCGCTCACCTGCTCGTCGCCGAGGATTTCCTCCACAGTGGTATCCCAGATAAAGCGCATCTTCTCGTTGGCGAACACGCGGGCCTGGGCCGACTTGTTGGCGCGCAGGGTATCGCGGCGGTGAATCAGGGTCACCTCGTCGGCGAACTTGGTCAGAAACAGGCCTTCTTCCACAGCTGCGTCGCCGCCGCCGACCACCACCACCTTTTTGCCCCGGTAAAAGAAACCGTCACAGGTGGCGCAGGTGCTCACGCCCTTGCCCCAGAACTTTTCCTCGCCGGGCACGCCCAAGCGGCGCGGCTCGGCCCCGGTGGTCAGGATGACCGACTTGCCCTGGTAGCTGCCGGCGAAGCCCTGCACGGTGAAGGGGTACTCTGCACCGCCCGCGTCGTGCTGGATGCTCTGGACCTCGTCCATCTCAATCACGGCACCGAACTTCTCGGCCTGCTGCACCATCCGCTGGCTCAGCTCCATGCCGCTGATGGCCTCGGGGAATCCGGGATAGTTTTCCACCTCCTCGGTCTGGGCAATCTGTCCGCCGGGAAGGCCGCGCTCCAGAATCAGCGTTTTCAGCTCACCGCGGCCGGTGTAGATGGCGGCCGTCAGCCCGGCGGGGCCGCCGCCCACGATAATTACGTCGTACTGCTGGGGTTGTTCCGTCATGGATTCAAGGTAGCACCCACCCGCCTCGGCCGCCGGGTCAGGCACCACAAAAGTGCCCTTCTGCGCCGGCTGCTGACCCCCAGACTGAACACCCAGACTTAATGCAAAGCTACGGTTTGCTTGCGGCTCAGCACCAGCCCTCCTTTGCCGGTGTGCTCAGTCCCTAGAATGGCCGGGTGATTGTTTACCTCTCGGGCACGGTGCGTGAAGTGCGTACCAGCAGTGCCGTTCTTCAGACCGGGGGCCTGGGATACGAGGTCTTTTGCCCGCAGTCCACCCTGGCCCGACTCAAGCCTGGCGAAGCCGCCGAGCTGCATACTCGCTTCGTGGTGCGCGAGGACGCCCAACTGCTGTTCGGCTTTCACGACACCGACAGTGCCCAATTGTTCGACCTCGTGACGGGGGTCAGCGGTGTAGGGCCCAAGCTGGGGCTGGCGCTGCTGTCGGCCATGCCTGTGTCCACGCTGGCGCAGGGAATTCTGGACGGCGACGCCAAACTGCTGTCCAGCGTGAGCGGCGTAGGAAAGAAAACTGCCGAGCGCCTGATTCTGGAAGTGCAGAGCAAGGTCCCCGCGCACCTCGCCGCACCGTCTGGCGGCAGCAAACCAGTGACGGTCACAACCGCCGGGGCCGACGCCATCGACGCGCTGATGGCGCTGGGTTTCCGCGAGGCGCAAGTCCGCACGGTGGTCGCCGGTTTGCTGGCCGACAATCCGGAGCAGAGCGCCGACACCCTGATTCGTAAGGGCCTGGGCCAGCTCCGCTGAGGCGCACCACCGCAGTGCGCCAGCCACGGGCCTGGCGGTTCCTGCCTGTGGCTGGCTTTGCCGTAGAGGCAGGGCAAGGGCGAGCAGGGCTGACGGTCCACATCAAAAGCGGCCAAGACCAAGAGACCAAAACAAAGGATGAATTCGGATGACTCAGCAGAACACGACGGACGGCGTTGACTTTCAGGACCACGCCAGCGAGACCGGCAATCAGGACCAGGGCATTTCCGTGAACTCGGGCTCGGAGCAGCGTGGTCAGCTGACGCAGGACGAGCAGAAGGTCAGCTGGCTGGAGCTGTTTTTCGACCTGATTTTCGTGACTTCGTTCGACCAGCTGGCCAAGCGGTTAGGCGACAGCTTCGCCCCAGAGAACATCATCATCTTCCTGCTGATGTTCGCCGCGCTGTGGTCGGTGTGGTCGGGCAACACGCAGTTCGCGGCCCGCTTCGGCAACGAGAACCGTATCTACCGGTGGGGCACGGTGCTGGAGCTGCTTACCCTGGGTGCGCTGAGCCTCACCCTGCGCAGCGACCTGGCCGATACCGGCTGGCTGTTTGCGGCGGCCTACGCCTTTAACCGCTTTACCCTGGTGGGCATGTACCTGCTGGTCGCCCGTTCCGAGCCGGGGGCGGGCCGCTTTGCTCAGGTGACGGCCGCCGGCTTGGCGCTGTCGGGGGTGCTGTGGCTGCTGAGCATTCCCAGCAGCAGCACCCTGACCCTGGTGCTGTGGGGATTGGCGCTGCTGGTCACGGTGGTGACTCCTTTGTTCGCCCAGCGGTATCACCACGACGCCCTGCCGCACCACGAGCACCTGCCCGAGCGGGTGGGACTGCTGCAAATCATCGCGCTGGGCGGTATCGTGACCGAGGTGGTGGTGGGCGGCCGCCAGCAGGAGATGACCCTGCTGGACCAGGCGCCCACCTTCCTGGCGCTGATCACCTGCATCGCGCTGTTCCGGCTGTACTTCGACCAGTCGCGGGCCCTGCCGGTACTGATGGCCAACCTGCAGTCGCGCGGCGGCACCCTGATGGGCTGGCTGTACTCGCACCTGCCGCTGACCATCTCCATCATGATGCTGGGGGTAGGCTTCGGCCACGGCATCGCCTACGAGGACAAGCACCACGACCAGCAGAACCTGGCGCTGGTGAGCTGGTCGCTGGCCGCCGTATTCGGTTCGCTGGCCCTGATTCGCTACAACGCCTCGCGCCTGACCAGTGTGCCCTCGCTGGACCGCTCCATGGTGGTTCTGCTGCTGGGCACGGCCGCCAGCGTGGCCCTGGCCCTCAGCCATCTGAGCACCCTGCCGCTGCACATTGCCACGGCAGTCGTGGTCGTGGTGGCTGCGATGGTCACCGCCCAAGACCCAGCTTCCGCGCAGCTGGGCGCAGTGGAAGAACGCATCCTGGAGGAACACGGGTCCGAGGAATAACTTCAGCCCCCGCTGCGAAACGCCGCTGCCCTCCCGCCTGGGAGGGCTTTTCCGTGCCCTGGCCCGCTATGCTGGAACCATGTCCGCTGATGCCGCGCCGCTGACCCACGACGACTATCTCCGCCTGCGCGCTGAACTGGAGCGCCACAACCGGGCCTACTACGAGCAGGACAACCCCGAAATCCCCGACGACGAATACGACGCCCTGGCCCGCCAGGTCCGCGCCGCCGAGGCCGAGCATCCCGAATGGGCAGCGGCTGGCAGCCCCACCGAGAGGGTCGGCGGGGCAGTCAGCGCGGCGTTCGAGCCGGTGGACCACCCCACCCCCATGACCAGCCTGGACAACGCCTTTGACGACTCCGAGATGGCCGGCTGGCAGGAGCGCCTGGCCAGGGCCTTGAACCTGCCGCCCGACCACGGCGACTTCGCCTTTACCGGCGAACTGAAAATTGACGGCCTGAGCGTGAATCTGTATTACCGTGACGGCGAATTGCAGTGGGCAGCGACCCGCGGCAACGGGCGCACCGGCGAAAAGGTGACGGCACAGCTGCTGACCATTCCCGGCATCCCGCAGCAGCTGCCGGGCCTGAGCGGCGAGCTGGAGGTGCGCGGCGAGGTGTATCTGGCCCGCGAGGACTTTGCCGCCTACAACGCCCGCGCCGAGGAGTTGGGCGAACCGCTGCTCAAGAATCCCCGCAACGGAGCCGCCGGGGCGCTGCGCCAGAAAGACCCGGAACTGACCCGCCGCCGGGGGCTGAAGGCCATCTTTTACTCGCTGGGCCGGCGTGACGGTGTCCCGGCCCGCACCCAGTGGGAGGTGCTGGAGTGGCTGGCGGCGCAGGGCTTTCCGACCAGCCCCTACTCGCGCCCACTGGGCAGTCTGGCTGAGGCGCTGGCCTACCACGCCGAGATGACCGCCGCCCGCGCTGCACTCCCTTTTGACGCCGACGGCACCGTCATCAAGCTGGATAGCCTGAGGGTGCAGGAGGAAGCCGGGTTTACCTCCCGTGCGCCGCGCTGGGCCATTGCCTACAAGTTCCCGGTGGAAGAGGTAGAAACGCTGCTGGAAAGCATCAGCGTGGGCGTGGGCCGCACCGGCAAGATCACGCCGCTGGCTCACCTGTCCCCCCGGCTGATTGAAGGCAGCACCGTCAGCCGGGCCACGCTGCACAACGAGGACTTCGTGCGCGACATGGACCTGCGGGTGGGAGACACGGTGGTGGTGCGCAAGTCGGGCGGCGTGATTCCGCAGATTATGCGGGTGCTGCCTGACCGGCGGCCAGCAGACGCGCAGCCGTTTGCCTTTCCGGCCGAGTGCCCGGAGTGCGGGCACACGCTGGTCCGCTCGGAAGGCGACGCCAACACCTATTGTCCCAACCCGGCCTGTCCGGCCCAGCAGTTCGAGCGCCTAAGCTATTTCGTCAGCCGTGAGGCGATGGATATTCGCGGCGTGGGCGAGCGGCTGATTCGGCAACTGCTGGCGGAGGGCCTGGTGCGCGACGCCGCGGATTTCTACTTCCTGAGTGCCGAGCAGCTGTCCGGTCTGGAGCGCAGCGGCGACAAGAAGGCAGCCAATATCTTGGCGCAGCTGGAAGCGTCCAAAACCCGGCCGCTGTGGCGGGTCATCAACGCGCTGGGTATTCAGCATGTGGGTACCCGCGTTTCACAGGCCCTGGCCGCCGAGTTCGGAACACTGGAGCGCCTGCTGGCCGCCGACGCTCCGGCAGTGGCGGCGGTGCCCGGCCTGGGCGACGTGATTGCAGAGAACTTGGTGGCGGCCCTGCACGACGGGGCCATGCAGAACCTGCTGCGCCGGCTGGAAGAAGCCGGAGTCCGCCCGCCCGAGACCGTGCAGGAGCGCGGCACTGCTCTGAGTGGCCTGAGCTTCGTGATTACCGGCACCCTCAGCCAGCCGCGTGAATATTACAAGGCGCTGCTCGAAGCCCAGGGCGCCCGCGTGACCGGCAGCGTGACCGGCAAGACCAGCTTCCTGCTGGCCGGAGAAGACGCTGGGTCCAAGTTGGACAAAGCGCAGCAGCTGGGAACGGCGGTACTGGATGAAGCTGGTCTGGAAGCCCTGCTTACCGAGCGCGGTGTGGTGTCTGGTTAAGATGGAGGTTATGGAATCACTCTTTGCCCCCGGCCCCTGGGGGCTTCCCAACATCATCTGGGCCATTGCCCGGGTCGCCAGTGTGGTTTTTCTGGTTCATGCCGTCATGCGGCGGGACTGGCTCTGGGCCGTTTTTCTGGGCCTGGGAGCCGCTCTGGGCGGTGGTCTGATCACAGCGCTTTTTTATGGCTTTACCATTTTTGCTCCGTCGATGCAGGGGAGCGGCACCCGCACCCGGCGCGCAGTCAAGCAGACGGTACAGAGTGGGGTAGAGGCCGTCAAACCGCTGGACACCAAAATTGCCGAGGCGCAGCAGGCCCTCAGCCGCAGCGATACCCTGGCCAACCGCAGCAGCTTGGCTCATCTGCTGACCCGTGCCGGCCGGCTGGATGAGGCGCAAAGTACGCTTCAGCCACTGCTGACGGGCATTTACCGCGATGATCCGGTGGTTTTGCTGACCAGCGCCGCACTTGACCTGGCCCAGGGCCAGCCTGCCCTGGCCGAGCAGAAACTGGGCCAGGTGGAGTTACAGACCTCTGCTGCCACCCGCACTCAGGCCCTAACCCTGTTGGCCGAGGCTCAGGCTCAGCAGGGGAACCTAAGTGGCGCCGAGGCCCGCTACCAGGAAGCCATGCACGCTGCCACCACCGAGGAACCACGCGCCCGCTACGCCGAGTTCCTGCTCAAGCAGGGCCGCACCGAGCAGGCCCAGGAAGTGTTGAACCGTCTGCTCCAGATTGAAAATGAAGCCACGCCGCTCTACCGCCGTCAGGAGCGCGAGTGGTTCGAGCTGGCCGGGCGGCTGCGGCGTCAATTGCGCCGCTGAACAGTGTTTGCCTGCGGGGTAAGCAGCGTCGACTCTCCCGTGAACCCCGCAGCTGATCTACCCATAAGAAAACCCCCGCCACGTGGACGGGGGTTTTTGCACCTCGGTACTGTGGGCAGAACCTTACTTCAGTTCGACCTTAGCACCAGCAGCTTCGAGCTGCTCTTTGATCTTGTTGGCTTCGTCCTTGGAAGCGCCTTCCTTGATGGCGCCGCCCTTTTCAGCCATATCCTTGGCTTCTTTCAGGCCCAGGCCGGTGATGCCACGGATTTCCTTAATCACGTTGATCTTGCTGGAGCCAGCGTCCACCAGGATTACGTCGAATTCGTCCTTCTCTTCGGCAGCGGGAGCAGCAGCGCCGCCGGCGGCACCAGCAGCAGCCACAACAGCTTCAACGCCCCAGGTTTCTTTCAGGCCGTCGATCAGGTCGGCGAGTTCCATGATGGTCAGTTGGCTGAGTTGGTCAATCAGAGCTTGTTTGTCGTATGCCATGTTCGTTTCCTCCAGTTAGGGGATAAGTTGAGTGAGGTTGAAAGGTACGGGGAAGGCGCTTATTCAGCAGCGGGGGCAGGAGCACTGCCCCCTTCGGCCTGCAGCTTGCTCTGGTAGGCTTCCAGCGTGCCGATAAAGGTCGCCAGGTGGGTGGACAGAACGCCGACCATTTCGGCTTGCAGGCTCTGCTTGCTGCCCAGGGTCGCCAGCTTGGTGATGACCTTGGTATCTACGCGGTTGCCTTCGACGAAGCCGCCCTTGAAAGTAGGGATACCAGCTTCGTTGGTCTTGGCAATATCGCTCAGGGCCTTGGCTACGCCAGCGGGGTCTTCGCTGGCCAGCACCAGGGCGCTGGGTCCGGCAAGAATATCGGAGAAGTCCTGATCATTGCTTTGCAGGGCCAGGTGAATCAGGGTGTTCTTGGCCACGATCAGCTGGCCGCCCTTATCACGAATATCCTGACGCAGTTTGGACAGCTGTCCAGCGCTCAGACCCTGGTAGTCCACCAGGTAGAACGATTCCACGCCAGCGAGGCTCTGTTGCAGGTCACTCAGGCTTTTTTGATTGCGCTCATTGGCCATGTTGACCTCCTTCGCTTGGAGTTGTGCTGCTTAGCAGCTCTGGGTCCAGGTGCGGGCACCTGGCATCTCGGCGGGATATTTAAACTTGGCAAGGGTCCCCGCTGTCTACGGTGCCGAAATTGAAGAGGTGCTGTTCGCACCGGGGTGCCGTGAGGGCAAAAAATCGTGAACTTAGTTCTGAGCAGCGCTCAGGCTCAGCTGAATGCTGGGACCCATGGTGCTGGTCAGATAAGCACTACGCAGGAACACGCCCTTGGCAGCGCCAGGCTTGGCAGCTTCCAGAGCCTGCACCAAGGCAGTGTAGTTGGCAGCCAAAGCGTCAGCACCGAAGCTGGCCTTGCCGATGGGCGCATGGATCACGCCGGTCTTGTCGTTGCGGAACTCAATGCGTCCGGTCTTCAGACCGCGCACCATTTCGTCCACGTTGGTGCCCACAGTGCCGCTCTTGGGGTTGGGCAGCAGACCACGGGGGCCAAGCAGACGGGCCAGCTTCTGGCCGATTTGGGCCATCATGTCAGGCGTTGCCACAACGGCATCGAACTCCATGAAGCCGCCAGCAATGCGGTCGATCAGTTCTTCACTGCCGACCACATCGGCACCGGCAGCTTCGGCGGCAGCCACATTCTCACCTTTGGTGATCACGGCCACGCGCACTTCACGGCCAGTGCCGTGGGGCAACGCCACAGTGCCGCGCACGCTCTGGTCACTCTTGCGGGGGTCAATGCCCAGACGGAAGTGCACTTCCACGGTCTCGTCGAACTTGGCATTGGCCAGTTCCTTGACCAGGTCAGCAGCTTCGGTAATGGGGTACTGGCGGCTGCGGTCCACCTTTTCCTTCAGTGCGCGGTAACGTTTACCATGCTTAGGCATTGGGGCCTCCTTCGATGGTCACGCCCATAGAGCGGGCGGTGCCGGCGACGGTGTTGGCGGCAGCTTCCACAGAGCCCGCGTTGAGGTCGGGCATTTTGGTCTGCGCAATCTCCAGAACCTGCTCCCAGTTCAGCTTGCCCACTTTGTTCTTGTTGGGTTCGCCGCTTCCTTTCGCCAGGCCGGCGGCCTTACGGATCAGGTAGCTCATGGGAGGGGTCTTGGTGATAAAGGTAAAGGAGCGGTCCGCGTAGATGGTAATTTCTACGGGGATGATCGCATCGCCCTTGTCAGCGGTCTGGGCGTTGAACGCCTTGGCGAACTCCATGATGTTCGCACCGTACTGACCCAGGGCGGGACCGACAGGGGGGGCCGGAGTGGCCTTGCCTGCGGGGAGTTGCAACTTGACAATCCCTAAAACTTTTTTCATATCTCCTCCTTAGCTCCCCCGTGACGTCCTACTCGTGTCCTTGGGGTGCTGACGCTAAGTGCTGCGTAAGGCAGCAACTTTTACAGTATGCCAGCCCGGGGGGCAGGGTGCAAGAGTGTACGCCCTCGGCGTCCACCCCTGCGGTTTAGACGGCTGTGGTGTTGGGCTGCTGGCCCAGCCGTAAGGTCACTTGCTGACCTGCGCGAAGTCCAGCTCTACTGGCGTTTCACGCCCGAAAATGCTGACCAGCACCTTGACTTTGGCCTGTGCAGCGTTGACCTCGCTGACCACGCCATTGAAATCGGCAAATGGACCGCTCTTGACCTTGACCATATCGCCGGGTTTGAGATCGACTTGAACCTTGGGCGCTTCCACCTTGGGCACCGTGCCCACACCGACCGAAGCCAGCAGGCGCTGCACCTCGTCGGGGGAGAGCGGCACCGGATAGGTGGCTGTACCCACAAAGCCGGTCACGCCATTTGTGTTGCGCACCACTTCCCAGGATTCGCCAAGCTCGCCCGGGGCGTCGTCGTCCTCAATGTCCATTTGAACGAAGACATAGCCCGGGAAGAGCTTACGCTCCACAGTTTCCTTTTTGCCGCCGTCGCGCAGTTCCACAGCCTGCTCACTGGGCTGAAGCACCTGGAAAATCTTGGTGCCCAACATGCCCAGCTTACGGGCACGTTCCAGCAGGTGCTGCTGCACCCGGTCTTCTTGACCAATATACGTATGAACTGCGTACCATTCGATACTCATAGCAACACCGCCTGAATTAGGCCAGTGAAGACCAGGTCCATCAGGTAGACAATAAGGGTCAGGGCCACCAGAAACAGCAGCACTGCCTGGGTACCTTCCCACACCTGCGCACGGGTCGGCCAGCTGACGCGGCTGAGTTCCTCGCGCGACTCCTGTAGATACTGGCTCAGATTCATTCACTCACCTCACGCGAAACCCGCTGGACAGCGCCTAGACGCCAGCGGGTTCCCAGAAATCAAACCTTTTTCTCTTTGAAGGTGACGTGCTTCTTGGCCACGGGGTCGTACTTGCGCAGCTCCAGCTTTTCCTGGGTATTGCGGCGGTTCTTGGTGGTCGTGTAGTAAAAGCCCGTGCCGGCGGTGCTTTCCATCTTGATAATCATGCGGGGTCCGTCTTTAGCCATGATAAAACTCCTTTCGCAGTTCTCCTTACCGGAGCGCTGCTCCCAGCAAGAAACCCACTGGTGACCTGGGGGCCACGCTGGGGCTCAGGCTGGTAAAATCCCGCCTGTCGGCGGGGTAACGCCCCAGTATAAGGCAAGCCAGGAGGGATGTCCACGCGTAACGCAAGTGCCCGCAGGCGGCCTCACGGTGCTGCGCTGCCCGGCACTGTTACACTGACCCGCGTGAAAGCCGACGCTCCCCCCCAGGACCTTCTCTCGCAGCTCAACGAACAGCAGGCCGCCGCAGCCGACCACTTTACCGGCCCCGCCCTGGTCATTGCGGGTGCCGGTAGCGGTAAGACCCGCACCCTGATTTACCGTATCGCTCACCTGATAAATCACTACGGCGTGGACGCTGGCGAGATTCTGGCCGTCACCTTTACCAACAAGGCGGCAGCCGAGATGCGTGAGCGTGCCGGCCGCCTGGTCCCCGAGGCGGACCGGCTCTGGATGAGCACCTTTCACTCGGCCGGAGTACGGATTTTGCGGGCATACGGTGAACATATCGGCCTCAAGCGCGGCTTTGTCATCTACGACGACGATGACCAGCTGGACATTCTTAAGCAGATTACCGGCGGCATGTCGGGGTTTGGCCCCGATACCAACCTGCGGGCGGTACGCGGCCTGATTGACCGGGCCAAAAGCAATCTGGAAACGCCTGCCCAGATGGAGCGGAGCGGTGAGCCATATCTGGCCGGCATTCCCCGGGAGCTGATGGCAGAAACTTACCGCCAGTACGAAGCGCGCAAGAAAGCCCAGAATGCCATCGACTTTGGCGACCTGATTACCGAGACGGTGCGGCTATTTCAGGAAGTGCCCGCTGTGCTGGACAAGGTGCAGAACCGCGCCCGCTTTATCCATGTGGACGAGTACCAGGACACCAACAAGGCCCAGTATGAGCTGACCCGACTGCTGGCCTCACGCGACAGCAACCTGCTGGTGGTAGGCGACCCGGACCAGAGCATCTACCGCTTCCGAGGGGCTGACATCCAGAACATTCTGGATTTCCAGAAGGATTACCCCGACGCCAAGGTGTACCGCCTTGAGAGCAACTACCGCTCCAGTGCCAACGTGCTTACTGCGGCCAACCGCCTGATTGAGAACAACGCCGAACGCCTGGACAAAACCCTGCGGCCGGTCAAAGAGGGCGGACACCCGGTCGTGTTCCACCGCGCTTCCGACCACCGGGGTGAGGGTGACTTTGTGGCCGACTGGCTGACCCGTCTGCATGGCGAGGGCCGGAGCTTCTCCGACATGGCGGTTCTGTACCGCACCAACGCCCAGTCGCGGGTCATCGAGGAGTCGCTGCGGCGGGTAGGCATTCCGGCCCGCATCGTGGGCGGGGTGGGCTTCTACGACCGGCGTGAAATCAAAGACATCCTGTCGTACGCCCGCTTGGCCCTCAACCCGGCTGACGATGTGGCGCTGCGGCGTATTGTCGGCCGGCCGCGCCGTGGTATCGGGGACAGTTCTCTGGCCCGGCTGCTGGACTGGGCGCGGGCCAACGGAGTTTCTGTGCTGGAAGCTTGCGCCCGCGCTGAGCAGGACTCGGTGCTGGAACGTGGAGCGAACAAGGCCACCGAGTTTGCGGCCTTGATGGCGGCCATGAGTGAGGCGGCGGACAACTACGAGCCCGCCCCCTTTCTCCGTTTTGTGATGGAAACCAGCGGCTACTTGGACATGCTGCGCCAGGAAGGCACCGAAGGACAGGTGCGGCTGGAGAACTTGGAGGAACTTATCAGTGCCGCCGAGGAATGGTCGCAGGAAAATCAGGGCACCATCGGCGATTTTCTGGACGACGCGGCCCTGGTGGCCAGCGTGGACGACATGCGCGCTGCACAGGAGAATAAGGGGGTCCCTGAAGACGCCGTCACCCTGATGACCCTGCACAACGCCAAGGGCCTGGAATTCCCGGTGGTCTTTATCGTTGGAGTGGAGGAGGGCCTACTGCCCAGCCGCAACTCGCTGAATGAGCGCGGCGGAATTGAGGAGGAGCGGCGGCTGTTCTACGTGGGGATTACCCGTGCGATGGAGCGCCTGTTCCTGACCGCTGCCGAGAACCGAATGCAGTATGGCCGCACCAACGCCGCCGAGGACAGCCGCTTTCTGGAAGAAATTGGGCAGGACTTTGAAACCTGGAATTCTTTTGGGCAGCCAGTGGATTACAAGCAGAAAACCTGGAAAGACTTCCGCCCGGCTGCCGTTCCCCAGGTGTCGGCTGTCAAGAACACCAGCCCACTGACCGGAGCCATGGCGTACCGCGGCGGCGAGAAGGTCAAGCATCCCAAGTTCGGGGAAGGGCAGGTGCTCGCTGTGGCTGGTGTGGGCGATAAGCAGGAAGTCACGGTGCACTTTGCCAGCGTGGGCAACAAGAAGCTGCTGGTCAAGTTCGCCAACTTGCAGCCGGCCTGACCGCAGGGAGAATGTCGCCGCGCTAGACTCGGCCCATGCCGTTCGTTATCGTGTCGGGCCTGTCGGGAAGTGGCAAGAGTTCTCTGCTCAGAACGCTGGAGGACTCTGCTTATCTCATTACCGACAACCTTCCCCCAGCCCTCTGGCTGAACATGTACGAACTGGCACAGGCACAGGGGATTCAGAATGTCGCGGTCAGCGCTGATGCCCGTACCCGCGCATTCCTCCATGACCTGGATGACAGCTTCAGGGAACTTTCGTTCAGGGCGCCGGATGTCCGCATGATTTTTCTGGAAGCGGCGGACGAGGTGCTGCTCAAGCGGTACAACCTTTCGCGCCGTGAACATCCTTTGGGTGAGAACCTGCTGCTGGATTTTGCCCGTGAACGCGACCTGCTTGCGCCGCTGCGCGCTTTGGCCGACACGGTCATTGACACCACTGAGCTGACGGTCCCCGAGCTGTCACAGCGCATCACGGGTCTCCTCAAGACCGACCGCCGCTTCGAGCTGCGGCTGATGAGTTTCGGCTTTAAACACGCGCCACCCCGCGACGTGGACCTGGTACTGGATGTCCGGAGTCTGCCCAATCCCTACTACGAGCCGGAGTTGCGTCCTCTGACAGGCCTGGATACGCGTGTGGCAGGGCATGTGTTCGCCACCGAGGACGCGGAAGACTTCTACCAGCAGGTCAAGGCTTTTGTCACCACGGCTGCTGAGCGGGCCGAGCGGGCTGGGCGCCACGGGTATTCGGTCGGCATAGGCTGTACGGGAGGACAGCATCGCTCGGTGGCAGTGACGGAGCGGCTGGCCCAGGAACTCAGGGACTTAAACGCCGAACTGATTCTCCACCGTGATATGCCTAGTGTGACAGAAGCGCCCCTGGGGGAAGGGGCAGGAGGGGGAACCAAATGAGGCAGGTGCTGCCACCTGACGACCCACCACGGCCAGTCAGTCCTGCTCAGGGGAGCGGCCAGGTTGGAACCGGGGCCGCCATGGGAAGGGTGGGACGTTTTCGCCGCTGGATGACACCGGGCCTGCGTATCAAGCGCTGGGTCTCTCTTTTTATGTTGGCCTCTATTTTGGGGGCTCTCAGCCTGCTGGCTTTCGCCTGGATGGGTCCACTGCGCGGCCTGATTTCGGGTATGGCCTATCAGCTTCAGCTGTGGTTACTGCCTGGAATTCCGCTGCCCTGGTTACTGGGACTGATTTCATTGATTGCCGCCCTGGCGCTAGGAGCCTACAGCATCTTGCAGATGAACCGGACCTTGCTCCGGGCTGCTGGAATGGAACCGGAACACGCGGCTGAACAAATCTATGTGCAGCACACCCTCAGCCGTGGTCCCCGAATCGTGGCTGTGGGTGGGGGGACGGGGCTGTCTAACCTGCTGCGGGGCCTCAAGCATCACAGCAGCAACCTGACCGCTGTGGTCACGGTGGCTGATGATGGCGGCTCCAGCGGACAGCTGCGTCAGAGCCTGAACATGATTGCACCGGGTGACCTAACCGACTGCTACGCTGCCTTGTCTAAGCATCCTGCGCTCAGCCAGCTGCTGCTGCACCGCTTTGGGCGCGGCGAAGGGCTAGAGGGCCATACCTTCGGCAACCTGTTGCTGGCGACCTTGAGTGAGGAGCGCGGCGGTCTGGCTCCAGCACTGGGTGACCTGCACGAAATTCTGCGGATGCAGGGCAAAGTCTACCCGGCCACCACCGTCCCGACCACTTTGCTGGCGCAGCTGAGTGATGGCCGAGTCGTTAGGGGTGAAAGTCGGCTGTCCGCTGAACTCGGCGTGGCTACTGTGCAGAAGGTCATGCTTGACCCCCCCGAGTTACCGGCCGTCCCGGAAGTGATTGAGGCCATTGAGCAGGCTGAACTGATCGTTTTGGGCCCCGGCAGCCTCTTCACTAGCATTTTGCCGGTCCTGTTGGTACCGGAGGTGGGCGACGCTCTTCGCCGCACACCCGCCCGGCTGGTTTATGTTGCCAGTCTGATGACCGAACCTGGTGAAACCGATGGCCTCAGCCTGACAGACCATTTCCATACCATCACACGCCATCTGGGACGTTCGCCGGACTGGCTGCTGCTTAATGACCGTCCGCTCACCTTCGCCATGCTGGAGCACTATGCCCGCGAGGGAGCAGAGCCTCTGTTTTTCGGCGCTGAGAGCCGCAAACTGAAGAGTCGACTGCGCTATGCACCACTGCTGGATTTTTCCGCAGCTCCGCTGGTCAATCATGACTCCGCACTGCTGGCTCAGGCCATACTTACCCTCTACGAAGAGACTTTACGGCGTGAGGCCCAGAACCAGTCCCCAGTTCCCTGAGGAGCTAAGACTTCTCTTTCCAAATGGTATACAGGCCACGGCCAAAAGAAAAAGCCCCCAGTGCTGGGGGCTTTTTCAGGAGAGAGAAGCTTAGAAGAACAGCTTGACGCCAGCGCGGGCGCCGAAGCCCAGGCCACCAGTGTTGTTAGAGGTGGCGTTGTCGTAGATGTCTCCGGTGTTGCCAGTAGCACCCTGAGCAACGGTGGTGTTGCTGGAGAAGTAGTACTTGCCGTTGGCCTCAGCGAACAGACCTACGTTAGGAGTCACCTTGAAGTCCGCGCCGCCCAGCAGGTTGGCGTAGATATCCGTGGCCGAATTCTGGGTGCCGAGGGTAGCGGGACGGTCCTTACCGAGAACCACGCCTACACCAGCGCCAGCGTAGGGCTGAACCAAACCAAGATCGGTGCCCACAGTGGCGTTCACGTCAGCAGCGACGGCGTTATCACGGCCGGGGATGTACTCCACATTCACGCGGGCACCCACAGGACCGTAGACGTTAGTGGTACCAACAGTACCCAGGACGCTACCGCACCAGGGCACCAGGTTCTGGTTGGTCACACCAGTAGCCGGATCCGCAACCTGACGTGCACTGTGCAGCGGGCTAATGCAGTCGTAATCGGTGGTGTTGCCCAGCTGACCGCTCTTGGGGTAGTAACCAGCACCGATGCCGGCGTACATGTTGCCAGTGGTGGGGGTCACCACGGTATCAGGGGTGCCGATCACGATGTCGGTGCCAGTGGTGGGGGTTTCGACAACAGGAGCGGGGCTCGTAGGAACGGTGACAGCAGCGCCTTCCAGCTGAGCGATGCGGGCTTCCAGAGCGTCGATACGGGCCACCAGAGCGCTGGTGTCGCCGGTGTCCATGTCTTCGATGGCAGCTTCAATGGCATCAATGCGGGCCTGCTGCTCAACAGTCAGACGCTCCACGTCGGTCAGACGGCTGCTGATGGCGGCCAGCTCGGTGCTGACTTCCTGCATACCGCGAGTGATCACCAGCAGGTCTTCGTCGCTGATATCGGAGCCGCTCAGGGCGCCGCTCTGCAGCAGACGGTGGAAGATCATGGCAGCCTGGTAACGGGTCAGGTTTTCGTTGCCACGGAAGGTACCGTCGGGGAAGCCCTGAATCAGGCCAGCCTTGACGATGGCTTCAACGGCGTCACGGGCCCAGTGGCCAGCGGGCACGTCGGTCAGCACCACGGAGCCGCTGGTAGGAGCAGCAGTGGTGGTGGGGGCAACGTACTGGGTGTTGTCGGCATAGCCGCCGCCAGCCTGGGCTCCAGCAACGCCAACGGTCATGGCCAGGGTGGCCGCAATAATGGATTTACGCATAACTTTCTCCTTGTGCACAGCTCGGTCAGGTGTACATCTCAGACCGAATGGTGCCTAAGCAGTACCTTAAAGTTCAGCACCCACTGAAATGTGAGAGAAGAACTTATCCCCCTAAAGGGTTTGGAACTGCCCAGTGCATGACACCGGGTGGGGTCCATCTCACTGCAAGCTTAGAATAGCACCGTCTGCAGCTGGGAAGGCAGTTGTTGCGGCAGGTCTCCTTAAGGTTTTTATGAGACTGAGTCACATTGGCGTCAGTTTGGGGCTGTGCTCGGTCTCCGCCTGATGCAAAAAGCTTTGAAGAAGACATCAGCCTTCTTCGCGGCCTACAGCGTAGAGCTGCTCCCCACGGACCTCCAGCGCGATGCGGGGCAGGGGCAAAGTGGCCTGCCCGAACACGGCCTCGCCTGCTTTGAGAGGGTCGAAGACGGAGTAATGACACGGGCAGCCCAACTGCGGATGTTTGGCATCCTCGGCACGGTAGTTGTAGGCCAGGGCCAGCACCTCCTGGTCACGGACCATCACCACTGGGCAGCCCTGGTGTGTACAGCGGCGGGAGAAGGCGGCGAAATGCTGTTCGCCCACGCTGATGCCGCCCAGCACCGGCTGGGGAAGCCGCAGCACTATGGTCAAGTCCCCCTGATAACTGAATTCCAGACTGTGCCACTCGGTAGGGAAATCGGCCAGCGGCGCGATGGCCTGCACTGCGCCAGGCACGTACTCCGGTTCGCCCGGCTTTTCCTTGCGCGTCAGGATGCGCCCCGCACGCAGGCCTAGCCAGCCGAAAGTGCCCAGCGTACCGGCCACCGGCAGGGTCCACCAGTAGCTAAGCAGCGAACGTCGGCTTAGGCGGCGGTAACCTGACTGCGCCCGCTGCGGAGAGCCTGGGTCCGTCATGGCTGCTCCTTGGCACTGCTTCCACTGGCCGTACCTTGCCCAGTCGTGTTCAGGCCATTTCCACTCAGGCTGCCGGCACTCTCGTTGTTCATGCTGTTGTTGACGGTACTGTTCCGGTCGCTGGGTTGAGCGGGGCTAGAGGTCTGGGCGCCGCCGGGCTGCCACTCTTGCAGCAGGTCCAGCAGAGCGCTGAGCTGCTCTCCTTTCAACTCAGGGAAAGCTGGCATACTCCCTTTGCCCTGCACAATGATTTGGGCGGCAGCGTCGCGTGTGAGGTTGGATTCGCGTAAGGAAGGCCCCAGGCCCCCATTGCCGGCCGGGCCATGACAGCTGGCGCAGCTGGCCGAGTAAACCTGCAGCGCTGGGCTGGACGAGTTCTGAGCACTGCGAATGGAGCTGATAAGTTCGTCGGCGTCGCGGCCTTGGGGATCCAGCTCGCGGTACCGTTCCAGGGCTGTGAGGGCTTCCTCCTCCGCACCGAACTTGACCAGGGCATACCCCAGCAGCAACTGAGATTCGGGGTCGTCTGGGGCCAGGCTGGCCGCAGTGCGGATGAGTGCGAAAGCTTGCCCGGCGTCCTGCTCGCTCAGTGGCTGGTTGCCCATGCTGCCCTGGTTCAGCAGCAACGTGCCCAGGCGCCGCAGGGGCTGAGGCTGGCGCGGCTCCAGCTTGAGCGACTCGGTGTAGGCCCGCAGCGCCTCGTCATAGCTGCCCTGCTGGAAGGCCGCGTCGCCCCAGGCGTTGTAGCTGGCAGTGGTCTTGGCTGACTGGGCGCTGGCCCGCAGGCCGGGAAGCTGCTGGGCGGCCGTCACCTGGCCGGCTTCGGCGGCCCCGATGCCCAGCCGCTGCCAGGTCGGGAACACGGTCAGTGCCCCGGCCAGCGTAAGCAGCAGCGCCGCCCCCCAGCCCGCACGCGCCAGGCGGGCCGAGCGCCCCTGCGCCTCCGGGCGAGGTGGAGTGGCCGGTAGCTCGTCCAGCTGGCGCAGGACACGGGCAGCCCGCGCTTCTAGCGGCAGCCGGGCCATGTCGCCTTCCTCGGTGTCGGGTATGGCACGCAGCTGGGCATAGAGGTCGTCGCGCTGGGCTTCCAGCTGGGTGCGCTGGGCAGCGAGTGGGTCGTCTACCGGGCGGGTAAAGGGTAGCAGCACCAGCGCCAGGGCGGCGGCCAGCATCAGCCCGAGCAGCAACATGAGGGCCAGGCTCATGCCGGACCGCCTTTATCGCGCCAGTCCGTCCGGGTGGGCGGCCGCGCTTCTCGCTGCACCTGAGCCAGATACGGTTGCAGGTCCGGGTCTTCCTCGGTCCAGGTGTCCTGAGCGGTGGCCGGGGCAGGTTGCGGGTGGCCCAGCAGCGTCCGCAGCAGCCACCAGCCGCCCGCGCCCAGCGCCAGCAGCGGTCCGGCCCACAGCACCAGGTTGGCTCCCTGCTTGGGTGGGTCCAGCAGCACTAACTGACCGTAGCGAGCCGCGAAATAGTCGTACACCTCGCGGTCGCTCAGGCCCTGGGCCACCAGCCGCTCTACCTCGGCCCGCATCTCGCGGCTGATGTCGTTGGAACTTTCGTTGATGGACTCGCCGGTACAGATGGGGCAGCGCAAGGTGTCTTGCAGCTGCTCGGCCCGCGCCTGCTCCGCTGCAGTCAGGGCTGGGGCCGCTGCCAGGGCCGTGGGCGTGCCTAGTCCCAGCAGCCCAGCCAGCAGCAGAGGCCGCAGCCATGTCCGGCTCACAGCGGCTCCACGCCGATGGTCTTGAGGCCTGCGTTCAGCCGTGCCCGGTCCAGTCCGCCCTTGTCCTTGTAGCGAATCACGCCGTCTTTGTCGATAAAGAAGGTCTCGGGAATTGCCCCCACACCGTAGTCGATGGCGGTGTTCAGGTTCTGGTCACGCAGGTTGGGATAGGCCAGGGCATACTCGCGGATAAAGTCGCGGGCGTTCTGCTCGTTTTTCTCTTCGAACAAAATCCCCACCACGGCCAGTCCGCCCGCGCCCTGCCTCTCACTCAGTTCGCGGAAGAGCGGCGCTTCTTCCCGGCACGGCCCGCACCAAGACGCCCAGAAGTTCAGTACCACGGGGCGGCCCCGGAAGTCGCTCAGGCTGACCGGGGTGCCGTCCAGGCTGGTCAGGCGGAAGTCGGGCGCGGCCTTGTCGACCAGCGGTCCGCCGGCTGTCTCGTTGCGGGTGGGCGAGAAAAGCGCTGTGCCCAGTGCAGCCACCAGGCCGAAAGCCAGCAGGGGAGGCAGCCACTTTTTCCAGGCGGGGCCGGAAGGGGACGTGGGCTGCAGGTCAGCGGGGTCATGAGGGGCGGGTCGGGTCATCGGAATCCTTTCTCTGAAAAAGTTTGCAGCGCTGTAGCCGCATGTGGGTCAGTCGGTGGCAGGCGCAGGAGCCGGACGGGGCGATGCTCCCACGGGGCGCGCCCCGTCCGGCAGGCGGGTGCGGCGCGGCGAGAGCAGCGAGATGCCGGTGCCCAGCATCATGACAGCGGTGCCCCACCACAGCCAGGCAATCAGCGGGCTTTCTACCAGGCGGACACTGGCCCACTGCCCTTTTTCGTCAAAGGCAGTCACGACCAAGTAGGTGTCGCCAAAAAAGCCGTAGCGTACAGCTGGTGCGGGGAACGCCATGCTGCCGGCCTGCTGATAAAAGTTCATGCGGGCCTCGAACGGCTGACCGTCGATGCGGATATCTGCAATCAGCGAGTGGCCGTCGCTGCGCTGCACGCTGCGGGTGCCGGTCAGTTCCAGCTGCTCGTGCAGCAGGGCCTGGGGCTGGTTCAGGTTCAGGGTGGTCTGCTGGTCCTGGCGGTACACCGTGGAAAACACGATGCCCAGCGCCACCATGACCAGGCCGATGTGGGCGATGTAGGCCCCGTAGCGCCGGGGCTGCGAGCCAATGAGTCCGGCCAGGCTGCTGCCCAGGCCGGCGGCGCGGCGCTCCTGAAAGTGCCGGGCGGTGAGCAGGCCCAGACCGACCAGGTTGTAGGCCGCCAGCGCGAGCGTGGCCAGCACGCCGGGATGACGTACCCCCAGCGCGAGCGCCAGCAGTGCGCCCACGCCGCCCGCCGTGAGCAGGGGCCGCAGCGCCCGCCAAAAGGAAGTCCCCTCGGTACGCCGCCAGGGCAGCAGTGGCCCGATTCCCATCAGCAGCAGCAGGCCCAGGCTGAGCGGCACAGCGAACGCGTTGTAAAAGGGCGCGCCCACCGAGGTGTCGCGGTGGCCCTGGGTGGCCTCAATCAGGGTGGGGAAGAGGGTGCCGAGCAGCACCATAAAGGCGAACACCAGAAACAGCCAGTTGCCGGCCAGGAAGGCTCCCTCGCGGCTGACGATGCCAGGCAGCTCGCCCTGGTCGCGCAGGCGGGGCGCCCGCCAAGCGGCCAGTGCGATGCCGCCCAGCAGCAGCAAGGCCAGGAAGCCGAAAAAGACGCCCCCGACCGGCCCACCGGCAAAGGCGTGCACACTCTGCACGATGCCCGAGCGGTTCAGGAAGGTGCCCAGCACCGTGCTGGCGTAGGCCAGGACAACCAGCCAGACATTCCAGCCTTTCATCAGGCCCCGGCGCTCCTGAATCTGAATGGAATGCAGGAAGGCGGTGGCCAGCAGCCAGGGAATGAACGAAGCGTTTTCCACCGGGTCCCAGGCCCAGTAGCCGCCCCAGCCCAGCGTTTCGTAGCTCCACCAGCCACCCGACACGATGCCCAGGGTCAGGAAGCCCCAGGCCACCAGCGTCCAGCGGCGCACCGTGCTGACCCAGTGTTCCGAGAGCCGCCCGGTAATCAGTGCAGCCACGGCGTAGGCGAACGGCACCGCCAGGCCCACGAAGCCCAGATACAGCAGTACCGGGTGTACCGCCATCATCCAGTGGTTCTGCAGGGCGGGGTTGGGGCCGGCGCCTTCGGTGGGGATGGTCGCCAGCGGCGTAAAGGGACTGGCGATGGTGGCGCAGACCCCCAGGAAAAACAGCAGGTTGAACAGCATGGTGCCCAGGACCCAGGGCCGCAGGGCGTCGCGGCGGGCCGTGCGGGTCAGAATCACCGCGTACAGGGCCAGCAGCCACAGCCACAGCATGATGGAGCCTTCCAGCGCCCCCCACAGCCCGGTAATCCGGATCCACAGCGGGCTGGTGCTCATGGAATGCTCGGCCACGTAGCGCACGCTGAAATCGCTGCCGACCATGGCGGCCAGCAGGGCGCCGATGCTCACCGTGACAAAGCCGAAGACAGCCACCGTGGCCCGTGAGGCGCTCTCGGCGGCGCGGGGGTCGCCGCTACGCCCGCCCACTACGGCCTGCCACAGCCCGCCCAGGCCAAACAGCAGCGCCAGCAGCAGGCTAAGCTGGCCCAGCAAAGCCAGCGGACTCTGCGAGAAGCTCAGGGCGTACCAGCTCAGCAGGTCCACTACTGACCGGCTCCCTTGCTGCTGTCTCCCGACTCCAGCAGCACCTTGAGCTGGTCGATGTCGGCCTGGTTCTGGGGCACCCGGTACTCCTCGGAGTGCTTGACGATCAGTTCGGTGGCCTGGAACACGTCCGCTTTGCCGCCGGCTTCGCCAAAGCGGCCACGCACGATGACGCCCTGGCCTTCTTTGAACATGTCGCTCACGGCGCCGGTGTAGTGGACCGGGTAGGTCACGCTCCCGTCGGTCAGGTCAAACGTCAGGTTCAGGGTCTGGGGGTCGTACTTGGCATTCTGTACCAGGCCGCCCAGGCGCAGCAGCCGGCCCTGCAACTGGGACTCGGCCTGCTGGTACTCGCTGGGAGTCTTGAAGTATTCCAGGCTCTGACCCAGCGACCCGAAGGCCAGTACCCCGGCCAGGGTCAGCAGGGCGCCGCCTCCCAGGATGGACGGCAAAGGATTGCGGCGGCGGCGGCGGGCACGCGGCAGCGCAGAAGCAGATGGCGTGGGGGAATTCAGCGGTTGGGTCACGGCGCGGACTTCCTTTCCTGGAGAGAGACCTGCTGCTCACGCTCACGGGCCCAGCCCTTCTCGGCCTGGAGGCGCCGCCACAGCCACAGCAGATAGGCCGCCAGCAGACCGAAGGTCACGGCATAGACAATCACCACATAGGTGACGTATTCAGGATGCTCCACGGGTCACCTCCTGACTGTGCGCTCCACCGTGGGCAGGCAGATCGGTCATCAGTTCGTAGTCTTCGCGGGCGTCGGCCAGGGCAGCAATCCTGGCCCGCACGCGCAGCAGATACAGATACATCAGCGTAAACGTGAGGACGCCGGCCACCAGAA
This sequence comes from Deinococcus proteolyticus MRP, assembly GCF_000190555.1. GTDB lineage: Bacteria > Deinococcota > Deinococci > Deinococcales > Deinococcaceae > Deinococcus > Deinococcus proteolyticus. The sequence goes on from NC_015161.1 coordinate 945,771, forward strand.
TCCAGCCGTAAATGGGCGAGGCGGCAAAGTCAGGGCTGCCCAGGAGCTTCAGGGTCTGGGTCTGGTGTACGCCGCGCCACCACTCCACCGCCATGTAGTTGACCGGCACATAGAGGGTGCCCATCAGGCCGATCACGGCGGCCACGCGGGCGCGGCGGTCGCGGTCGTCTATCAGGCTGCGAATCAGCAGGTAGCCGCCGTAAATGACCAGGCTCAGCGCGGTGGTGGTCAGGCGGGCGTCCCACACCCAGTAGGCGCCCCAGGTCGGCTTGGCCCACAGCATGCCGCCGACCAGCGTGGACACCGTGAACAGCACGCCCAGCTCGGCCGAAGCGAGCGCCAGCCGGTCGTACCCCAGGTTGCGCTTGAGCAGGTACAGCAGCCCGAACAGCCCGGTGCCGAAATAGGCCAGGTAGCTGACCCATGCCGCAGGCACATGAATAAAGAGCAGCCGGACCAGCACGCCCTGATTCTGGTCAGGCGGTGCGCTGAGCCCCAGGAAAACGGTGACCAGCAGGCTGAGCACCGTGGCCCAGCCCAGTAGCGGGGTGAGGCGGTCGGGTGGAGAAAGAACAGGGGTATAGGTCATAGTCAGAAAAAGTCCCGTGTTGACGTGTGAGCAGTGCCGCTGAATAGAGTGCCGTTGAAGCAGACCTGCCGGGGGGCCGCTCTCAGCACTCTCCCGGCAGGGCACGCGGCGATATGAAGGCAAGATGGCACCGTCAGGTTAAAGCGCTGCGGGAAACGCAGGGAAAGCGGGATGACGGGCACAGGAAAACCGAGTGGAGTTGAGTTGCTCTGCGGGGGCAGCCCGTTAGGACAGGTTCCGGCCCCCAGCAGACCACATGGCCGCCCTGCCCGGCAAGGAAGGGAGTCCCAAAATGCTCCACGCCCAGAACCCTACGCCCAGAACTCCCGTGCCCAGAACTCCGGGTAAAGGCTCAGTTCAGGTGGCAGGCAGGGAGGCTGCCTACACTGGAAAAATGACCCGCTCACCGCTTCGGCCGCGCCCCTCTCTGTCTGCGCCTCGTTCCAGAGGACCCCGGGCACTGCCGGCCGCCCTGGTCACCGCACTGCTGGTGGCCCTGATCTGGGTGCAGGAGTTCGTGGACCAGTTGCTGCCGGGGCTGCGGCTGGACAACCTGGGCATCTGGCCGCGTGACTCGGGCAGCTGGTGGCATATCTTCACCGCCCCGTTTCTCCACGGCGGCTGGGGCCACCTGATAGCCAACACGGTGCCGCTGGCGACCCTGGCCTTTATGTCGGCGGTGCGCTCGGTAGGGCGGTTCCTGGCGGCCACCTTCATCATCACGGCGGTGGGCGGCGGCCTGATTTGGCTGCTGGCCCGTGGCGGCAGCGTGCACCTGGGCGCCAGCATCCTGATTTTCGGGTACTTCGCCTACCTGTTGGGCGTGGGCTGGTGGGAACGTACTCCGGCCGCCATCGGGGTGGCGGTGATTGCGGCAATTCTGTACGGCGGCATCCTCTGGGGTGTGCTGCCGACCGACCCGCGCATTTCCTTTGAGGGGCACCTGTTCGGCTTCGTCGGCGGGCTGGTGGCGGCGGCGCTGCTGCACCGGCAGCGCCCCCCACACCGCCTAGCCTAGGTGCTGGCCGCCTAGCTCAGCGTGAGCGGTCCGTGCGGCGTCTGGAAAGTGGCCCGCAGCTGCGGAATGTCGGCCCACTGCGCCGTGATGTTGACCCCCTGCAGGCTGCCGGTCCAGTGCTGCAGCCTCTGCGGCTGCGGCCCCAGCAACTCCAGCGCCCGCAGGGTCACGCCGCTGGGCGGCAAGGTGGTTGACGGTGAAGGTGTCTCCCAGGCAATCAGGCTGGGTTCTGCACCGCCGCCCGGGAGCGAGCCGTCCGGCGGGGCGGTCAGCTGCCAGCGGGCTGCGCCGCGCTCCAGTGGCAGGGCCAGTGGGTGGCCCGTGAGTGTGGGGACGGCCGCGACCCAGTGAATCAGGCGGGGACGCTCTGCCAGCCGGGCCTGCATGGCGGGTGTGTCCAGCTCGAACCAGCGTGGGCCAGCCGGTGCCGGAGCGGCCGGGTCCACGGCAATCACCTCCAGATAGCACTTGCCCGCGCCGGGCAGGCTCAGGCCCAGCAGGCGGTTGTGCGTCCCGAAGCGCGGGTGCTGACCGCCAGGCTGCAGGTGGACACCCAACTTCGTTTCCAGCCAGGCCTGTCCGCTGCTCAGGTCGTGAGCGGCGAACACCAGGTGGTCCAGGGTCCAGGAGGTGGGCGGCGGCAGCGTGGACATACCGCAGGGTAATGCCGCCCGTGCGCCGTGTCCTGGGGAAATCCTTATCCGGCCGGGCGTGCCTGCCGCGCTTCACCTATGGTGGAAGCAAGATGAAACTGTATACCAAGACCGGCGACAGGGGCGAAACCGGCCTGTACGGCACCGACCGGGTCAGCAAGGCCCATCCCCGGGTGGAAGCCTACGGCACCGTAGACGAGCTGAACAGTGTACTGGGCGTGGTGCGGGCGGCCCTACAGGCCGGCGCTGAAGACAGCAGCGACCTGGACCGTGACCTGGAGTACCTGCAAAATGCCCTGTTCGACCTGGGCGCTGACCTGGCGACCCGCCCGGATAGCCGCTATCAGGCCAAGCTGGTGCGGATAGACGCCGAGGACGCGCAGACGCTGGAGGCCATGATTGACCGGTATCAGGAGGAAGCTCCGCCCTTTACCGGCTTCGTGCATCCTGGTGGGACGCTGGCGGCGGCCCAGCTGCAAGTGGCCCGCGCCGTGGCCCGCCGCGCCGAGCGCGAAGTGATTCGCCTGGGCAAGGAAGAGGACTACAACGCCGCCGTGCAGATTTACCTCAACCGGCTGTCGGACCTGCTGTTTATCATGGCGCGGGCGGTCAACAGCCGCGCCGGAGTGTCCGAAGAAGGCTGGCTGGTGGGCGGTCGGCGCTGACCCGGCGGGTGATCCGGGCGGAGGCGGCCCGCCGGGTTACGGCAGCCTTTAGCCTGCTGGTCCTGCTGACAGGCGCGGCCTAGACTGGCCGGTATGTCGCAATCTGCCTCTCCCTCTGCCTTTCCGCTGCCACTGGAGCATGGTTTTCTCCAGAAGCTGGCCGGCGCCGACCTGGTGCGGCCGGACCACCTGCTCGGCGCCCACCCGGTTACCCAGGAGGGCGCAGCCGGGGTACGTTTCGCTGTCTGGGCGCCGCAGGCCCAGGCCATCCACGTGGTGGGTGACTTCAACGGCTGGCAGGAAACCCACCCCCTGGAGCGGCTGGACTATGGCTACTGGGGTGCGTTCGTGCCGGGAGCGCAGGCCGGGCAGCTGTACAAGTTCCGTATTCAGGGAGCCGATGGCCGCACCGTGGACCGGATTGACCCCTACGCCCGCGCCTTTGAGGCCCCGCCCGCCACAGCCAGCGTCATCTGGACCGACGAGTACGAGTGGCAGGATACGGAATGGATGGAGGGACGCAGCGCCCGCCAGAACGAGCCGGTCAGCATCTACGAGGTGCATGTGGGGTCGTGGCGCTACGGCGAGGACGGCCAGCCGCTGCCCTACCGTGAGCTGGCGCGGCAGCTGGCCGACTACGTGCAGGACATGGGCTTTACCCATGTGGAACTGATGGGCGCAATGGCGCACCCCTTCTACGGGTCGTGGGGCTATCAGGTGACCGGCTACTATGCCCCGGCAGCGCGGCAGGGCACCCCGGAGGATTTCAAGTTTCTGGTGGACTACCTGCACGGGCGCGGCATTGGCGTGATTCTGGACTGGGTGCCGGGCCATTTCCCCACCGACGACCACGCCCTGGCCCACTACGACGGCGCGCCTCTGTACGAGTACGCCGACCCCCGCAAGGGCTTTCACTACGACTGGAACACCCACATCTTCGACTATGGCCGCAACGAAGTGGTGATGTTCCTGATCGGCTCGGCGCTGAAGTGGCTGCAGGACTTCCACATCGACGGCCTGCGGGTAGACGCTGTGGCCTCCATGCTGTATCTGGACTTCTCGCGCACCGAGTGGGTGCCCAATATTCACGGCGGGCGTGAGAACCTGGAAGCCATCGCTTTTCTCAAGCGGCTGAACGAGGTGGTTCACCACATGGCTCCCGGCTGCATGATGGTGGCCGAGGAAAGCACCGCCTTTCCGGGCGTGACTCATCCGGCGCCACACGGTCTGGGCTTCGACTACAAATGGGCGATGGGCTGGATGAACGATTCGCTGGCCTATCTGGAGCAGGACCCTCTCTACCGCCAGTACGACCACCACAAAATCACCTTTTTCAACGTGTACCGCAGCACCGAGCATTTCGTGCTGGCGCTCAGCCACGACGAGGTGGTCCACGGCAAGAAGCCGCTGGTGCTCAAGGCCCCCGGTGACTGGGAGCAGCAGCGGGCTGGCCTGCGGGCATTCTACGCCTACATGTGGACCACGCCCGGCAAGAAACTGCTGTTCATGGGCCAGGAGTTCGCTCACTCGCAGGAGTGGAACCACGACGTGGCCCTGCCCTGGGAAAAGAGCGGCTGGCCCGACCACGCCGGCATGGCCGAACTGGTGCGTGAACTGAACCGCCTGTACGTTGAGCGCCCCGACTGGTACGCGTCGGACATGCAGCCGGCGGGCCAGCAGTGGCTGAATGGCGACGACGCCGAAAACAGCGTGTACGTGTACCGGCGACTGGACGAGGGCACGGGCCGCTCCAGCGTCGTGGTGCTGAACATGACTCCGGTTTACCGTGAGAACTATCACCTGCCGGTGCCGCAAGCCGGGCAGTACCGCTATGTCCTGAACACCGACGAGGGCCGCTTTGGAGGATGGAGTCACGAGGTAGGCGACCCCCAAGCCTGGGAAGAACCGCTGCTGGGGCAACCGGCGCGGCTGTCGCTGAACCTGCCTCCGCTCAGCGCCCTGGTGCTGGAACTGGACCATGGCGAACAGGACTGAGCAAAAGCCCGCCCCAGAGGAGGACAGCGCCCAAGGCGGCCCCGACCTGCTGTGGCAGCTGAGCACCGCGCTGCTGCTGGCTGCAGGTCTGAGCCTGTTGTCCCCACTGTTGGGCGGTCCCACGCCGCCGTTAGGTGCGGTAGCAGCGCTGCTGGGGCTGCGGCTGGCGCTGCAGACCTGGCGGGCAGTGCAGCGCGGCGAGCGGCGGCAGTTGCCTGGGCTTGTGCTGACCGCACTGTTGTTGGGCCTGCTGGCCCTTCAAGCAGGGCAGGGCGGCTGAGGCACCGGCCTGGGGCCAGGCGAGCCCCCCCAGTTTGCGGTAGGGCGGGGGCAGGCCATCCTCTACACTGAGCGGCATGCAGGTTCTGCTCGCACTGTTGGCGCTGGTTGTCGGAGGTCTTTATTTCACGGTAGGGCTGCGGCTGGGCGCCGTGACCATGATGCCCACCCAGATGTACGCCGCCAAGGGGGAAAGCACCTACAGCTTCCGTACCACTGAGCAGGGCAACCGGGTGGGGGTTTCGGGCACCTGCACGGCGACCAACGGCAGCGCCAATTTCTACATGCTGGGCGCAGATGGCGCCGTACAGCAAAGCGCCAGTTGCGTGCCCGGCCAGCCCTGGGCCATCAACCTGATGGCCGGCGGCCGCCCTGGTTTTTACCGGCTGAAGGTGGAATACAACAATTTCAGCGGCAAGATTGACGTGACCGAAAAGCGGGCCGGCGGCAACTACTAGTCTTGTGGGCCAGAGGTGGGCGGGGGCTGCTCCTGGCTTCCGCGCTGGCCCACCCGGCGCATCTTCCGGTTGGAGCGCTATGGTAGAGGGCAAATGCTGACTGTCGTAGAGCACCCTCTGATTAAGCACAAACTCTCCCTGATGCGCGACGAGCGCACTGGGGTCAAGGAATTCCGCGAACTGGCCGGCGAACTCAGCCTGTTGCTGGCTTACGAGGCCATGCGTGACCTGGAGACGGTACCGGTTCAGTTCTCCACGCCGGTCCAGAGTGGCGAATTTCCCATGCTCAGCGGCAAGAAGCTGGCACTGGTGGCCATCTTGCGGGCCGGGTTGGTGATGACTGAGGCCATCACCGACCTGATTCCGGCGGCCAAGGTGGGCCACATCGGCATGTACCGCGACCCCGAAACCTTGCAGCCGGTCGCCTACTATTCCAAGCTGCCCGAGGACATCGGCAGCCGCCGCGTGTTTCTGACCGACCCGATGCTGGCGACTGGCGGCAGCGCCGTGGCGGCCATCGACAAACTCAAGGAGATGGGTGCTGAGCGCATCACCCTGATGTGCATCCTGGCGGCGCCTGAGGGTATTGCCGTGATTAGGCAGGCACACCCCGACGTGGAAATCGTGACGGCTGCCGTGGACGAGTGCCTGAACGATCACGGCTACATCGTGCCCGGCCTGGGGGATGCGGGCGACCGAATCTACGGCACCAAGTAGGGACGCGTATGCTGGAGACCTTGCAGGGCCTGGCCGCCGACCTCGGAATTGCTGACCCGTTCGGGCGCGGCTTTCTCAGTGTCATCCTGACGTTTTTCACGGCGCTGGTCTTTACCTGGATGTTTATTCCCCGGCTGCTGAACTTCGCGCTGGAAAAGGGCTGGGCCGACCAGCCCAACGAGCGGCGGCTGAATGTCCGGCCGCTTCCCAATGCCGGGGGGCTGGCCATTTTCGCCGGCTTCGTGGTAAGCCTGGTGGTGGCCTGGGCCATGCGCCCCATCATCATTCAGGACGTGAGCATTCAGGTGCTGGCGATTCTGCTGGGTGGCTCGTGGCTGGTGCTGGTGGGCTTTATCGACGACCAGTTCGGCCTCTCGCCGCTGGTGCGGCTCCTGGTGCAGACCCTGGCGTCCGCCCTGCTGATGGTGAACGGCCTGATGATCGATTTCAATGCCATTCCCTTTTTCAGTGTGGTGCCTGATCACTTCAACGGCCCCCTCAGTGCGCTGGTCACCTGGCTGTGGGTGGTAGGCCTGACCAACGCGGTCAACCTGCTGGACGGAGTAGACGGCGTGGTGGGCGGCGTGGCTTTTGTGGCGAGCATGGTGCTGCTGGTCACGGCGGCGCAGTTCCCTGACCGGGCTGCCGCAGTCATTCTGCTGGCGGGCTTGGCAGGGGCCACCCTGGGCTACTTGCGGCACAATTTCAACCCCAGCCACATCATCATGGGCGACGCGGGCAGCACGCTGCTGGGCTTCACGCTGGCCTCTGTAAGCCTGCTGGGCACCGTCAAGGCCACCGCCTCGGCCAGTGTGCTGCTGCCGCTGCTGGTGCTGGCGCTGCCCATCATGGATACCACTCAGGTGGTGGTGGGCCGGCTGGCCCGCGGCATCCGCAATCCGCTGGCCCATCCCGACAAGACGCACATTCATCACCGCGTTCTGGCCCGCACCGCCAGCGCCCGCAAGACCGCCCTGACGCTCTGGGCGCTGGCGCTGTGCTTCGGCCTGCTGGGCATGGCCGCGCAGGGCGTGGAACCGGTGCCCATCGTGGTGACGGGGCTGGGCATCGCCGGGTTGCTGGTCGCCGTGGCCTACAGCCGCGTGCTGGCCCACCGGCGCGAGCTGGACACCCATCAGCCGCCCACCCATCAGGAGGACCAAAGATGACCCCCCGTATCGTGCTGGCCTTCGGCACCCGCCCTGAAGCGACCAAAATGGCCCCGGTGTACCGCGCCCTGCAGCGGCGCGGCGACCTGCAGGCGCTGATTCTCTCCACCGGGCAGCAGCGCGAGATGCTAGACAGCGCCATGAGCGTGTTCGGCCTGCGCGCCGACCTGGACCTGGAAGTGATGACCGACCGACAGACCCTGGCCGGGCTGACCGGCAAAATCGTGCCGCAGGCCGGCGAAAAGCTGCGCGAGCTGGGCGCGGACATGGTCCTGGTTCACGGCGATACCTCGACCAGCTTCTGCGTGGCGCTGAGTGCCTTTTACGAGGGAATTCCGGTGGGTCATGTGGAGGCGGGGCTGCGCTCGGGCGACCTGGGAGCTCCCTTTCCCGAAGAGGCCAACCGCTGCCTGACCGGCGTGCTGTCGGCGCTGGATTTCGCCCCCACAGCGGCCAGCCGCGCCAACCTGCTGCGCGAGGGCAAGGCCCCGGGCGGCATTTTCGTGACTGGGCAGACAGCGGTAGACGCGGTGCGTGAGGTGGCGGGCCGCCTGCCGCTGCGCCCCGAATGGCAGGCGCTCAGGGCGGCGGGGCAGCGGCTGGTCACCGTGACCATGCACCGCCGTGAGAACCTACCGCACATGCGCGAGATGGCGCGGGCGCTGGCGACGCTGGCCGCCGAGCATCCAGAGCACACCTTCATCTACCCGGTTCACCTGAACCCGGCCGTGCAAGAAGCCGTGCGCCCGGCACTGGAAGGGCAGCCCAACTTTGTCCTGACAGAGCCGCTGGACTACGCCGAGATGGCGCCGCTGATGGCTGCCAGCGACCTGCTGCTGACCGATTCTGGGGGGCTTCAGGAAGAGGGCGCGGCGCTGGGTGTGCCGGTGGCCGTGCTGCGTGACGTGACCGAGCGGCCCGAAGGATTGGAAGCCGGTGTCCTGCGCCTGGCCGGCACCGACCCGGCCCACATCCTGGCGCTGGGGCGCGAGCTGCTGGCGGGGGGCCCTGCCCTGGAGGCCATGCGCCGGGCAGCCAATCCCTACGGCGACGGACAGGCGGCCGGACGGATCGCGCAGGCGGTGGCCTGGCACTTCGGGCTGGCTGAACGCCCCGAAGATTGGCAGCTCTAGCATTGGCTCCGCTGATAAACGGCAGGCCGCTGGCGGTGGTCCTGAACCGCAGCGCCGGCAACGGACGTGCCGCCCGCGAGTGGCCCCGGCTGCGCGGGGAGCTGCATGCCTGGGGGGTGCAGTACCGGACCATCGAAAGCGGGACACCCGCTGAAGCTCTGGCCGCTGTCCGCGCCCTGCCCCCTGGCTGGGCAGTGGCGGCAGTGGGCGGCGACGGCACGGTGGCTTCGGTGCTGCCGGCAGTGATTGAACAAGAGCGGCCCCTGCTGGTGCTGCCTTTCGGCACCGGCAACGACTTCGCCGGAACGTTGGGCCTGCGGGCTGGGCAGTTCCGTGAAGTGCTGGCGGGTCTGGAAAACCCACCCCGGCGGGTGGATGCCCTACGGGTCCGCTACGGAAGCGGGCCAGGGACGGAGGCGTATTCGCTCAACGGCGCAGGCATGGGCTTCGATGCCCAGCTGACGGCCAATCTGCCGCTGGCTCCGGCCTGGACGCAGGGTGCGGCGCGGTACGTCTGGGCAGCACTGAGCACCCTGCGGGCCATGCAGCCGCAGCCGTGCCGCGTGCTGCTGGACGGTGCAGAGCTGTACAGCGGCCCCGCCATGCTCTGCTCGGTGATGAATGCCCGGACCCTGGGCGGCGGCTTTCAGTTCAACCCCGCCGCCGACCTGGCAGACGGCCGCCTGAACGTCGTGGTGGCGGGCGATGTACGCCGCCGTCAGGTGCCGCCGCTGATTGCGCGGGTCCGGGTAGGCCGGCATCTGGAGCATCCCGCAGTCCGCTACGCCGCCGGGCAGGTGGCGGAGCTGCACTGGGAGCAGCCGGTGCAGCTGCACGTGGACGGTGACCTCAGGGGCGAGCATATGTGGCTGCGGGCGGAAGTGTTGCCGGGGGCGGTGCAGCTCCTGAATGGGGCCAGCCGGTCGCTTCAGTCCTGAGTCGCCGCTTGCAGGGCGCTGAGCAGCTCGTGGGCATTGGCCAGCACGTACTGCGCTTCCTCCAAGTCAGGTGAGCCACCGGCCCGCAAGAGCACGCAGGGCACGCCGGCTTTCTGCGCAGCTTCCGCATCGAAGCGGGTATCGCCCACGAACAGGGCTTGCTGCGGCTGCACTCCAGCCTTGTTCAGGGCGGCTTGCAGGATGTCGGGTTCTGGCTTGGTCTGCTGCACCTCGTCCGAGCGGACCCGCAGGTCAATCAGGTCAGTGAGGCCAGCGTGCTCTAGCAAGGCTTCCACGATGTCGTCTTCGCCGCTGGAAGCCAGCACCACCGTCAGCCCTTGCCCCCGCGCCCATTCCAGCAGTTCACGGGCACCGGGCAGCACCTCCAGCCCGGCAATCAGCGGTTTGAAATGGTCCTGCCAGCCCTGCACCAGCGCCTCACCCAGCTCGCTGCTGTCGCTCTTGCCGGTCAGTTCGGGCACCAGCTGGTCGCCGCCCATGCCAATCAGCGGGCGCACCTCGCCCTGGTCACGGGTGATGTCCTGGTCGGCCAGGGCCTGCACCCATGCACGGGCGTGGGCGTCGTTGGAATCCACCAGGGTGCCGTCCAGGTCTACGAAAAGCGCCCGGAGGTCGGCGATGGTGGGGAGGGAAGGGCCTTGGGGGTTCAGTTGCATAGGGGGCAATCCTAGGGCATTCGCCTGAACGGCGCAGTGGGGTTTGTGTGGGTTGGACGGTTGGCAGCGTGGCTGTGTTGCGCTACGCCGAAAGGACCATCCCCAGCATGCCCGGGGAGGGTGCTGGGGATGTTGGGGCGGCTGCCCGGCGAAAGCGGCAGTGAGGCTTACTTCGCCACGATATTCAGAATACGGCCCGGCACATAAATCACCTTGACGATGTCTTTGCCTTCCCAGTGCTTGGCAATATCGGGGTTGGCCTGCGCCGCTGCCAGCGCCTCGTCCTGGCTGGCCGCCTTGCTAATTTCAATCTGGCCGCGCATCTTGCCGGTCACCTGCACGCCGATGGTGACGGTATCGCGCACGGCTGCCGATTCATCCACCTGCGGCCAGCTCTGCTCATGGACACTGCCCGCGCCGCCGCGCCCCTGCCAGACTTCCTCGGCAATGTGCGGGACGACCGGGGCCAGCATCAGGTTGAAGATATTCAGCGCTTCGTCCCAGGCGGGGCTGCCGTACAGGTCGCTGCGTCCGGCCCGCACCAACACGTTGGTCAGCTCCATCAGGGCCGCCACGATGGTGTTGAAGCTCATCCGCTCAAAGTCGCCGTTCACCTTGTTCAGCGTGGAGTGTACGGCGTAGCGCAGGTCGGCCTCGCTCACGTCCTCGCGGGGGCCGTCCGGCTGCCCGCCGAAGAACAGGCTCCAGACTCGCCCCAGCCACTTGGCCGGTCCATTAATACCTTTGGTGTCCCAGGGGCCGCCCAGTTCCCACGGGGCGATAAACATCAGGTAGGTGCGGACCGTATCAGCGCCGTACTCGGCCACCAGGTCGTCGGGGTCCACCACGTTGCCACGTGATTTGGACATTTTCTCGCCGTCTTCGCCCAGTACCATGCCCTGGTTGCGGACCCGGCGGAATGGCTCGTTCTGGTCGGTCAGGCCCATGTCGCGCATCACCTTGGTCCAGAAGCGCGAGTACAGCAGGTGCAAGATGGCGTGCTCAATGCCGCCGGTGTACAGGTCTACCGGCATCAGGCCGCGCTGCGCCGGGTCAAACGGTCCCCCGTCGTAGTCCGGCGACAGGTAGCGGTACATGTACCAACTGCTGTCCACAAAGGTGTCCATGGTGTCGGTGTCGCGCTCGGCGGGGCCGCCGCAGCACGGGCAGGTCGCCTTGACCCATTCGGTGTCCAGCTTCAGCGGACTCTGGCCGGTGGGGGTGAATTCCACATCGTCCGGCAGGCGCACAGGGAGCTGCTCGTCGGGCACCGGCTGTGGGCCGCATTTCTCGCAGTGGATGATGGGAATGGGCGTGCCCCAGTAGCGCTGCCGCCCCACCAGCCAGTCCCGCAGGCGGTAGGTGGTCTTGGCGCGGGCGATGCCCTGGGCTTCCAGACGCTCCACCACCTTCGCGATGCTGGCTTTGCCGCCGGGGAGGCCATCAAACTCGCCGGAATTCACAATCAGGCCCTCGCCGGTGTACGGCTCAGTGGGCTGCTCACCCATTCCTTCGCTGCCTTCAGCGCGGATAACTTCCTTGATGGGCAGGCCGAACGCCCGCGCAAAGGCGAAATCGCGCTCGTCGTGGGCGGGCACCGCCATGATGCTACCGGTGCCGTAAGTCACCAGTACATAGTCGGCCACCCAGATGGGGAGCGGCTCGCCGCTAATGGGGTGAGTGGCGTAGGAACCGGTAAATACGCCGGTCTTTTCGCCCTCCTGCTGGCGCTCCACGTCGGTCTTGCGGCCTGCGGCGGCCACATAAGCTTCCACCGCTGCACGCTGCTCGTCGGTGGTCAGCTCGGCCACTTTGGCGTGCTCGGGGGCCAACACCATGAAGGTGGCTCCCAGCAGGGTGTCGGGGCGGGTGGTAAAGACGGTTTCCGGGCCAGCGGGCGTGCTGAACGTCACTTCCGCGCCCACCGACTTGCCAATCCAGTTGGTCTGCATCAGCTGCACGCGCTCGGGCATGTCGGTGTCGCTGAAATCCAGCAGTTCGTCGGCGTAGTCGGTAATCTTGAGGTACCACTGGCTGAGGTTGCGCCGCTCTACCGGGGTGCCGCAGCGCTCGCAGGCCCCGCCCACCACCTGTTCGTTTGCCAGTACGGTCTGGTCCTTGGGGCACCAGTTCACCAGGCCGCCTTTTTTGTAGGCCAGCCCGCGCTTGAAAAACTGCGTAAAGAACCACTGGTTCCAGCGGTAGTACTCGGGGTCGGACGTGGCAAAGGAGCGGGTCCAGTCAATCATGGTGCCCATTCGCCCAAACTGCCCCTTCATGTGCGCGATGTTGTCGTAGGTCCAGCTCCGGGGGTTGACACCGCGCTTGATGGCGGCGTTCTCGGCAGGCAGTCCGAACGAATCGAAGCCCATCGGAAACAGCACGTTGTGGCCGCGCATCCGCATCCAGCGGGCGTGGGCGTCGGGGGCCACATTGGCGTACCAGTGCCCGATGTGCAAGTTGCCGCTGGGATAGGGAAACATGGTCAGGGCGTAGTGCTTCTCGCCGGGTGCCTGTGGGTCAAAAGTGTACAGGCCGCTCGCCTGCCAGGCCTCCTGCCATTTCTGCTCAATGGCGTGGGGGTTGTAGCGCTCCGAACGGGGTTCCTGGATATCGGGTCTGGTCATGCAAGGTTCTCCTGAGGGGGAAAGTACAAAAAAAGGCCCCGCCTGCATACACAAGCGGGACCCCGGCGGCTGAGCGGTGCTAGTCGCGGGGTCCCGGACGGCGTAGGGCAGAGCGGGTCACGCGCCCAGTGTACGGCATTTCGCAGCCTGGGGGCTACTCCTGCGCGGCGGGCGCAGCCTGCTCGACTGAATTTGTCTCCTCCGAGATGGCCTCATCTGAAGTCGTTTCATCCGAACTCATCTCATCTGGGTTCGTTTCAGCTGGACTGTCCTGGGTGGGGGCATCTTCGGCCGGAGCGGTGGTGGGGCCGTCTGCCGGAGCGGTCTCCGGGGCCGGTTCCTGCGCTCCATCCTGAGCACCGCTTTCACCGTCCGTGGCTACGCCGCTTGTGGCGGCCTCCTCCTGGGCTTGCTGCACGGTGGCGGGGTTGCCCACCGAGTAGCCGTCCGGCAGTTCTTCGGGCGGCAGGCCCCACATGGAGATGATGCCGGCCGACAGCTCCTGGAAGATAGGCGCGGCCAGCTGCGAACCCTGGAAGGTGCCGCTCTCTTCCTTGGCCCCGTGCACCATGACCGCGATGGTAATGCGGGGGTCTCCCGTCTGGCAGAAGCCGGCGTAGGTGGAGTTGTACTGGCCTTTCATGTAGCGGCCATCGTCGCCTACCATCTGGGCGGTGCCGGTCTTGCCGGCGCAGCTGTACCCGTTGATGCCGGCCGCGTGCCGGATGCCTTCCAGCGCAGTTTGCAGCATCGGCTTGATCTGGCGGGCCCGTGGGCCCAGCACCTCGCGCCGCTCGCCGTTGTCGTTGCCCTCGACCAGCTTGGGCGGAATGTACAGCCCGTCGTTGGCCAGCACGTTGTAGGCGGCGGCCAGCTGCAGGGTGGTGCCGCTCATGCCCTGGCCGAAGCCGCTGGTCGTCTCGACCAGGGCGTCCCACTTCTTCTCGCTCTGCAGGGTGCCGGTCTCGGTGCGGATGGGCCCCAGGTCCACCTTCTGCCCGTAGCCGTAAGCCAGCAGATAATCGCGCAGCCGCGTGCCCGGCAGCCGCTCCACGATGTGCGAGATGCCCACATTGCTGGAATAGCGCAGGATGCCGGTGGTGGTCAGCTTGGGCTCGTGGGGGACCGAGTCTCCGATGGTGCTGCCCGAGGACCGTTCGCCTACGTAGCGCCGCATAGGCGTGTCGAACACGGTATCGGGCGTGATGGCGCCCTCATTCAGCGCCGCCGCAACCGTCAGGCCCTTGATGGGTGACCCCGGTTCATAGACGTCCAGCAGGGGCCGGTTGCGCCAGTCGCTGGGCTGGTAGTCGCGCCAGTGGTTGGGGTCGAAGGGCGGATAGCTGGCGGCCGCCAGGATGCGCCCGGTGCGGGTTTCCAGCACGATGACCGAGCCGGAGTCGCCCCCAGATTTCGGAATACGCCGCGCCAGCGCCGCTTCGGCCTGCGCCTGAATACGTGGGTTCAGCGTCAGGGTGATGTCCTGGCCGCTTTCCAGCTGGGGGTTGTAGGCGTGTTCGATGCCTTCCAGGCCTTCTTCGGTGCCCATCATGCCGACCACTTGCCCAGCCAGCGCGCCCTGAGGGTAGACCCGCTGGCCGTCTGCCGAGCTGGCCAGCACGGTGCCGTCGGCCGCCAGAATCTCGCCGCGTCCCTGGACCACCGAGCGTGAAAGGCTGGTGGGCACCGACCATTCCAGCTGAGCGTAGCCCCAGGCCAGCCCCAGGAAAATCAGCGCCGCCAGAGTCTGAAGCAGCCGGGCACGCTTTCTGATTTTTACTTCCATGGCGCTTTCCTCCGCTGGTCAGTGGGGGGGACTCCGGGGCTCACGGGCTGACCAGCTTCTCTGGCGACGAATCCTCCGGGGTGGCTGGGCCGGGGCCCCACTGCCAGCGCAGTTTCAGGGGTGGGGGCGGCGCGGGCGGTGTGGGAGCCTCTACGCCAGACAGCTCGGCACTGCGCTTGAGTGAATCGGCAAAGCGCAGCATGCCCGCTTCCTCGGCCCAGGCGCTGATGCGGTTGGCACTGCCCAGGCTCTGCACTTCCAGCGAGAGGGCGTCGCGCTGCTTGACCAGTTCGGCCTGTGTGGTCTGGGCGTCGCGCAGCTCGGGCCGAATGGCCGCGGTAGAGACCCTCAGGCCGACCAGCACCACGCTGAGCAGCGCCCACACCCCCAGCAGCCGCAGGGCGCGGCGGCGCCACAGGACGTCATCGGCCCAGCGCGGGCGAGCGGCGGGCTGAGCCGCCATCATGGCCTGGGTGGCCGTCATGGTCTGGGCAGCAGGAGACTGCACCCTGCGGCCTTCCTCGGCCACCTGTCCCTGTCCGGGCAGGGCAGTCATGCCTTCACCTCCGGGCGCACGGCCTCGGCCGACCGCAACTTGGCGCTGCGCGAGCGGGGGTTGGCCGCCTGCTCCTCCTCGCTCGCCACGGCGGGACGCTTGGTCAATGGGCGCAGCCGTTCACTGCCCAGCAGGAACCGCTTGACGATGCGGTCTTCCAGCGAGTGAAAGGAAATTACGCCCAGCCGCCCACCGGGGGCCAGCAGCGCCTCGGCCGCCTGCAGCCCCTCACGCAGTGCGCCCAGTTCGTCGTTCACGGCGATGCGCAGGGCCTGGAAGGTGCGCCGCGCCGGGTGAATGCCCCTCACGAAGCCGGGATACGCCCGCTTGATGATGTCGGCCAGCTCAGTGGTGGTCTCAATGGGAGCGCTTTGCCGCGCCGCCACGATGGCCCGCGCCAGCCGCCGCGAGTGCTTTTCTTCGCCGTATTCGTAAATCAGGGCAGCCAGCTCGGCTTCTTCCAGGTCGTTGACCAGGTCGGCGGCGCTGGGGCCGCTCTGGCTCATGCGCATGTCGAGCGCTGCCTCGCTGTGGTAGGAAAACCCGCGCTCCACATCGTCCAGCTGAAACGAGCTGACCCCGATATCCAGCAGAATGCCGTCCACTTGCGTGACACCGATGCCGGCCAGCAGCGTCTGCATGTCGCGGAAGTTGCCGCGCACGGTCCGCAGGCCGGCCAGCCCCTCGGCCTCCACGCGGCTTAGGGCATAGGGGTCCTGGTCGATTCCGATCACGGTGGCTCCGCGCTCCAGCAGCATCCGGGTGTGGCCGGCACCGCCCAGCGTGCCGTCCACAATCAAGCGGCCCGGCGCGGGGGCCAGGGCGTCCATCACCTCCTGCGGCAAGACGGGCAGGTGGCTGAGGGTGGGGGTGTGGGGTACGGCTTCCTGGGTCATGGGGTCATCCGGTGGGAAAAGAGAAGAGAGGGCGAAGAGAAGCGGAGGAGCAAAGAAGTCTAGACGGTCAGGGTCTGGAGCAGGGCGGTGGGGGGGGCGGCGTCGCTGAAGGTTCCGGCAATGGCGGCGTTCCAACGTTCGGGATTCCAGAGTTCCAGCCGGCCAGGGGCGCCCACCACCACCGCCTGAGTGTCCAGCGCGGCGAACTGCCGCAGCGTGAGCGGCACACCGATGCGCGACTGACCGTCCAACCGGGCCTTGGACGCCCCCGAGTAGAAGAAGCGCACGAACGCCCGCGCCCCGGCGTCGGTCAGGGGAAGGCCTTCCAGCTGCTCTTCTACCCGCCGCCAGCCGGCCAGAGGGAAGATATACAGGCAGCCTTCCATGCCCCGGGTCAGAATCAGGCCATCCTCCACGAACTCGCGGAAAGGCGGTGGCATGACCAGCCGGCCTTTTTCGTCGAGGTTGTAGGGATATTCGCCGTACGGCATGTTCGCTTCTCCAGTGCAGCCGGGCTGCGGGCACACGCCCAAGCTGCCGACAGTGTAGCAACCTGTTTCCCCGGATTACCACCGTTTCCCACCTGTCTCCACTTTTTGGGGTCCCAGGTGGTCTTTTTCCCCACTCTGCCTTGCCCTGGCCTATACGGCGCTCACTTTATGGGCCAAGCTTCCACCCGAGTGCGGGCCAGGCAGCGGCCCTCGGCAGCCGGCCTGAAGTGGCGCGCACCGCGCTCAGTCGGGTCAGCGGCCGGCTGCCCGGCTTCTCGCTGTCAGCGCTGGGCCAGAGTGCTCTGCAGCCAGCGGCCCAGCAGGTCCAGGGCAGCCGGGTCCAGGGTGGTGGGAATGGCTGCGTATTCCTGCGGCAGGCCGGTGCGGGCAGGTTGTAGCAGGTGGTTCAGCCCGCTCAGCTCGTGTACCTCGCTACCGGGAGCCTGCAGCAGCTCACGCATGCGGGCCGCGCCGGCCGCCGGTGGCACCTGCAGGTCCCGCGCTCCCAACAGGGCCAGGGTGGGCACCTGGCTGGCCTGCAGCGCCGGGCGTGGGTCGTAGGTCAGGAAATCCTGCAGATAGGGCGAGCGGACAAAGGCTCTGGAGTAGAGCCAGGCCTGCTCGATTTCGCTGCTGGGCAGCGGCACTTGCAGCTCGCCCACCCGGTGGTTTTGCAGGGCCTGCGCCTGCAGCGTGGCGCGGGCTTCTATCTCGGCGCTGCTCAGGCCCTGGGCACTCAGCTGGGTGCGCAGCTGCAAGTCGAGCAGCTCGCGGCCCGGCACGGCAGGACTGCCGAGCAGCACCATAAAGGCAGGGGCTGGCCGCAGGGCCTGTGCGCCCAGAGCGGCCAGTGAGCCGCCTTCCGAGTGGCCGATCAGGCCCACCGCGTCAGGGCGGACCGAGTCATGCCGGCGCAGAAAAGTAGTGGCCGCCTGCACATCGCCGGCCAGGTCGCGGTAGTGGGCGCTATACAGGTCGCCGTCCGAGGCGCCGGTGCCCCGGTCGTCCAGCCGCAGGACCACGAAGCCCCGGCGGGTGAGCCAGTCGGCCAGGACCAGGAAGGGGCGGTGCCCGTGCAGGGTAGAGTCGCGGTCCTGCGGGCCACTGCCGCTGAGCAGCAGCGCTGCGGGAAACGGGCCCGGCCCCGGCGGCAGCGTCAGGGTGCCGCGCAGGGCCACGGCGCCCTCACCCCACACAGTCACTTCCTGGCTGCGGTACGGCAAAGGACCGCGTGGTTCCTGAGGCCGGGGCGGCAGGGTGACGGCGCCCGGCCACAGCGTCAGCGGGGAGCTGAATCCGCCCTGCCGGAAAGTGCCGCGCAGCACGGCAGCTTCGCCGCTGCGGGCCAGTTGCAGCTGGGGCTGGCCTGGCCAGTGGTCCAGCCGTATGGTCAGCGTCCCTGCAGCGTTGCGCACCACCGGCACCGGCACCCCCCGGATCCCCTGGTCGGGGAGCCACAGCTCGGCGCCATTGCCGCGCAGATTCAGGCCCACCGGTACTTCGCGGCCACGTTGCAGCAGGCTGCCGTGCCAGGTGTTGGCTGCATATGGGGCCGTGCCAGCGGCTGGGGCTGCTGCGGCGACCTGACCGGAAGCGGTCGGCGAAGAAAGTGAAGGCGTAGTTGCCTGCGCGGCCGCAGTGGCCGGCAGGCTGGAAGCCAGGGCGGCCAGCAGGGGAAGCAGAACTCTAGACATGGTGGTAGGGCATGCGGCTGAACCGCGCATTTTTGGTGGGGGAAACCCGAGCAGCCTGGCAAAGGTGCGAAGCGGAGCGGGCGCTCTGGTGGGAGGTTGCGAAATGGGGCACGGTGTAGAGCAGGGGCGTCAAGGCACGCGGGGGGAAGAGGACCGGCTGGCCCTTCATCATCCCCCCGCGCCATTCGCTCCGTATTGTACCCCCTGGCATGCTGGCCGGGAGAACGTCTGCACCCTGAACCAGCAGCTTAGGCCAGCAGCCTAGGCCGGCTGGGCCAGCGCCCGGCTCAGCCGCGTGAGCGCTTCACGCAGCACCGGGCGCGAGGTGGCGAAGTTCAGCCGCACGCAGCCCTGGTACTGCTCCGCTTCTTCCGGCACGGTAAAGGTCGCGCCGTCGTTGAGCGCCACGCCCTGCTCTACCAGGTACTGCTGCATACGGTGCGCCTTGGGATGAGCGCGGAGGTCCAGCCAGGCCAGATACGTCGCTTCGGGAGCGTGGAAGCGCACCAGTGGCTCGTTCTCGGCCCATTCCCGAATCAGGTCGCGGTTGCCGGTCAGGTAGTCCAGTACCTCGTCCAGCCAGGGCTGAGCATGGGTCAGGGCCAGCTCCCAGGCGCTGACATTAAAAGCGTGCGGCTGTCCCAGCAGGCCGCCCACAGCGCTCTGTACCCGGGCCAGCAGCTGCGGGTTGCGGCTGATCATCGCCCCGCAGCCGATGCCTGCGATGTTGTAGCTTTTGCCGGGGCCGGTCAGCACCACGGTCCGCCCCTCGGCGGCTGGCAGCGACGCGAACGACCGGAACTCCGGTGCGCCGGGGTGGCGCAGGTCAGCATGCAGCTCGTCCGAGCATACGGTCAGGTCGCGGCGCTCAGCCAGCTCGGCCAGGCGGGTCAGCTCGTCCAGGGTCCACACGCGCCCGCTGGGATTGTGCGGATGGCACAGCAGCAGCAGCCGGGTGTCCGGGGTGATGGCCGCTTCCAAGGCGTCCCAGTCAATCTGCCAGCGCTCCCCGTCATCTTGCAGCGGGGCGCTGCGCCACACCCGGCCCTGAGTCTGCACTGCCATGTGGAATGGGGGATAGGTCGGGGTGAGGGCCACCACGCCTTCGCCAGGAGCCGTGAAGGCAGCCACGGCGGCGTACAGCCCCGGCACCACGGCGGGCATCAGGCGGATATGCTCGCCGGTCAGGTCCGGCACGCCCTGCTCGGCCAGGCGGCGAATCAGCAGCGCCTTGAGCGGCACGGCCGCGCCCGTCACGTCGCTGTAGCCCAGCGGGTTCTGCAGCCGCTCGGTCAGGGCGCGGCGCAGGTCTTCCGAAACGGGCAGGTCCATGTCGGCAATCCAAAGGGCCAGGGCGTCCGGCGGATAGGTGTTCCATTTCAGGCTGACCGGGTGCCGGAAGCTGCCAGCGTCCAGGTCGTCGAAGCGGTGTGGAGCGAGGGTGGTTGAAGCCATGCCCCATGATAGGTGGCCCGGGAGCCCCGGCGGGTACACTGAGGCCCATGATTGCGATTATCGGCGCGATGGACGAGGAGATTGTGCTGCTGCGGGACCTGCTCGAAGAGCGCAGCGAGGAAACGGTGCTGGGCGTAACCCTGTACCGGGGCCTGCTGGAAGGCGTGCCGGTCCTGCTGACCCAGGGCGGCATCGGCAAGGTCAACGCTGCCAAAACCGCCACCGTGCTGCTGCTGCAGGGAGCCAGCAGCGTGATTTTTACCGGCGTGGCCGGCGGCGTGCATCCCGCCCTGAAAGTGGGCGACCTGGTGGTCAGCACCGACCTGATTCAGCACGATGTGGACGTGACGCCGCTGGGCTACGACCCCGGCACCGTTCCCGGCGAACCGGCCAGCTGGCCCGCCGATGTCCACCTGCGCGACCTGGCCCTGACCGCTGCCGGAGCGGTGAGCGCCGTGCAGGTGTACGAGGGCCGGGTGGCCAGCGGCGACCAGTTCATCGCCTCGGCCGAGGGATCGGCCCGCCTGCACGAGCTGGGCGCCCACTGTGCCGAAATGGAGGGCGCGGCAGTGGCCCAGGTGTGCGCCTCGGCGGGAGTGCCGTTCGTGGTCATTCGGGCCATCAGCGACACCGCCGACCACGATGCCAAAGTGGATTACCGCACGTTCTTCCCGCAGGTCGCCCAGCACGCGGGCGCGGTGGTGCGCGGCATGGTGCGCCGCCTGGGAGCCGAGCAGCGCTTTGCCCGTGGGGGCTGAACCGCTGCAGGCCGGTCGCGGGCGTCCCCGGCTGCTGCTGGAGCACCCGGACTTCTACGCCCTGCACAAGCCGGCGCTGTGGCTGACCCATCCGGTGCGCTCACATGGCAGCAGCCGCGTCCCGGACGTGGTGAGCTTCTGGCAGAGCGAAACCGGCGAAAGCAGCCTGGGGCCTCCGCACCGGCTGGACCGCGAAACCTCCGGTCTGCTGCTGCTCAGCCGCGACTCCGAATCGGCGCGGCGTTTCTTCGTGCTGTTCGGGCAGCGCCTGGTCGCCAAAACCTACCGGGCCATCGTGCGCGGGGTGCCGGCCTGGACCGACTATGAACTAGACGCCCCGCTGGGCGAACTGGGCCTGGGCGGCGGCAACCGGGTCATCATGCGTCAGGGGGTGGTGCCGGATGGCCGCCCGGCAGTCACGGCTTTCCGGGTGCTGGAGCGCCGCGCCGGGCACACGCTGATAGAAGCCCGCCCCCGCACCGGGCGGCTGCACCAGATTCGTGCCCACCTCTATCACCTCGGCCTGCCACTGGTGGGCGACAAGATTTACGGTCCCGAGCGCGACGCCTTTTTGGAGTTCCGCGAAACAGGCCAGACCCCGGAGCTTACTCGCCGCCTGGGGATGGCCCGGCAGGCGCTGCACGCCGCCAGCCTGCATTTCCCCTGGGACGGGGCGCAGGTGCGGCTGCACGACCCACTGCCGGCGGATATGCAGGCGTTCTGGGACGGGCTGGAGCAGGCCGGCCGCTGACAGGGCAGGCCCGCTGCTGCTTGCCCCCTTCAGCCGCGCCTGACCGCCACTGTCCGCGGCAGCACGCAGCGCCGCTGCTACAATCCATGCTGTGTCTAAGCCGACGATTCAGCTGATTCCTGCCACCGACCCCCAGGCCTACAACGATGTGGTGGCCACCATGCCCCTGAGCAGTCCGCTGCAGGGCTGGGGCTACGGCGAGGCGCGGCGGGTGCTGGGGCAGCAGCCGGAGCGTTACCTGCTGCAGCGTGCCGGAGAGACAGTAGGAGCCGTGCAGCTGATTCGCAAGCGGCTGATTCCCGGATTCTCCACCCTGTATGCCCCGCGTGGCCCGGCCATTTTGGATACCGACCTGCTGCCGGAATTCGGCCAGGCCGTGCAGGCGGTGCGCCGGCCGACCGATACCCTCCTCAAAATCGAGCCGCCGCTGATGCTGCCCGCGAATGAGGGCGACGGCAACATCCCGCCGCAGTTCGGCCCCTTCATGCGTTCGGCCACTGAGCAGCCTGAGCACACCATCATCAAGCGGCTGGATGCCAGCGAAAAAGACCTGTTCGCCGGCCTGCATTCCATGGCCCGCCGCAATGTCCGCGCCGCTGAGAAGCGCGGCGTGGTGGCGCAGCGCGACACCGACTTTGAAGGGTTCTGGGAAATCTTTACGGCCACCAACGAGCGGGCCAAGCTGGGCGCTTTCCCCCGCGCCTACTACGAGACCATGCTGAGTGAAGGGAGCAAGTACGGCGGCGAAAGCTACCTGCTGCTCTCGCGCCACGAGGGCCGCGCCCTGGCCGGCGGCTTTTTCCTGGCCCTGGGCGACACCACCTGCTACCTGTACGGCGGCAGCGTCCGCGACGACCGCCCGACCGCCGACGGCTCGCCCCGCAAGGACGCCAAGGCCCCCGATGCCTTTTACTGGAACGCCCTGCTGGACGCGCAGCGGCACGGCTACCGGGTCTTCGACTTCTGGGGCATTCCCCGCGAACTGGACGAATCCAAGCACTCCTACGGCGTGTTCAAGATGAAGCTGAAGTTCTCAGAGGAGCGCGTCTGGTTCCCCGCCTATGACCTGCCGCTGAATGCCGCCGCTCCTGCCATCGTCAAGGCACTGCGCTGGCGCAAGACGCAGAACAACCTCCGCAAGCGCGGCACTGCTGACGACGTTCTTTAAGGGGGCAGGGGTCCATCTTCCCCGTGGGCTGGGCCGGGCCGTGGGGTCCTGTTTCCCGGATCACCTCGTAGGGACTGGCAAAGCTGCATAGCCGAACACTGCTCTGAAACCGCCGGACCCACCCGGTTTGGACCGCAGCGGCAAAGGCCCCGCCTCCTCTGTAAGGGGCGGGGCCTTTGCTGCAAAGCTGGAACTTATTGGGCAGCTTCCTGCATGAAGCTGATGGTGTAGGTGCCTTTGCTCTCACCGTTGTAGCTGGCGGCGGCCACGAAGTATTCACCGTCGCTGGGCACCTTGAAGGTCACCAGCGAGTCCTGGCTGGTGAAGTCGTCGTTGCTGGCCAGCAGCTGACCCTGGGCGTTGAACAGGCCCAGCACCAGGTCAGGGATGCCGCTTCCGTGCGCCAGGGTATCGATCACCAGGGTCTGGCCTGCGCGGGCACTCAGGCGGAACGTGTCCACATCGGCGTTGGTCGCCAGGGTGGCTTCGTAAGCTTCGCCTACAGCGGCTGCAGTGGCCTTGGTCCAGTCCACACCGCTGAAGGTCTCGCCACTCACGCGGCCGGCTTCGTTCTGTTCGGGGGCCACACCCTTCCACTGGGTGACGCCCAGCAGATAGGTGTTGAAGGCGCCGCCGACTCCCTCGTCGGTCACTTCTATCAGGTACTCACCGCTCGCCGGCACCTGGAACTTGAGTGCGGCGTCGCGCAGGCCGCTGCGGAAGCTGGTGTTGGCGGCCAGCTCGGTGCCGCTGGCGGCCAGCACGCGCAGTTTCAGGTTGGGCGACCCCAGCAGGGTCTGGGTGTTGACGAACGCCGTCTCGCCGGCCTGAGCGCTGAAGCGGTACAGGTCGGTGTCGCGCTCGCTCATCACGGCTTCTACGGCCTGGCCGTAAGCGATAGGCGTGGCCTGACCTGCGGCATTGTTTGGCTCGTAAGGGTCGGCGGGCAGTTCCACGTCCAGCGGCACACCGGCCTGGTCGCCCAGGGTGCGCCGCTCGCCCGGTGCCAGGCTGACCCTTGCCACGCTGCTGCCGGGAGTGATGCCGGTCAGGATGGGGCGGGGGCCGGAAGCGAACAGCTGGTAGTCGCCCGCGTCGATTTCATAGAAGCTGGCGTGGCCCGAAGAGTACACGAACTCGCCTGCCGAAGACTGGCCGTACAGCAGCTGGTCGGGGCGGCGCTCGGAGCCCTTGAGGGTCACGCCCACCAGCGGAATGCCCACACTGGGGTCCGACTGCGCCACAAAGCGCATGTCTAGGCTGGCGCCCTTTTCCACCCGGTTGGGAGCGTCGTTCAGGGCCATATCCACAGCGCGGTCAGCCCGGACCACGCCGTAGCCCAGGTCGGTGGTGTAGCCGCCCGTGGGGCTGTAGGCGGTGTCTTCCAGAATGTGGCGCACCTGCGCAGGAGTCAGGTTGACCGGGCCGCCTTTCATGGCCGCCGACAGAATCAGGGCGGCGGCACCGGCCGTCGCAGGGCCTGCAAACGAGGTGCCGTTCACATAGGCGTAGTTGTTCTCGCTGGGGTCGGCCGTATGCACGCGGGTGCCGGGCACCCAGATATTTTCGCCGGGGGCCGCCACGCTGAGATGGCCGCCACGGTTGGAAAAGGTGGTGCGGGTATCGGTCGCGGTGGTGGCCGCCACCGACACCACGCCGGGCACCCACGCCGCCGAGCCGGAGCCTGCCGTGGGGGTGTTGCCAGCCGAAGTCACGAAGACCACGCCGTGCTGCAGCACGAACTGAATACCTTCGCGCAGAATCTGCGAGTAGTTGTCGCCGCCGAACGAGTAGTTCAGCACGTCCACGTATCCCTTATGCCCGGCCGGGGTGTCCCCGTCACCGGCCTCGCCGGCCACTTTGCCGTCGGGGCCGGTCACGGACCACACGAAGGCGTTGGCTGAATCCCAGTACGAAGCGCCCGAATCGCTGTGGGTGATGGTCAGCGGAACGACTTTGGCGTCCGGGGCCACGCCCGCGCCGCCGATACCGTTGTTGCCCACGGCGGCAGCGGTGCCGGCCACCCAGGTGCCGTGTTCTCCCACGCCGTCATGGGGCGTCTCGGGGGTAATCAGGGCCTTGTTGGGGGCGTCGAAACCGGGGTAAGCCATGTTGGCCGCCAGGTCGGGGTGGTGCCGGTCAATGTCCTCGTCGGCCACGCCGATGCGGACCCCTTTACCGGTGGACTTTTTCCAGGCTTCCTCGGCCTTCATGTTGCGCAGGAACCACTGGTAGCCGATTTCCGGGTCGTTCAGGCCGCCGTACATGCTCTGGGCGCCCAGCGGGTTGCTGCTCTGGGGGCTGGCCGGGCGGGTCGCCACATAGTTGGGCTCGGCGTAGCGCACCAGTGGGCTGGACCGCAGCAGGCCGGCAGCCTTGGCAAGGGCTTGTCCGGTGGGCAGTTCCAGCAGCGCCGCATTCAGCCGGGGGCTGACGTCCACCACGCGGGCGCCCAGCAGGGCCGCCACTTCGTCAGCGGAAGCGCCGGCCTGTAGGCCCACAATCAGCTGACGCTCGATGTGGTCGCCGCTGATCACAGGGGCCGCAGGCTGGCCCGCGCTGGGTTGGCCTGCACCCGGTTGGGCGGGAACAGTGGTCTGGCTACCGCAGCTGGCCAGCAGCAGCGACAGGCCCAGGCCGGCACCGAAGAGACTCAAGCGGGGCTGATTCAGGCGGGATTTCATTGGGTTCCTCCGGTCACGAATTCGCTCACAGGAGCCGAGCGCACACTCTGCGAGGGGCTGGCAAACAGGCCGAAGACATTGAAGTAGTCGGCGGCGATGGCGACAGCGCTGCCATCCCCGTTCATCGTGACCGAAGCCACTTGCCACTCGTAGGCATGGTTGGGCTGTAGCGTAGGCGTCAGGGCGCTGCCGTCGAAGTTGTAGACGGCACTCTGCCCGTTCGGCACCGTTTTGCTGCGCCAGGTGGTGGTGTAGCTCTCGGCCTGCACACGGTCGGTCACGATGACGCTGGTCAGGGTGCGGTCGCTCTGGCCGGTGCCGGTCCAGGTGAAGGTGGGTGTCAGGCTCACGCCGGTCTGGGCCTGGGCGGGGCTGTTCAGCTGCACGGTGTAGCGGCCCAGCGGGGTCACACTGGCGCTGGCGGATTCGGCGCTGCCCGCGTCACTGACAGCCAGGACCTTGTAGTGGGTCTGCCGCCCGGCAGTCAGCTGCGGGCTGGTGTCGCGCATCAGGTAGCGGCCGGTGCCGGCGGCCACGGCACTTGGCGCGGCCGAGAACACTTTGCTGTAGGTGGTGCCGTCAAAGGAACGCCACAGCTCGAAAGCACGCGGCTTGGCTTCGGCGGGATACTCGAAGCGTACATCCACCCACAGCGAAGCGTCGCGGGGCGCGGCCTGGGGAGTCAGGCTGTCGCCCAGTCCTAGGGCCTGGAGGCCCAGACTCTGCACCTGCGCCGACAGGCGGGCCTGCTGGGCGGGGGTCAGGCTCTGCGGTCCGAAGGTCAGGTTGTCGCCGTAGGTCACGGCGCGGGGCATCACTTTGGTGGGAGCCACCACGGCCGCCATGTTCTTCTCGCTGGTTACGTTCAGTGGCTGAATCAGGTGCACGCGGTTGCCGTTCAGGTCGTAGGCCACCACATGCAGGTTCACTTTGCCCTGAAAGGCCGCCAGTTCGGCCGCCGTAAAGGTCAGAGAGGTGGTCTGGCTGCGGGGGTCACCGTACAGCTCGCGGACCGTGCCGGCGTTCAGATAGCCGCTGGTGCCGCCTGCCACTTCAATGCTGGCAATCCCGGTCTTGAAGGTGTTCATCTCAGGGCGGTCCACCTTCACCGTGACGCCGAAAGTCACGTCGCTGCCGAAAGTGTTCACGGTTTCGCCGGGCGCGACCGGCTTCCAGGCGTCCGGGTTGGCGGGGTCGCCGCGCAGCACGGTCAGGCTGATTTCCGGTGCCTTGGTGGTCGCTGTAGCGTCAAAGACCGGACGCAGGATTTCCTCCAGCTCGGTGGTTTCGGCGGTGTTCAGGCCCACCACGCGGGTGCTGGCATGGCCGGCCTTGCTGATGGTCACTTCGGTCAGGCCCTTGGGAGCGGTGACGGTAAAGCGCCCGTCGGCGTCGGTCTGAGCCGTGCCGCCGCCCTTCACGGTCACGGCGGCGCCATCGGCAGCCTCCTGGGCGCGGCCCTCGGCCACAGCTCCAGTCAAGGTGACCATTTCTACCCCGGGGACTTCAGGGGCAGGTTTGGGCGGGGTGCCGCCGCCACACGCGCTTAGGGCTGCGGTCAGGCTCAGGGCCAGTACTGCATATTTTTTCTGCATACCTCTCCTTTTTGTAACGTGAATGCTCTCTGACTTTAGCATGTGCAGAAGTGAAATTGGGTTAAGGATGCCCAAAGTGCAATCCGGGAAAAGTTACAATTTTTGGCCAGGGCCCCATGAGGACAGGTGATAGACAACTTACCTGCCGGTCAACTAGCCTGAGAGGCATGGAGAATGTTTATTACCCTTTGCTGACTGCCCACAACTGGGTTCGCTGGCTGGTCCTGCTGACCGGCATTTGGGCGCTGGTCAATGCCTTTATGGGCGTGCGTTCCCGTGGCCCCATGACCTCCCGCGCTCCCTTTTCGGCCTTCATGGGCAGCATTCACCTGCAAGTGCTGCTGGGCCTGGGTCTCTTCGCCATCATGGGGATGAACGGCATGGCTCCCTTCCCCGACGGCCCCCGCTCCAGCTTTGGCTGGGAGCACCTGGGCCTGGGCCTGATTGCCGCTGTTTTCGCCACCATGGCGAACCGCGCCGCCAAAGCCCCTGCCCGCGCTGCCCCCGTGTACGTGGCGGACGGCACCCCGGCTCCCGGTCCTACGCCCACCACCGTTAGCGACGACATCACCCGCTGGCGCAGCGCCCTGTTCTGGACCTTCCTGACCTGGGTTCCCCTGCTGCTGGCCATGCCCTGGTGGCGCCCCGTCCTGCGCATGCTGGGCACCGAGTAACCCTGAACCCATAAAAAAAGGCCCCCGGTGAAGGGGGCTTTTTTCGTGGGTGGTAAAGCTCAGGCAGTGGTGCAGCTTTCCAGTACGGGGAAATCGTAAGAGTTCCATTTAATGTCACTAACCCCAGTGGCTGTACCAAGCTCTACGTAGCTTTTAACACGTACTGGTGTAGTAATAGGGTTAACAGTGATTGATTGCGGGGCCACTCCGCCGTTGAGAGTGAAAGTCGCTGTACCAGTGCCACCGGTAGGATTCACGTTGTAGTAAGCAACAGGCTTAGACTCTTTCTGACCACGCGCCCACAACTGCACCTGAGTTACGCCGGCTCCCCAACTCACGTTAGCCTGCACAGTAGTCGGACGGTCATTACAAATTACGTAAGTGCCCGCCTTCAAAATGATGTTGTTATTAATATCCTTCACGTCGGAGCGCAGCTGCCAGTTCGTGGTAGGAGCGCCTTCAATGGTGCTGGTGCCACCACCGCAGCTGGCGAGCACACCGGTCAAACCCAGGGCCATCAATGCAATTTTTTTCATAGGGCCAGCATGCTCCTCCAACCTGACGCTTAAGTGATTGGGCATTTAAGCAACGTGAGGAATATTCAAATGTGAGAATGTTTCCCAAGAGTTCACCACCTGTGTCTCCCGGCGTTTTAGGGTGTGAGCATGATGAAGTCTATAAAGCTCTTGGTTCTGCTGGTGCCTGTGATGCTGGCGGGCTGCTCGGTGCTGGGCAGCGGGCAGGCGCCGTATTCGCCGCTGGAAGCCCGCTACAGCGGCAGCTATGAGGGCATCCTGAAGGGCCTGACCGGCGAGTCGGCGGCGCGGCTGGTGCTGGACGTGTCGGAAAAAGACGGCAGCGCGGCCGGCGTGCTGACCAATCTGCGTAGCAACAAGAGCTACACCTTCAGCGGCGAATTTATCCCGGTGGGGGAGGGCGGCTCGCTGAGTGCGCGGCTGTTCGAGAAAGGCAACCGCCACGCCGCCAACCTGACCGCCAACTTGGGCCTCAGCGGCGGTGCAGCGCAGGTGCAGGGACAGGTGCGGACCGTGCTGCTGGGCCAGGAACTGATGAACTTTGACCTGACCCTGCGGCGGGTGGCCCAGCCTGTGCCCCAGGGTCAGGCCGCTGTGTCTGCGGACCCGCTGAGTGTGCCGCTCCGCCCCTGAGGGGCCCTACGCCAAAAGTTCCAGGCGCTAAGATGGAGCTCTTGCCGGCACCTGCCCAGCTCTGGGCGGTGGCCGGCGCGGTGCGGCCCCGGAATCCATCCGGTCAGCCCTGAGGAGAGAAGAACTGTGAAAGCTCATGTAGTCACGTACGGCTGCCAGATGAACGAGTACGACACGCACCTGGTGCAGTCGCAGCTTGTCAGCCTGGGCGCCGACATGGTCGAGGACATAGACAGCGCCGATTTCGTGCTGCTGAACACCTGCGCGGTGCGCGGCAAGCCGGTGGACAAAGTGCGCTCCGTGCTGGGCGAACTGCGCAAGGAAAAGGCGAAGCGCCCGCTGGTGGTGGGCATGATGGGCTGCCTCGCGCAGCTGGAAGAAGGCCAGCAGATTGCCCGCAAGTTCGAGGTGGATGTGCTGATAGGCCCCGGCAGCCTGCTGGATATCGGCAAGGCGCTCGAAAGCAACGAGCGCTTCTGGGCGCTGAACTTCCGCGACGAGCTGCACGGGCACATTCCGCCCGCCCCGCAGGGCAAGTTGCAGGCTCACCTGACCATCATGCGGGGCTGCGACCACCACTGCACCTACTGCATTGTGCCCACCACGCGGGGGCCGCAGGTCAGCCGCTCGCCCGACGACATCCTGCGCGAGCTGGACATGCAGCTGGCCGCCGGCGTGCGCGAGGTGACCCTGCTGGGCCAGAACGTGAACGCCTACGGGGTGGACCAGGGCGCCCGCCTGGCCGGGTATCCCAGCTTCGCCGACCTGCTGCGGATGGTGGGCGCCAGCGGCATCGAGCGCATCAAGTTCACCACCTCGCACCCTATGAACTTCACCGAAGACGTGGCCCAGGCGATGGCCGAAACGCCCGCCGTGTGCGAGTTTATCCACTTGCCGGTGCAGAGCGGCTCGGACCGGGTGCTGCGCCGCATGGCCCGCGAGTACAACCGCGAGAAATACCTCACCCACATCGAGCAAATCCGTCGGCACATGCCCGACGCCGTGCTGTACACCGACATCATCGTGGGCTTTCCCGGCGAGACGGAAGAGGACTTCCAGCAGACCCTGGACCTGTACGACGAGGTGGGCTACGACAGCGCCTACATGTTCATCTACTCGGCCCGCCCCGGCACGCCCAGCTACAAGCACTTCACCGACCTGCCCCGCGAGGTCAAGACCGAGCGGCTGCAGCGCCTGATTGCCAAGCAAAAAGACTGGAGCGCCCGGCGCTTCGCCGCCAAGGTGGGCACGGTGCAGGAAGTGCTGGTGCGCGGCGACGCCTACAGCCCCGGCTTCCTGGAAGGCCACACGCGCGGCCAGCACCCCACCGTGGTGCCCAAAGCCGTGGGCGCGGAGGGAGCCGGCATTTACCAGGTCCGCATCAACCACGCCACCCCGCACATGCTCTACGGCCAGGTGGTGGACGCCCAGGGCCGCCCGCTGGAAGAACTGCCGCAATGGACGCCAGAAGCGGCGGCGCTGAGCAGTCCTCTGCAAATGCTGTGAACGTCTGAGGGCCCAACAGTCTAAGCGTCGAAGGGAAGAGGAGAAAAGGTCTAAGGGCAGTCACTTTTTGCCCTTAGACCTTCCGACTTTTAGACTCTCGGACCTTAAGCGTGCTCAGGCATGGACGCCGTCACTTCAGGACGCACGCCTTCTTCAAAGCGCTTGAAGTTCTCGCGGAACATTCCGGCCAGCTTCTTCGCGGTTTCGTCGTAGGCGGCCTTGTCGGCCCAGGCTTCGCGGGGGTTCAGCACTTCGGCAGGCACGCCGGGCACTTCCTTGGGAATGCTCAGGCCGAAGAAAGGCTCGGTCTCAAATTCCACATCGTCCAGCTGGCCGTCGAGCGCGGCGTTAATCATGGCGCGGGTGTGCCGGATGCTCATGCGCTTGCCGGTGCCGTACTGGCCGCCGGTCCAGCCGGTGTTGACCAGCCACACGGCCGAGCCGTGCTCCTTGACCTTGCGGGCCAGCAGCTCGGCGTACTCGCCGGGGTGGCGGGGCATGAAGGGCGCGCCGAAGCAGGTGCTGAAGGTGGGCTGCGGCTCGGTCACGCCCTGCTCGGTGCCGGGAATCTTGGCGGTAAAGCCGCTGATGAACTGGTATTCCATCTGCTCCGGGGTCAGCTTGGAGATAGGGGGCAGCACGCCGAAGGCGTCGGCGGTCAGGAATACCACGTTCTTGGGGTGGCCGGCAATCGAGCCAGGCTGAATGTTGTCAATCTGCTCGATGGGGTAGGCGCTGCGGGTGTTCTCGGTGAGAGAACCGTCGTCGAGGTCGGGGATGCGGTTCTCGTCCAGCACCACGTTCTCCAGCACGGTGCCGTAGGTGTGGGTGGTGCGGTAGATGGCCGGCTCGGCTTCGGCATTCAGGTTGATGACCTTGGCGTAGCAGCCGCCCTCGAAGTTAAACACGCCGCTGTCGGTCCAGCCGTGCTCGTCGTCGCCAATCAGCCGGCGGCTGGGGTCGGCGCTCAGGGTGGTCTTGCCGGTGCCGCTCAGGCCGAAGAACAGCGCCACGTCGCCGCCCTCGCCCACGTTGGCCGAGCAGTGCATCGGCATCACGCCGCGTTCGGGCAGCAGGAAGTTCAGCACGCCGAAGATGCCCTTTTTGTTCTCGCCGGCATACTGGGTGCCGCCCGCGATAATCATCTTCTCCTTGAAGTTCACCAGGATAAACGTGTCGGTGCGGGTGCCGTCCACTTCGGGGTCAGCAGTGAAGCTGGGAATGTTCAGCACGGTCCAGTCGGCTTCGAAGTTCTGGCGCTCCGCGGCACTGGGGCGCACGAACATGTTGTTCACGAACAGCGAGTGGTACGCCATCTCCTGAATGAACCGTACCGAAATGCGCTGCTCGGGGTCGGTGCCGGCGTACAGCTCCTGCACGAACAGTTCCTTGTTCTGGGCGTAGTCCAGCATCTTCGCCAGCAGGCGGTCGAACACTTCCGCACTGATGGGCTGGTTGAAGCCCTGCCACCACACCGTGTCGCGGGTCAGCTCGTCTTCCACGATGAAGCGGTCCTTGGGGCTACGGCCAGCCTTATTGGTACGGACGGCCAGGGGACCACCCTGGGCAATCTGGCCTTCGCCCAGGCGCAGGGCATGTTCGTACAGCTCGGGCACGGTGGGGTTGCGGTGCACCTGCGCGGACTGAAGCAGGCTGCTGATACGGGATGGGGTTGCAGTCATAGTTTCCTCCGGAATGTGTTCAGCAGCTGGGGCCATCAGGAGCCGGCGGGGCTGCGGTAGGCAGTCACCGGCCAGGACCAGTGCTGTCCCTGGGCGCCAGGAGGGTGTTCCTGCGCTAAGGGAAGCCGGCGGGTGATCCTGCGGCCTGCTGCTGAACTGAACGGCTCCTATTGTGCCGCAAGTGTGAGCGGATAACAAATGCCATTTGTCACCCTTGCGGGGCTGCCCTGCCCACGGGGGACGCCCCACAGCACACAAAAAACCCTGCCACAGGGACAGGGTTTTTCACTTGAAAGGCGTCTGGGCTCAGATGTTGGGAGTGCGGGTGGTGTCGGTGCCACCTTTCCTGTCATCGTTCTGCGCAGACGAAGCCTGGGTGCTGCCGTCCGCCGGCTTGTCGATGCTGGCCGGGGCCTGGCTGCCGGTCTTGGGGTTGCCGCTGTCCTTGGAAGCGTCACCGGTGGCGGCCACGCTCTTGTTGCCGGTGGGGGCCGGGTTGGTACTGGGCTTGGGACCTTCGATCCACATTTCACCCACGCTGGCCTTGAAGGACCGGCCCACCCGCTCCACGTGATGACGGGCATCCGGGGAAATCTTCTCCACGCCTTCCAGCACGGCGGTGCGCGCTTCGGGCATGCGGGCCAGGGCCACGGCGCCGGCACCCAGCAGACCCAGCAGCACGGTGCTGCCGCTCAGGCCACCGCCGGAGCGGGCTTGGCGCTCGGCCAGCCGCTTTTGCTTCAGCACGTCCTTTTCGAAGCGGCCGTATTCACGCTCGGCCATCTTCTGCAGCGGAGCCACCTTCTTCTCGATGGCGCGCTCCAGCTTATGTGCCTGCCAGTCGCGCTTGGTGCTGCGCAGCTCACGCTCGGCGTCACGGCGGGCACGGTTCAGGTCGCGCTCCATCTGGCGGCGGCGGTCTTCCAGTTCGTCGCCGCTGCGGTTCAGGAAGCCCAGGAAGGCACCCTGCAGGTCTTCCAGGCCTTCGCTGCTCTGGCGGGCGGTGCGGCGGGCGCTCTTACGCGCCTGCTTGTAGCGGTCTTCGCCCTCGTCTGCCAGGTGCATCAGGCCGCGGCGGGCATCCTTGCGGGCGCTTTGCAGGGTGTCGCCGGCCTGCTCGGCGCGGCTGTGCCACTCCTTCTGGGCCTCGGCGGCCAGGCGGGCTGCCCGCTCGCTGGCGGTTTCCAGCAGGCCCTGGGCGCGGCCCAGCAGCTGGGGAGCGTCGTCCTGCTGCCAGTCGTGCAGCGCCTGCTGGCCTTCGCGGGCCAGGCGGCGGGCGCCGCGTTCGGCCTGCACGGCAGCCACGCTGAGCGCCGGCATCACTTCATCTTCCAGCAGCTCACGGCCGTGGCCGTAGGCGGAGCGGGTGGTGCCCACCACGCGGTCGCGCAGGTTGCGGTCCAGCACCAGGGCAGCCAGGCCGCCCATCAGCATCAGGTTCGACGCGGAAATTCCAGATTTTCTAGCCATCATTCACTCCTTTAACGCTTGTCAGTCTAGACCATCCACCCTGTGAACGCAGTGAATCTCTAAGTTTCTCTCTACAGCTGTGTGCAGGCGTGTGCCGCGCAGCGGCCCGCGTCCCCCGCCTCCCGACGTCTCCCAGCGTCGCCTTCCAATGTGATGGGCAGACTTCCTGGGAGGCGGCCGCTTTGCGTTAAACTGGGCCGGTGAATCGCCGCGCCCAGCAGGCCCCCCTTCTGACCCGCCTTGAAGTGCAGTCGCTGGCGACCATCGAAACGCTGGACCTGGAACTCAGCGGTGGCCTGAGCGTCTTTACCGGCGAAACCGGCGCCGGCAAGAGCATCATCGTGGATGCCCTGGGCCTGCTGCTGGGCGAACGTGCCAAGCCTGACCTGATTCGCCGGGGCGAAGAGCAGCTGCTGGTGACCGGCTTTTGGGTGCAAGGCGGGGAAGAGGCCATCAGCTCCCGCCGGGTCAGCCGTCAGGGGCGTTCGGTGGCGCGGCTGAACGGCGAAGTGGTCGCTGTGCGTGAGCTGTCGGGCTGGGCGGAGGAGCGGTTGACCATCCACTGGCAGCACTCGGCGGTCAGGCTGCTGTCGCACGCCGCGCAGCGCCGGTTGCTGGACGGGCGCTGCGCAGAGGCGGCGGCGGCCTACAGCGCTGCTTACGCGGCGTGGCAGGCGGCCGCTGCCCGGCTGGAGCGGCTGCGAACCGGCGAACGCGAACGGGCGCGGCTGCTGGACCTGCTGGAGTATCAGGTGGGCGAAATCCGCACAGTGGCGCCCCAGCCCGGTGAGGAAGAGCCGCTCAGCGCCCAACTGTCGCGCCTGACCCACCAAGAAGCGATTGCCGGTGCGGCCGCTGGAGCCCTGGACCTGCTGGCCGACGGTGAGGTGAGCGCCGAAGGGCTGATGCAGGCCGCCATCAAGACCCTGGGGGCCGGTGCCCGCTACGACCAGGCCTCCGAAGCCCTGCTCGGCGAACTGCGCACCGCCCTGGACGCTGTGGAAGCGCTGGTCCCCGAACTGCGCCAGATTGCCGAAAGCAGCGCTCCTGACCCTGAGGAGATTGAGCAGACCGAGGAGCGACTGACCGCGCTGAATCGGCTCAAGGCCAAGTACGGCCCCGAGCTGAGCGATGTGCTGGCCTTCGCCGACAAGGCCGAAACCGAGCTGGCCAGCTTGCAACAGGACCAGGAGGACGCCGGCGACCTGGCAGGCGAGGTGGAGCGGTTGTATGGGGCATTGCTCGCGGCCGGGCGGGAGCTGGACACGGCCAGGACCGGAGCTGCCGGACCGCTGGCCGCCGGCCTGCTGGCCGTCATCCGTGAACTGGGAATGCCGCATGCCCGGCTGGAATTCGGTCTTACACCCCTGCCGCAGCCGGGCGCGGCGGGCCTGAGCGACGTGGTGCTGCTGTTCAGCGCCAACCCCGGTGAGAACATGGGCCCGCTGGCCGAAGTGGCCTCGGGCGGCGAGCTGTCACGGGTGATGCTGGCCATCAGTACGGTGGTCGGCGCTGAAACTCCGGTGGTGATTTTCGATGAGGTGGACGCCGGAATCGGTGGAGCGGCGGCTGTGGCCGTGGCTAAGCAGCTGGCGCAGCTGGGCCGCGAGCGGCAGGTGATGGTGGTGACTCACCTGGCGCAGATTGCAGCCCGCGCCGACCACCATTACCGGGTTGAAAAGGAAGTGGTGGGTGGGCGCACCGTCAGCCGGGTGCGCCGCCTGGACCAGGCCGAGCGCGAAGCCGAGCTGGCCCGGATGCTGGGCGGCCAGACTTCCGGCGCTGCTCTGGACCACGCCCGTGAACTGCTGGCCAGTGGCACGGTGGCGTCTGGGGGCCGCAAGCGCACAGCGGCCCGCCGCTAGACCCCCGCTGGGGAGCGGCCGACAGCTGAACAGCTAAGTTGGACAGCTAAAGGTGGCGCTAAGCACGCTTCAGCCGGGCATCACCTGGGCGCTCTATGCTGAGTCCCATGAACCACAACCTCACGATGACGGCCCTGAAACTGGGCCTCCTGGCGGGCGCTGGCATGCTGAGCGGCTGCGCGGCCACTGGCCCGGCGGGCCTGTCCGTCCACGAAGCCCTGCTGTACGGAGCCGGCAATCAGCGCCTGACCTGGGTTTACGGTGACCTGGCTGCCGGCCAGAGCGCCCAGCTCAGCTTGGGCGGACAGTCGGTGCAGCTGGGCCGGGTGGCCGGCACCGAGAGCAATGCGCTTACGGTCAACGGGAACAGCTTCTATCAGAGCGGCCTGAGCGGCAGCGTGGTCCAGCCCAAAGTGACCCGCACCGCGCAGGGCCTGTTCGACGTGTCCAGTGCGGGCGGCATCTCTGAGCTCTACTACACCGACGGCCGCAACTGGTACCTGCTGAACACCACTGCCGGTTCGGCCATTGCGGCGCGGGCCGTCTCTGGTCTGGAAGGTGCCGGCGAACTGACCCCGGGTGAAGCTGCCAGTCTGACGCGTTCGCTCTCCGGGCAGGGGCCGCTGGCCGTAGGTGTCCTGTCAGGCAGCAGTGTGCCTGACCGCCCCCTGTCGGTGACTCCCGAGCCACGGGAACGCCGCTTGACGGCGCTGAGCATCACTCGGGTCGCTGCCGCCGGCACGCCCGGCACCGGCATTCCCGGCACTGGCACGCCCACCCCCACCCCTGGAGGCACCATGACCCACTCTGTCCTGGACAAAGGCAACAACGCCGCCGCCAGCGGCCCCACCGTGCAGGTGGCGACCACCACCGCTCAGGCTCAGGCCCTCTACGCCCTGGCTTACGGTCGTCAGTCCTCGCGTCCCAGTGTTCCCAGCCTGGACGGCAAAACCCTGGTCGGCATCTTCATGGGCACCCGCTCCACTGGGGGCTACTCGCTGGAAGTCCAGTCGGTGGAGGTGGTGGGCGGCCGCGTGACCGTGCAGGTCCGTGAAAAGGCCCCGGCTGCCGATATGCTCACCACCCAGGCCCTGACCAGCCCCTGGGTGATCGTGCAGCTGAACGGCCGCTACAGCGACGTGCAGGTGCTGGGGCTAGGCCGCAGCGCCGGTATCGGCACCGTAGAGAAGTAGAGAGAAGAAGGAGAAGGCCCGCCAAGTCGGCGGGCTTGTTTCCAAGGCTGCTTACTGTGCGAATTACATACAAGAGCGCGTAAAGTTACAATACCCCTTATGCCCCCCTCTGCGCCCGCTTTTCCTCCCCTCATCGGCCTGCTGGGCTATGGGCCGGCGACCGCCCGCGCCCTGCGTGACCTGGGCTACTTGGCCGTGCCCCTTCCCACCGAGGATTTGGCCGGTGTACTCGCTGCCTGTCAAACCCTGCGGCTGAGCGGCGTGCTGGTGCACCCGGCACACGAGGAGCAGATGTACGCCGCCGTTCAGCCTGATGAGGCGGCGCGGCGGGCTGGGCGTGTAGATGCCGTCGCCTTACCGCTCGGCGCCCTGGCCGCCGGCCCTCAGGGGACGTACACCCTGACCGAAGCGCTGAGCGACGCCGTCGCAGCCACCCACTACGCTGCGCGCGGGGCCAGCGCCCTGCTGATTGGGCATGGGGCAGACCTGGCCGCCGTCATGCCGCTGACCCGGCTGGGCTTTACGCAGGTAGGTTTCGTGGCCGACAGCCTGCCGGCCGCCGAGCGTCTGAGCCGTGAAGTGCCTGTGGGCACGGCCACCTATGCTCTAAGCCGCCGTGACCCTGCCCTGCAGACCCTGGCCGAGCGGGCCGACCTGATTGTGGTGACGGGCGGGACACTGCCGGCCGGGGTGTTGCAGCCCTACCACACCCTGCTGGACCTGACTGGCCGCCTGCCACTGGGCAGTGCGACCCGCCTGGAACTGGGGGAGCTGCCGGGGCTCCGGCTGTCGCAGCAGCTGCTGCACATCACCGGTCAGCGCCTACATGCCGGCGCGCTAGACCAGCTGGTCCAGGCCGTTCAGGGCGAACGTGGCTGAAAGCCAACGGGGGGCAGAAATGCTCTCCTTTACAGCTGGCGGGCCAGCGCCAGTGCCTCAAGCAGCCCACCCGCGTCCACATGGCCCACGTGGTACTTCGCTGCGGCCTTGACTACGTCTTCCGCATTGCCCATCGCGACTGGGTGCCCGACCACGCCCATGGCCTGCAGGTCATTTTCGCCGTCGCCAATCATCATGGTGCGTTCCAGCGGGATGTCGTAGCTTTCGGCAATTCGGCGGATGGCGCTGCCCTTGCTGGTCCCTGGTGCGGTCATGGACACGAACAGGGTTTCCCGCATGCGCGGACTGCCGGCCGGGTGCAGGTCCAGTCCAGCCGGCGTGATCGCCCTGACCGTTGGCAGCTGCTCGTAGCGAATCAGCCACTGGGCGCGGACTGGGGTGCCCTGAAGCTCGGCCGGCCATAGGGGAGGGAAGGGCACGCCCAGCAGCTCGGCGTGTTCGCGGGCCTGGGTGTCCCGCAGGGTCGAGGCGTAGGCCGTATCGGTGTAGACCTCCAGCAGTTCGCCGCTCTGCTCGGCGGCAGCCAGCAGTTCGCGCAGCTCCGCCGCCGGAAACTCGCTGCTGAGGCTCTCGCCCGTACCGACCCGCACCACTGAAGCGCCATTCTGAAACACGTGCCATCCATCCGGCTGCATTCGCTCGGCGTATTCGCGGGCCCGGCCGAAAGCGGGCCGGCCACTGCACAGCACCAGCTGAATCCCGGCCGAGCGCGCCTCCTCCAGCGCGGTCCAGACATCGTCCCGAACCTCGTTGTTGCTGCCTACCAGCGTGCCGTCCACATCAATACAGACCAGAGCTAACATCCCGCCAGTGTAAAGGGCAGCCGTCAGGCGAGCTTTTTAGTACGAGTATTACAAAATAAGGACACATAAGAAAACTCTTCCAGACAAGGAAGAGCTCTCCAGCGTGGCGTCAGGGCACTGCGTTACGGAAACATCCGCGTCAGCATCCGGGGGAAGGGAATCGCCTCGCGGATATGGTCAATACCGGTCATCCAGGCAATGAAGCGCTCCAGCCCCATGCCGAAGCCGGCGTGCGGCACGCTGCCATAGCGGCGCAGGTCCAGATACCATTCGAACGCTTCCAGCGGCAAGCCCTCGCCCTCGATGCGCTCCTTGAGCAGGTCAAAGTCGTGGATACGCTCGCTCCCGCCGATAATTTCACCGTAGCCTTCGGGAGCAATCATGTCGTCGCACAGGGCCAGGCGGGGGTCGGCGGGGTCAGGCTGCATATAAAACGCCTTGAAGGAAGCGGGATAGCGCTCCACCATCACCGGGCGGTCGAAGTGGTAGCCCAGGATGGTCTCGTGCGGCGCGCCGAAGTCGTCGCCCCATTCCACCGGCTGCACATCGGCCTGCACGTTGTCCGGCAGGTCACCTTCCTCAATGTGCCGGCGGATGATGTCCAGTGCCTCGGTATAGGTGATGCGGGGGTAGTTGCCCTCGGCGGCTCCTGCCAGCTTGGACACGTCGCGGCCCAGCAGCTCCAGCTCCTGCCTGCACTCGTCCAGCACGCGGCGCACCAAAAAGGAAACGAAGCGCTCCTGCAAGTCCATGTTGTCCTGGTGGGTGGCGGGGGCCACTTCCGGCTCGACCATCCAGAACTCCAGCAGGTGCCGGCGCGTCTTGGACTTCTCGGCGCGGAAAGTAGGGCCGAAGGTGTACACCTTGCCGAAGGCCAGTGCGCCTGCCTCGGCGTGCAGCTGGCCGGTCTGGCTCAGGTAGGCCTTGTCTTCGCCGAACAGGTCAATCTCGAACAGCTCGGTGGTGCCTTCAGCGGCGTTCGGGGTGAAAAAGGGAGCGTCGAAGCGGGTGAAGCCCTCCTGGCGGAAAAATTCCACGATGCCGCTCTGGACGCAGTCGCGCACACGCATCACGGCCCAGGGGCGGCGGTGACGGAACCACAGGTGGCGGTGGTCCAGCAAGAAATCAATGCCGTGCTCCTTGGGAGTGATGGGGTACTCACCCACCACCTCCGAGAGCGGGGAGAGGTCGCGCACGCTGATTTCCACGCCGCTGGGCGCACGCTCATCGGCGCGGACCTCGCCGGTCAGCGTCAGCGACTGCTCCTGGCTCAGGCGCTTGGCCGCCTCGAACACCTCTTCGGACACGTCGCCCTTAAAGACAGTGCCCTGCACGAAGCCGGACCCGTCACGCAGCTTCAGAAACTGAATCTTGCCCTTGCCGCTCTTGTCTTGCAGCCAGACGGTCAGCGTGACCGTTTCGCCGATATGGTGGGGGAGGTCGGAAATTTGCACCTGTGCAGTATAGAGAGGCAGCCGTGAAAAAGGCAGAAGGAGCCTGGAGCCCCCCCTGCCTCGTTCGCCGCGTTTCGCCGCCTTACTTCAGCGCTTCGTTCATCGCCAGCACGTCGGCCGCCTTGAGGCTGGCGCCGCCCACCAGGGCTCCGTTCACGTTGGGCTTGCCGCAGATTTCAGCGATGTTCTCGGGCTTCACGCTGCCGCCGTACAGAATCCGGATGCTGCCGGCCTGGTCCGCATAGAAGCTGTGCAGTGCCT
This sequence comes from Deinococcus proteolyticus MRP, assembly GCF_000190555.1. Taxonomy (GTDB): domain Bacteria; phylum Deinococcota; class Deinococci; order Deinococcales; family Deinococcaceae; genus Deinococcus; species Deinococcus proteolyticus. The sequence goes on from NC_015161.1 coordinate 985,500, forward strand.
CACGAATGGCGGCGGCCATCTCCTCGGCGTCTTCGGCAGTCGCCGTCTTGCCGGTGCCGATGGCCCAGACCGGCTCGTAAGCCACCACCACGTCCGCGCCGACGCCCTCCAGCGAACCACGCAGCTGCGCCAGGGTATGGGCCACGTGTTCGCCCTGCTCGCGCACGTCGAGGCCCTCGCCTACGCACACGATAGGAGTCAGGCCGCTGGCCTGCGCCTGCGCGGCTTTGGCCGCTACGTTGGCGTCGGTTTCGCCGTGGTACTCACGCCGCTCCGAGTGCCCCACGATGGCGTAGCGGGCGCCCACGTCCTTCAGCATCGCTCCGCTGATTTCGCCGGTGTAGGCGCCGCTCTCGTGCTCGCTGATGTCCTGGGCACCGAACGCCACGCTCTGCGGCAGCTCGGCGGCCAGGGTGGGCAGGTTGATGGCTGGAGCCAGCACGGCCACGTCGGCGTAGCTCTGGTGCAGTCCGCTGCGGACTTCCTCGGCCCAGGCTTTGGCTTCGGTGGGGGTCTTGTTCATTTTCCAGTTCAGGGCCAGCAGGTTGTTCATATCGTCTCCTCAGATGGCGGCGCGGAAGAAATAGGTGGTGCGGCGCTGGATTTTGCCGCCCTCCACCCGGTACACGTCCGCAAAGCGCTCGTTCAGGTCGTCGCCTTTCCGACTTTTGCCGGTGAATACGCCGCGAGAAATCACCACGCCTTCACCGCTGGCCACATCCTCCACCTGGTGGGCTCCGGAAGCGATGATGCGCTCGTCGCGGTAGAAGGTGGTCAGGCGTTCCAGGCCTTCCAGCGGGCTGTAGCCCGGACGCTCGTAGACCGCGTCCAGCGCGAAGACCTCGCCCAGCGCCCCGAAGTCGCGGCTATCGATGACCTCGAACAGCCGTGCTACCAGGGCGCGTGCCTCGGCCAGTGGGATTTCATTCACCGCATCGCCTCGACGCCGGGCAAAGCCTTACCCTCCAGCAGTTCCAGGCTGGCCCCACCGCCGGTGCTGATGTGGCTGACTTTATCGGCGTAGCCGCTCTTGTTGATGGCGCTGACCGAGTCGCCGCCGCCAATCACGGTGTAGGCGCCTTCCCCCAGCTCACCGACAGCTTTGGCCACCGCGTTGGTACCTGCAGCGAAAGCTTCCATCTCGAACACGCCCATCGGCCCGTTCCAGAAGACAGTTTTGGCTCCCTCAAGGGCCTGTGCGTAGGCCTTGGCCGTATCAGGGCCGATGTCGAGGCCCATCCAGCCTTCGGGAATGGCGTCGGCAGCCACCACCTGAGTCGCGGCATCGGCGGCGAACTTGTCGGCGGCCACCGCGTCGGTGGGGAGCATCAGCTTATCGCCGTACTTGTCTAGCAGGCTCCCCGCGTAGTCAAGCTGGTCGTCTTCCACCAGGCTGTTCCCGATTTGGCCGCCCCGCGCCTTGATAAAGGTGAACATCATGCCGCCGCCGATGAGCATCTTATCTACCTTGGGCAGCAGGTTCTCAATCACCTTGATCTTGTCGCTGACCTTGGCCCCGCCGATGATGACCACGTAGGGGCCTTCGGCGTTGCCCGTCAGCTTGCCGAGCGCGTCTACTTCACTTTGCAGCAGCAGACCCGCCGCGTGAGGCAGCTTCGCGGCCACACCGCTTACCGAGGAGTGGGCGCGGTGGGCACTGCCGAAGGCGTCCAGCACAAACGCATCAGCCAAGGCGGCCAGCCGGTCGCTCAGCGCAGCGTCATTCTTCTCTTCGCCTTCTTCAAAGCGCACATTGTCCAGTAGGACCACGTCGCCGCTCTGCAGCCCCTGCACCGCAGCGGCCACTTCGTCGCTGCCGGGCAGGCCCTCTACGAACTTGACGGGGCGGCCCAGGTGCTTTTCCAGCACGGGCGCGATGCCCCTGAGGCTATATTTCTCCTCGTAGCCACCTTTGGGGCGGCCCAGGTGACTGGTCAGAATCAGCGCCGCGCCGCCGTCCAGCAGCTTTTGCAGCGTGGGCAGGCTGGCGGTGATGCGGGTTTCATCCTGCACTGCGCCGTCTTTGAGGGGCACGTTGTAGTCCACACGCACCAGGACTTTTTTGCCCTGCACATCCAGCTTATCTAGCGTTTGCATCTTTTCTCCCAGGAAAAAAGGGAAGAACACGCTGGTCTGCGGCCCTTCCCTCCTCACCGCACCGGGGCGGCCCGGCGCGGCACTTGCTGAATCGTTCCGCTTGCCGCCTGCGGCGCAGCGTCAGCCCTTGCTCTGTACCAGCTGGGTCAGGTCGGCAATGCGGTTGGAGTAGCCCCACTCGTTGTCGTACCAGCTGAAGAACTTCACCAGGTTGCCCATCGCCATGGTCAGGCCACCGTCGATGATGGCGCTGTGGGGGTTGCCCTGGATGTCGGTGAGCACGATGGGGTCTTCGGTGTACTCGATGATGCCCTTGTGCGAACCCTCGGCGGCCTTGCGGAACACGTCGTTCACTTCTTCCACGGTAACGTCGCGGCTGAGAATCACCGTCACGTCGCTGATGGAGCCGGTCGGGGTGGGCACGCGCAGGCTGGTGCCGTCGAACTTGCCCTTCACGCCGGGGTACACCTGGGCCACGGCCTTGGCGGCGCCGGTGGAGGTGGGCACGATGTTGACCGCAGCGGCGCGGGCGCGGCGCAGGTCCTTGTGGGGAGCGTCCAGAATGTTCTGGTCGTTGGTGTAGGAGTGCACCGTGGTCATGATGGCTTTCTCGATGCCCAGGGCCTCGTCCAGCACCTTCATGGGCGCCGCCAGCGAGTTGGTGGTGCAGCTGGCGTTGGAGATGATGTTGTGCTGCGCGGGGTCGTAGTCGTTCTCGTTGACGCCCAGCACGATGGAGATGTCCTCGTTCTTGGCCGGCGCAGTGATGATGACCTTTTTGGCGCCGCCCTGCAGGTGCTTGCTGGCACCCTCGCGGTCGGTGAAAAAGCCGGTGGACTCGATTACGATATCCACGCCCAGGTCGCCCCAGTTGATTTTGGCTGGGTCGCGCTCGGCCAGGGCGGTAATCTTTTTGCCGTTGACGGTCAGCGACTCTTCGTCGTAGCTGACTTCGCCGTCAAAGCGGCCGGCGGTGGAGTCGTACTTGAGCAGGGTCGCCAGCGTCTTGTTGTCGGTCAGGTCGTTGATGGCGACCACATCCACGCCACGCTGGTTGAGAATGCGGAAGACCAGGCGGCCGATACGGCCAAATCCGTTGATGCCTACTTTCATATTTCCTCCTGCGAGGGCGCCCTGCCCCCAGCGGGGGCCAAGGTGGCAACTAGGTTGTGGGGGTGGGCAGCCTCTTGCCTAGAGTGTACCTGACAAAACCCGGAACAGGCGTCCCTTGCTTTCCGGTCTTGGGCGGCGGCACCCTGGGACAATTCCATCTGTAACAGGCCCTACAGTGGTACTCAGATGGTCCGTCTGCCCCCGCCGCTTCCGTCGCTGCTGCGCCGTGTCCGGCGGGCGGCCGGGGTTCTGCGGCGCAGGGGGGACGGAAGGGGGGGGGGGCGCGCGCTGCTGGGCGGCGCAGCTTTTCAGATGCGCAGCGGCGGCGGCCTTAGCCCGCAGCTGTATGCGGCGCTGCAGGCCCAGGCCGCTGCGCCCCAGCAGCTCGGCCACCCTGCGCACCATGCAGCTCCCAATCAGCTGCAGCACAGTCACCTGCAGCACGGTCAGCAGAGCCGGCACCCGGAGCGGCAGGGCCACGCCGCGCACGACCCGCAGGCCCACTGTCCCTTTTGCGTGACCCAGGCTTTCGGGGAGGCGGCCAGCCCCTTCGTTCTGGACCCTGGTCCCCCGGACCACCGGCCAGCGGCCACCCCGCAGGCCCCGGCGCCCGCCCGCCCGCTGCCCCGCTGGGCCGACGCCCGCGCTCCTCCTCAGCGCCTCTCACCACGTGACCACGCCGCGACCATTCATCCCCTACGGCAAACCTGAGGAGGTTTTCCCCATGCGACATTTGCTCACTCTGGCCGCCCTGGCCGCCCTGTCTGCAGCCACCGCCGCTCCACTCACCCTGACCCTGAGCCTCACCGACGGCGAAAAGCCGTTCCTGTACCATCAGCCGCTGACGGTGAACGGTCAGGCGCTGAACGTGCAGGACGTACGCTTTTACGTATCGGGCGTGGCCCTGGTGAAGGACGACGGCAGCGAAGTGCCGGTTGAAGGCCTGAACCTCGCCAAGCTGAACAGGGGCACGCCCCCGCGCAACATTCCGATTTTCCAGGGTGACGTGCCCGCCGGCAAGTACCGGGGCCTACGTTTCGACGTGGGGGTTCCGCGTGAACTGAATCACAGGGACGCCACCACTGCGCCGTCTCCGCTGAGTATCGAAGACGGCATGTACTGGGCCTGGAACAGCGGCTACATCTTTTTCAGCCTGCACGGTGACGTGGACGGCACCCGGGTGGCCCACCACATCGGCGGCGATTCGCACCGCATCACGGTGGACCTCGCCGACCTGCAAAAGCCCGGCACGGCCCTGAACGTAGGCCCGGCTGGTCTGGCGGTGCCGCTGACCCTGGACCTGCAAAAGCTGTACGCGGCTGGGGCTGGAGGCGAAGGGTGGGATTTCCGCCAGCCTCCCTACCAGCAGGTGCATTCCGGCCCGGTGGCCGACCAGTTCTTCCTGAACGCCAGCCGGGCCTTCGGCCATGCGGCGGCCCCCGCACAGGACCGGAGCGGCCACTGAACCCAGCAAGAAAGGAGGCCGCGCCCTGACCCGAACATCTGCGGGGCCGGGGCCATCTCCCCATCTTATGCACAGAACCCATTTCCTGACTCCTCAGCGGGCCTTTTTGGCCTGCACAGCCGCCCTGCTGGCTGGCCTGGGCCTGACCGTGAGTGCCCAGGGCGCAGACCCCACAGCCGACCGCACAGAGGCCCGCCGCGCCGCGCTGGGCCGCGAGCTGTTCTACGCGCCGATTCTGAGCAGCGACGGGGCCGTATCGTGCGCCAGCTGCCACCAGCAAAGCAAAGCCTTTACCGACGGCCGCTCCGTCAGTCTGGGGGCCTTCGGGCGCGGCGGCAAGCGCAATGCCCCCAGCCTGGTGAACGTGGCGGCCCGCACCCGGCTGTTCTGGCACGGCGGCAGTCCCAGCCTGGAACTGCAGGCCTTGGGACCGCTCTCCGACCCCAACGAGCACGACTTCACCCCCGAGCAGACCGTAGAAGCGCTGCGGCGCGACCCCTATTTCGTGCGCCGCTTCGCAGAAGTGTACGGGGCGGAGCCGAACCTCACCCGGCTGACGTCGGCCATCGCAGCTTTCGAGCGCACCATCGTCAGCTACAACTCGCCTTTCGACCGCTACAGCGCCGGCGACGCTGCAGCCATGAGCGAATCGGCAGTGCGCGGCATGGACCTGTTCTACGGCCGGGCCGAGTGCTTTCACTGCCACACGGGCCGCAACTTCAGCGACAACCGGCCGCACAACAACGCCTTTTTGCTGTTCAACCCCGACCTCGGCGCCGCCGAGCTGACAGGTGCCGAAGAGGACGTGGGCCGGTTCATCACGCCCACGCTGCGCAACGTGGCCCTCACGGCGCCGTACATGCACGCCGGTCAGCTCGCCACGCTGGAAGAGGTCATCGGCCACTACAGCGAGGGCGGGCAGCCCAACCCCAACGCCGACCCCCTGATTCGCCCACTGAACCTGAGCGCGCAGGAAAGGGCCGACCTGCTGGCCTTCCTGAACGCCCTGACCGATGAGACGGTGGCGGCGAACCCCGCTTGGGGACCGCCACCCAGAACGGAGACTCCATGAAACTTTGGCCCCTGCTGCTGGCCCTTGTGTACCCAGCGGCCGCCGCCCACGAGGCGGTCAGCTACGGCACCGTCAGCGCCGAGTTCCACACCGACGCCGCCGAAGGCCTGCGCACCGGAGACGACACCCTGGTGGGATACCGCCTGACGGTAGCCGGCCGCACCATTTTGCCCGCCGAGTGCAAATGTCAGCTGCTGCTGTACCCCGGCGCATCGAGCGCCCGCGTGATGCCGCAGGTGCCTGAATTGGCCCCCGGCTTCGATGACCCGCAGACCACCGAAGGCTGGGTGAAGGTAGACGCGCCCGGCACCTACACGCTGGTCCTTGCCGGCAAACCGGCGCAGCCCGGCGCCTTCGACCCCTTCCGCATCGAATACGTCCTGAACACCCTCAAGGAGACCCCATGAACATCCGACCTGCCTTGGCCCTGCTGGCGGCCCTCAGCTTGCCGCTGGCTGCGGCCCATACCGCCGTGACCGACATGCAACCCGCCGCGAACAGCGTGGTGGCCGCGCCCGCCAGCGTGACCCTGCACTTCAGCGAAAGCGTGAACCTGCGGTATTCCATCTTCAAGGTGTACCCGCTGCCGGTGGGGCAAAGCGGGCAGCGGGCCGCCGCCGAGCTGACCCGCCGGGTCATCACCCTGCGCGGCGACGAAGCAGCGAGGGCCGACCGCTACCGCCCCCGCAGCGGGTACTCGCAGGGCGTGACCGTGCCGCTGAAGGGTGGTCTGAAACCGGGCCGGTACGCCGTGATGTGGCGGCTGATGTCCGCCGACGGGCACCCGGTCACCGGGCAGTCGGTCTTCACGGTCCGTTGACCGCTCTGCCGACCATCGCCCTGGCCCTGGCACAGAATCTGGGGCTGGCGCTGCTGCTGGGTGGCGTGTTCGCCCGGCGCACCTGGCCGGGGGCCTGGCCCCTGTGGCCGCTGGCGCTGGGGCTGGCCCTGCTGACCCTGGGCGGCCTGGGCAGCGCCGCCTGGACGCTGGCGCAGTTCGGGGCGCTGACCCCCGCTGACCTGGGCAGCTACCTGCTGGACGAGCCGGCCGGCCGCGCCCCACTGCTGGCGTTGGCGGGGGCGCTGGCCCTGCTGGCGGCCGAGGCAGCGGGCTGGCGTCTGCCGCTGCTGGTGCTGCCGGCTGGGCTGCTGCTTTACGGTCTGGGCAGTCAGGGGCACGCGGCCCTGGGCGGCGTGCCCACCGCAGCCATGCAGATGCTTCACCTGACCGCCATGAGCGTGTGGCTGGGCGGCGTGCTGACGCTGGCGCTGGGGCCGGCACAGCCTCGGGCGGCGCTCAGCCGCATGACCACCCCGGCGCTGCTCAGCCTGCTGGCGCTGGCGCTGAGCGGCAGTTACGCTGCGCTGGTGTCCGGCGGCAGCCTGGCCGCCCTGCAGGCCTCGCCCTACGGCGCAGTGCTGGTGGTCAAGCTGGCCCTGGTGCTGGCGGCGGTGGTGGCGGCGGGCTGGCTGCGGCTGCGCCTCTACCACGCCCTGCCGCCTCGGCCGGCCCTGCGGCTGGAACTGGCCCTGCTGCTGCTGGCGCTGCTGGTGTCCGGCTGGTTGGGGGAGACCCCGCCGCCGGTGCAGCTTCACTGATTCGTTTGCCCCAGGTTCACCGCCAGGGGCTTTCTATCGGACTATCAAGTGAAATCAGTCGCTTTTTAGACACAAAAATCTTTTTTTCACAAAAAGAGCGTCCTGACCTGCCCTCGCCGCCGGCTCCCGTACAATGTCCGGCATGTCTCATTCGCTGCTGGTCATGAAATTCGGTGGAACCAACATGCAGGACGCGGCCGCCATTCGCCATTCGGCCTCGCTGGCGGCACGCTGGGCGCGGCAGGGGGTCAAGGTGGTGGTCGTCGTCTCCGCCATGGCCGGCGTCACCAACGCGCTGCTGAGCATTGCCGACGCTGCCGAAACCGGCGATATCGCCGCTGCCAACGACTCGCTGGCCGAAATCCGCCACCGCCACATGGCCGCCGCCGGCGAGTTGGGGGGGCGCCCGGACAGCGCCACCGTGCGCGAGCTGCGTGAACTGCTCGAAACGTTGCGGCAGGCCATCTACGGGGTGTACCTGCTGCGCGAACTCAGCCCGCGCTCACGCGACCTGATCGTGGCGTTTGGCGAGCGTCTCAGCGCCCCGCTGATGAGCCTGGCGCTGGAAGGCCTGGAGCTGCGGGCCCACCACCTGACCGGCGGCGCGGCCGGCATTCTGACCGACCGCCATTTCGGCGGCGCCCGCCCGCTGCCGCAGAGTGCCGAGCGTATCCGCGACCGCCTGGGCGGCCTGCTGGACGCCGGCGTCACCCCGGTCGTGGCCGGCTTCATGGGCGAGACCGAAGGCGGCTCGGTCACCACTCTGGGCCGGGGCGGCACCGACTACAGCGCCACCATCCTGGCCGAAGCCCTGCGGGCCGACGAGGTGTGGGCCTGGAAGGACGTGGACGGCGTGATGACCGCCGACCCCCGCGTGGTGCCCGACGCCCAGAACATCGAAGTGCTCAGCTACGGCGAGGTGATGGAGCTGGCCTATTTCGGGGCGAAAGTGCTGCACCCGCTGGCGGTGACCCCGCTGCAGGACAGCGGCATTCCCCTGCGCGTGAAGAGCGCGGCCGACCCCGATTTCCCCGGCACCCTGGTGCAGCGCGAGACGCACAATACCCCTGGCCGCCCGGTCAAGGCCGTCACGGCCATCCGCAATGTCAGCCTGATTAATGTGACCGGCGCTGGCGTGCTGGGCGTGCCGGAAGTGGTGTCCAGCCTGTTCGGGGCCATCGCCCGCGAGAACATCACCCTCCTGATGGTGTCGCAGAGCAGTTCCATGAGCAACGTCTCGCTGGCGATTCCCGATGCCGACGCGGCGCGGGCCATGGAAGCGCTGCGGCACTCTGCGACCGGCGAGCTGACCTACGAGCAGCAGACCGGCAAGGCGGTCCTGGCCATCGTGGGCGGCGGTATGCGCGGTCAACTGGGCGTCTCGGCGCGGATGTTCACGGCGCTGGCCGAAGCCCAGACCAACATCCTGATGATTTCGCAGGGGTCCAGCGAGCTGAACGTGTCGGTGGCGATCGAAAATACCGAGGTGGACGCCGCCACCCGCGCCGTTCATGCGGCCTTCGGGCTGGGGGGGCCTGCCGAAGCGTAAACCAGGCCATCAGTGGAGGGAGTTGTTTGAGGCTGCCTCCTTTTTTATTCCAGGGCCTGCCGCATCATCTCCAGCAACTCCGCGACGGTGTCCGCCACCCGGTAGGACACGAAATACCCGTCCTCGTCCACCTCTTCATGGTCGAAAAAGAAAACCCCGGCTTCTCGCTGGCCGTCCATCTTGACGGCGGATAGGCTGCCGCTGGGATCGTCCGCGAAAGGCAGCATGCCAGGCGGCAGGAAGCTTCCAGCACTCTCTATGCGGTAGGTCATGCCGTATTCGCCAACACCTGCCCAGCCTTCAGGCATGACGCCGCCTTCCAGCGCGGGAATGTCCAGCACGCAGTTCTCAACCAGAGCGTTATTCGTCTGCTGAAACAGTTCCCTAAGCGTGTCAGGAATACGCTGGCCGTAGTGTGCCTCGAAGTCGGCCAGCTCCTGCGGGGTCAGTTTCGTCTCATCCAGCGGGATAAAGGTGACTCCGAGATATTCCATCCTTACCGTAGCCCCTTCAGCCGCTGCTCAATCACCTTTTCCGCCCCCGGCCCGGCTTCGGTCACGGCACGGATGGCGCGAATCTGCGCTGCGTCGTTGTAGTTGTTCAGCTTGATGCCGTTCAGGTACACCGAGGGCGTGCCGCGCACGTTCAGTTGCCGCTGAAGCTGGTCAGCCGTCGCCATGATGTCCCGGCTACGGTCCTGCGCCAGGCACTTGTCCAGCTCGGCCTGCGTGACCCCGGCAGATACGGCGTAGCGCGTGAAGCTCTGACGGGCTTCGGCCTCCGGCTGCTGGGTCCAGTGGGCAAAGTCGGCATTGACCGCGTCCGAGAACTCCCAGAAGCGCCCCTGCTGCGCCGCGCACTCCGAGAACTGCGCCGCCGGGAGGGCCAGCGGATGAAACGACAGCGGGAAGTGGTGGTAGTTCAGCCGGTATACGCCCGGTTTGCTGCGCCACTCGGCCATGCTGGCACTGTTCCAGAGCTGGTTGCAGTACGGGCACTGATAGTCGCTGACGATGTTCAGGCGTGCTGGGGCACCGTCATTCCCCAGCGGAGCGCTGACTTGCGGGAAAGCGCTGTGCGGGTACACCTTGAGGGCCGTGTAGGCCTGCCAGGTGCCGTCCTGCAGGCGCACGTACACGGCGCTGCCGCCGTCCTCACTCACTTCCTCGAAGAGCTGCTGTGCCTGCTGCTGAAATCCGGGGTCGTCCAGCACGCCCTTCAGGTCCGGTACGGCGTCCTCCGGTGCGCCCCAGGCACTCAGGATGGCGCGGGCCACGTCCTCGGTGTTGGCCTTAGGGGCCCTGACATACACGCCGATAACCCGCTGCCCGATGCGGTCCAGTTCGGCGCGGGTCTGCCCATGTGTCAGCACGTCGCCCTCGGCCTTGAAGCTTCGCAGCAGCGGCTGACTGGCGGTCGCCTGTGGGGTATTCCAGAGCTGAGCCTGGGCGCCGGGCAGCAGCAGTGCGGCCACCAGAAAGGACATGTGGGGCTTCATGGCCCGCAGTCTAGCGGCAAGGCCACAGCAAAGGCAGCCGCCCCTATGCACGGGGCGGCTGCCTGCAGGCCGGCAAAGGGGTTCCGGTTAGACCAGCGTGACCTGTCCGCCGCTGACCTCGACCCGCTGCCCTTCGGCAAGGTTGGTCAGGATGACCGGCGTGACCAGGCTGGGCACCTGTGGGCGGATGGCATTCAGGTCGGCCCGCAGCAGCGGCTGCCCGGCGCTGACCCGCTCGCCCTGCTTGACCAGCGGCGTGAAACCCTGACCGTTCAGGTTCACGGTATCGATGCCCACATGAATCAGAATTTCCAGCCCGCTGTCGGTCTTCAGGCCCACGGCGTGGCCGGTAGGGAAGACCGTCTCGACCACGCCGCCGAGCGGTGCCCGCACCTCACCGCTGGCCGGTTCAATCGCAAAACCCGGTCCCATCATGCCGGAACCGAAGACCGGGTCAGGCACTTCGCCCAGCGGCAGCACGCGGCCTTCCAGCGGCATCACCCAGCCGGTCAAGCGGGGGTCCGCAGCAGTGGCGGGAGCAGCGACTGTCTCGACCACCGGTGCAGCGGCGGACGGCGTCACCACCTGACTGACGGGTGCCGTCTCAGCCACCGTTGCGGGCGTAGTAGCCACCAGCGTAGTTTCCGCCGGAGCCGCCACTTCCACGGGCGCGGCCAGGTCCGGATTGAAGCGGGTGCGGGCCAGCAGCAGCGTGCCCACAAACGCCACCCCGAACGAAATCACCATGCCGATGATGTAGGGCACGATGGTGTCGGCCTTGATGGAGATGATGCCGGGGATGCCCGCCGCGCCGAGTGCCACCGCTTTGGTGCCGAAGAAAGTGATGAAGGCCGAGGCCAGCCCCGCACCCAGCATGGCGGCGTAGAAGGGGTAACGCAGCTTGAGGTTCACCCCGAACATGGCGGGTTCGGTGATGCCCAGCACGGCAGATACGCCCGCCGCCGAGGCTACGCCCTTGAGTTTCTGGTCGCGGGTGGTCATGGCCGCAGCGAAGGTGGCCCCGCCCTGCGCCATGTTCGACATCGCGGCGATGGGGAAGATGAACGAACCCCCGGTGCGGACGATGTCGGCCAGCAGTTGCGTCTCGATGGCGATGAACGAGTGGTGCATCCCCGTAATCACGATGGGCGCGTAGAACAGCCCGAACAGTCCCGCGCCAAGCGGCCCCGCCGTGTCGTACAGCCAGGTGAGGCCCGCCGTGATGCCGTCACCCAGCAGGCGGGTCAGCGGCCCGACGAAGGCGAAGATCAGGATGCCGGTGATAAACAGCGAGAGCAGCGGCGTCAGAATCAGGTCGAGCGCGGCAGGGACGATGCGGCGGAAGAATTTTTCCAGGTTCGCCAGAATCCACGACAGCACCAGCACCGGCAGCACGGTGCCCTGATAGCCAACTTTTTCGATGCTGAGGCCCAGCAGGTTCCAGGTCGGCACCGTCCCTTCCAGCTTGGCCGCGCCGTAGCCGTAGGCGTTGAGCAGGTCGGGGTGAACCATAATCATGGCGAGCGCTGCGCCGAGGTAAGGGTTCCCGCCGAAAATCCGGGTGGCCGAAAAGCCAATCAGGATGGGCAGGAACACGAACGGCGCATTGGCGAACATGTTGATGATGGCCGCCAGGTCGGCGTACTGCGGGTAAGCCTCAATCAGGCTCTTGCCCTTGAAGAACAGGTCGGGCGCCACCAGCAGGTTGTTCAGGCCCATCAGCAGACCGCCCGCGACGATGGCGGGGATAATCGGCACGAAGATGTCGGAGAGCAGCTTCACGAGGCGCTGCACCGGGTTGCCCGCTTCGGCCCCCAGCGCGCCCGCCTCCTGCTTGCTGACCTCCTGCACGCCCGACTGCTGCACGAATTCCTCGTACACGCGGTTGACGGTGCCCGTGCCCAGCACAATCTGGAACTGCCCCGCGTTGGAGAAAGTGCCCTTGGTGATGGGCAGGGCGTCGAGCGCGGCCTGGTCCACCTTGCTCTCGTCGTTCAGCACCAGCCGCAGCCGGGTGGCGCAGTGGGTGGCGGCGCGGATATTGTCACGCCCACCGAGGGCCGTGAGGATGTCGGCGGCGGCTTGTCCGTATTCGTTCATGGTTGCTCCTTGGCGAGAAAGCCTTGCAGTTGCGATTCGTCGGGCAGCGCCGCCAAAGCTCCGCGTTTCAGGGTGGTGAGCGCGCCCACCGCCGCGGCACGGCGCAGCATCCCTGCCGCCGTCTCAGCATCCGGTTCAGCGCTGCCCAGTTCCTGCCACTGCCGCAGCACCGCGCCCGTGAAGGCGTCGCCTGCTCCGGTGGCGTCTACCGCCTGCACGGGAAAAGCCGGCACCTCCGCCAACTTTCCAGCGTGGGTGTGCCACTCGGCCCCGTGGCGGCCTTTGGTGTAGAGGACGTGCTGCACGTCACCCACGAACAGGTCGGAGAGTTCGCCGCGCTCCGACACGAAAGGCAGTTCGTCGTCCGAGACTTTGACGAGGTGCGCCGAGGGCAGAAAATCCCACACGGCGGCGCGGCACTCGTTCGGGTCAGCCCACAGCGGCAGGCGGATGTTCAGGTCGAAAGAAATGTGGCCCCCCGCCTCCCGAAAGCGCTGAATCGCCTCGGCGTGGGCTTCGCGCATAGGCGAGGGCAGCAGCGACACCGAGCAGAAATGCAGCCAGTCGCCCGCCCGCGGCTGCACGCTCAGTTGCTCGGGCGCGTAGAGCATGTCGGCGCTGGGGTCGCGGTAAAACGAAAAAGAGCGCTCCCCGTCCGGCTGCAAGGTCACGAAAGCTAAGCCTGTTTTGGCCGCGTCCGTGCGCCGAATGTGCGCGGTGTCCACGCCCGCCGCCTGCGCCGCCCGCACAATCTGGCCGCCAAAAGCGTCGGCCCCCAGTTGGGTTATCAGGCTGGATTGTCCGCCCAGACGCGCGACAGCAGCGGCGACGTTGAGCGGTGCGCCGCCCACCTGCGGGCTGAAATCGCCGTTCGGCTGCGGCACGAAGTCAATCAGGGCCTCTCCGATGGCGTAAATCATGTGTTTCCTCCCATCTCTGCTGGCGTATTCAGCCTCCAAAGCTGCGCCGTGCCGCCCCCGCTCCAGCGCAGGCCGGTACTGTGCGGGGGCGGGAAAATGCGCCCGCTCAGCACCGCCTCGCCGTCGTTCACAAAAATTTCGAGGCTGGAGGTATCGCTGAACGCGCGCAGTTCGCGCACTGCACTCACCGGAATGCGCCGCACCTGCCCGCCTTTGCCCGCGTCCAGCCCCGGTTTGTCGAGTTCGGGGAGTTCGCCGCTCTGGGAGCGGTCAAAGCTAAGCCACTCGCCGTCGAAGCTGAGGCGGGTGAAGTGTGCGCCGTCTTCGGACACCCGCAGGTCGAGCACGAACGGCCCCGCGTCAGGCTGCAGCCGTAGCTCGAAGCGTTCGCCTGCGTCACCGCCCAAGCCGACTTCCGCGCCGCGCAAGCATTCCAGCGCGGGCACAGGCCGCTGCCGTAGCCGCCCGCCCTCCACGCTCAGCACGCGGGGCAGCGTCAGGCAGTGCGCCCAGCCGTGGGTGTCGGTGGGGTAGGTCATGTCGGGTAGGCCCATCCAACCCACCAGAATCCGCTCACCGTGTTCGCCCAGCGTGGTCTGCGGCGCGTAGAAATCGAAACCGCCGTCCAGTTCGGCAAATTCGCCGTGCTCGAAGTGCCAGTTCGTCTTATCCAGTTGCCCCAGGAGATAGCCCGACTGGTAGATGTTGCGCCGCGCTTCCCCTTCGCTCGGTAGTCCCTGCGGGCAGAGCAGCACCACGTCCATGCCGTCCAGTGCGAAATAATCGGGGCATTCCCACATGTAGCCGAAGTCGTTCAGGCGGGTGTGCAGTTCGCCGTCGAGCGTCCAGCGTTGCGCGTCGGGTGAACGCAGTATCAGCGCCGCGCCCGTTTCATCCTCCCGCTGAGCGCCCAGAATGATGAAAAACTCGCCGCCTTCCTCCCAGATTTTGGGGTCGCGGACGTGTTCGGTGTAGCCAGCGGGCGGGCCGCTCAGGAAAGGCGCGTCCTTGCGGAGCCTCTGCCCGTCCCAGTGCGCGGCGAGTTGGTAGGGCATGCGCTGCCAGTCGGGGCTGCGGTGGTTGCCGGTGTAGACTAGCAGCAGTTCGTCCTCCAGCGGCCACGTGCTGCCCGAGTACGCCCCGTGCGAGTCGTACATGCTGTCCGGCGCGATGCCGATGCCTGCATCCTGCCACGTCACCAGGTCAGCCGAAACAGTATGCCGCCAGTATTTCAGCCCATGCACCGGCCCCAGCGGAAACCACTGGTAAAACAGGTGATACTGCCCGCGCCAGAAGCAAAAGCCGTTGGGGTCGTTCAGCAGACCCGTTGGCGGTTGGATGTGGTAGCCCTGCCGCCAAGGGGAAGCGGCGACCAGCGCCCTCAGCTCGCCAAGTGTGGCGGCCGGCACCTGCTCCAGTGCGGTATAGCGTTGTTCACGGCTCCAGACCTGCGTCCCCTGAGCCAGAGGAAGAGTTGTCATGTGAGGGTCAGCCTAGCAGAGCAGATGAGCAGGAACGGCTTTTATGAACATTTTCAATCATTCCTGCTCAAACGGGGTCGGCAAAGAGGCGGCCCCGTAGGACCGCCCCTGAGTTCTGCCTTCTCTACAGCGCCTGTTACACGCGCCGCAACCAGGCCGTGCCGCCCGTCACCGCCGCGCCGAAGCCCTCGGCGGGGCCGTAGCCGACTTCCAGCGCCAGCACTTCGCCCGCGATGTAGTCCTGCCACGCTTTGGCGGCGGCTGCGGTTTCCGCGTCCAGCTCCAGGCTGAGGTGAATGCGGTCCGAAACTTCGAAGCCCGCCGCCTTGCGCCCTTCCTGAATACCGCGCACCAGGTCGCGGGCCACCCCTTCGGCCAGCAGCTCCGGGGTCAGCTCGGTGTCGAAGGCCACCAGGTAGCCGCTGTCCTCTGCTGCCGCGACGCCTTCGGGAGCCGAGGCGTCAATCAAGAGCTCCTCGGCGCTCAGCTCGAACTCGCCCAGGCGGGCCACTCCGCCGCCCTGCACGGTCTGGACCACTTCGGCCGCGTTCGCCTCGGCCAGTGCCGCCTTCAGCGCGGGAAGCTGTTTGCCGTACTTCTTGCCCACCACCGGCAGGTTGGGGCGCAGCGAGTAGGTCACCAGCTCGGTGCCTTCGCCCAGGTACTCCACCGCTTTTACGTTCAGCTCCTCGCGGACCTGGGCTTCGGCGGCGCGGACAGCAGCCTCCAGCTCGGCGTCGGGCAAGCGCACCTGCACTTTCGCCAGCGGCTGACGGGCACGCAGGTTGTACTGCCCCCGCACGGCGCGGCCTAGCTCTACCACTTTCATCACGGCGGCCATGTGGCGGGTGAGTGCAGCGTCCAGGCGCTCCTCGCGGACCTGCGGCCAAGTTTGGAGGTGAACGGATTCGACCTCACTCGCGCTGCTCGTACTCGCTCCGCTCGGGGTACTGGGGGCGGCCCCAGCACCCGCGAGATTTCTGAACAGCTCATCCGCCAGGAACGGCGTAAACGGAGCCGCCAGCAGGCTCACCGTCAGTAGCGCTTCGTGCAGGGTGGCGTAAGCGGCGGTGTCGACGTTTTCTTCGCCTTCCGTCCAGAACCGGCTCCGACTCCGGCGCACGTACCAGTTGCTCAGCTCATCCACAAACGTCGCCAGCGCCTGACCGCCGCCGCGGGCGTCGTAGTGTTCCAGCGCGTCCGTCACGTCGCGCACGGTTTCTTCCAGGCGGCTGAGCAGCCAGCGGTCCATTTCGGGGCGTTCGCTGACGGCGGGGGCGCTGCTCAGGTCGGGTTTATCCAGATTGGCGTACAGCACGAAGAAGGAGTACACGTTCCACAGCGTGCTGACAAAGCCGCGCTGCGCCTCGCCCACCAGCCGCTCGGAGAAGCGCTTCTGGTCGCCAGGGTCGGACGCGGTGAACATGTACCAGCGCACCGAGTCGGCCCCATATTGGTCGAACAGCGGCAGCGGTGCCACCACGTTGCCCTTGGACTTGGACATCTTGAAGCCCTTTTCGTCCACGATGTGTCCCAGCGAAATCACGTTGCGGTAGGCGGGCTGACCGTACAGCAGCGTCGAGATGGCGTGCAGGGTGTAGAACCAGCCACGGGTCTGGTCAATCGCCTCGCAGATGAAATCGGCGGGGTAATGCCGGGCAAATTCCTCGCCGCCGCGCACCGCGTTGCCCTCGTCATCCAGCAGCAGGCCCCACTGCGCGTAAGGCATTGCGCCCGAGTCGAACCATACGTCCAGCACTTCGGGAATGCGGCGGTACTCCTGGCCGCCCAAGGTAAAGGTGATGTCGTCAATGTAGGGGCGGTGCAAGTCCAGCTCGCTCAGGTCACGGCCCGTGAGCGCCGCCAGCTCGGCGCGGCTGCCCACCACTTTCAGGTCGCCTGCGTCCGACATCCAGAACGGGAGCGGCGTGCCCCAGTAGCGCTCGCGGCTGATGGCCCAGTCCACGTTGCCTTCCAGCCACTTGCCGAAGCGTCCGTGCTTGATGTTATGCGGTACCCAGTTGATGTTCTCGTTCTGCTCCAGCAGCTCGGCGCGGTGCTCGGCGGTCTTGATGTACCAGCTCTTCTTGGCAAAGTACAGGATGGGGTCGCCGGTGCGGTCGTGGAACGGATATCTGTGCTTGATGGTGCCCGCCCAGAACATCAGCCCGCGCTCCTTGAGGTCACGAATCAGGCCCTTGTCGGCGTCCTTGAAGAACTGTCCCTTTTCGTGCGTCACCTGCAAGATGCCGTGGTCGTCCACGCCAAAGACCAGCGGCACATCGTACTGACGGGCCACTTCCATGTCCTCCGCGCCGTACACGGGGGCCTGGTGCGCCACGCCCGAACCGTCCGCGGCATTCACGAAGTCGGCCATCACCACGAAGTGCATCTGCGGGCGGCCATCGGCGCGGCGCTCGTGCAGCTCACGAATGGCCCCGAGTTCCACCGCCACTTCAGGGAAAGGCGGCTCGTATTCCACGCCCGCCAGGTCGCTGCCCTTGAAGCGGGCCAGCACTTCCAGCGTGGGCTGGTCTTTATGCAGGGCGCTCAGGCGCTCCACAGCGTCCTCGGCCACAATCAGCGGGCCAGCGTGCGAGGCGGCCACCACGTAGGTCAGCTCGGGATTCACGGCGGCCAGCGTGTTGCTCGGCAGGGTCCAGGGGGTGGTGGTCCAGACCAGCAGGCTCAGGCCTTGGCGCTGTTCACCGCTCAGGGCACTCAGGGCGGCGTGCGCCCGTTCGGGCAGGGTGTCCCACAGAACCGGAAAGCGCACGTACACCGAGGGGTCATCCACCATGCGGTAGGAGTCCACCTCGCCCAGCTCCGCCTTGGACAGCGTGGTGGAGATACGCGGGCTGAGCGGCACCACCTTGTAGTCCTGCACAATCAGGCCCCGCGCGTGCATCCGCTTCAGCAGGTTCCAGACCGACTCCACGTACTCCTGGTCATAGGTCACGTAGGGGTCGTCCAGGTCCACCCAGTAGCCCATGCGCTCGGTCATGGTGTTCCACTCCTGAATGGTTTCCCAGACCGAAGTGCGGCACAGGCGATTGAACTCTTCCAGTTCTTCTCTGGACGCGCCGTGGTTGCGCCCTTGCAGGCCCAGTTTTTTCTCCACGCTGATTTCCACCGGCAGGCCGTGGGTGTCCCAGCCGCCTTTACGGGTCACATGGTAGCCCTGCATCACGCGGTAGCGCGGAAACAGGTCTTTGAACGCGCGGGCCAGAACGTGGTGCAGCGCGGGCAGGCCGTTGGCGGTCGGTGGACCTTCGTAAAAGACGAAGTCGCCTTTGGGGGCCTCGCGGCGCTGGGTTTGCTCGAAGACTTTCTCGTCTTTCCAGCGCTGAAGCATCTCGGCTTCAAGGGCCGCGTAGTTGGGCTGAGAGGGCACAGGCTTAAAGTGGGTCATGAAGGCTCCTTTGCTGCGTAGGTCGTGGGACTCGTTCAGCGTTGGGGCGCTCACTTCGGCGCGGTACCACCCAACTTCGCCCCCCCGATGCGGGGAAGCCTTCATTGCCAGGCCCTCTGCCGGGGGGCGTCCGGGTGGGTCTAGTCGGCTACAAGCCTTTCTTCCACCAGCGCGGGAGGGGATGTTCGTTCGGGGCGTGGCCGCCAGGCTCTCACCGTCCCTGGCTCGCTCGCGGCCCGCTGTTCCGGCCTACTGGCCTCACGTTCGCCTTGATTTGCCCCACTCTAGCAAAGAGAAGGACAAAGAGAAGGCAGCGGGAAGAGCGGCAAAGAAGGGAAGACAGGGGGAGCTGTGGCCGGTGGCGTTTGCCTCTCTTCAGGCCAGCCCAGAGCAGGGTAAACTGACGGTAGACCTATCCCCCCGACAACCTGTCATTCCACACGGGCCCTGCAAGGAGAAGCTATGAAATTTTTTATCGATACCGCCATCATGGACGAAATCCGCGAGATTCATGCCTGGGGCGTCCTGGACGGCGTGACCACCAACCCCAGCCTGATTGTGAAGTCGGGCCGCGATTTCCGCGAAGTGGTCAGCGAAATTGCCGAGCTGGTCGGCGGAGCCATCAGCGCCGAGGTGACCGGCCTGACCGCCGGGGAGATGCTGCAAGAAGGCCGCGAGATAGCCCGGTGGTCCGAGCACATCGTCATCAAGCTGCCGCTGACGCCTGCGGGCCTGCAGGCCTGCCGCGCCCTGACGGATGAGGGCATCAAGACCAACGTGACCCTGTGCTTCAGCGTGCCGCAGGCGCTGCTGGCGGCCCGTGCAGGCGCCACCTATGTCAGCCCCTTTGCAGGCCGGGTAGACGACATCGGCTGGGACGGCATGGAGCTGATTCGCCAAATCAAGGAAGCCTATGTCATGGGCGATATCGAAACGCAGGTGCTGGCGGCGTCCATCCGCCACCCGCAGCATGTGGTGCAATCGGCCTTGGCCGGGGCCGACGTGGCGACCATTCCCTACAAGGTCTTTCAGCAGATGGTGGCGCACCCGCTCACCGACGCCGGCATCGAGGGCTTTATGAAAGACTGGGCCACTCTGGGAACCAAGCAGGAGAAGCAAGCCGAATGACCCTCAACTTTCAGGAACTGCGCGAGAAAATTCTGCCGGAGCTGCACCTGCTGGCTGCCCAAGCGGGCATTCAGGAATACCGCAAGCTGAAAAAGGACGACCTGATTCTGCGGCTGCTCGAAGCCCAGGCCGAGGGAGGCGGGCAGCAGCTGGCCGAGGGCTACCTGACCGTGTCGGAGGATGGCTACGGCTTTTTGCAGTCGGACCTGCTGGATGTAAGCAGCCGGGTGGCGCTGGTCACGTCGGGCCTGATTCGTGATTTCGCACTCAGAACCGGCGACCAGGTGATCGGTCTCTCGCGCCCCCCGCGCGACACCGAGCGTTATCCCACGCTGCTCAACGTGCAGGCGGTGAACGGCGTAGACCCCGAAACGGCCAAGGCGCGGCCCCGCTTCGACGACCTCACGCCCACCTTCCCCGACCGGCAACTGGTGCTGGAAGACCCGGGCATGGACGACGGCATCAGTCTGCGGGTGGTGGACCTGCTGGTGCCTATCGGGCGCGGGCAGCGGGCGCTGATCGTGGCCCCCCCCAAGGCCGGTAAAACCACCCTGATGAAGAAAATCGCCAACTCCATCGTGAAGAACTACCCGGACATTCACGTGATGGTGCTGCTGGTGGATGAGCGCCCCGAGGAAGTGACCGACTTCCGCGAGAGTGTGGCGGGGGCCGAAGTCATTGCCTCCACCTTCGACGAGCCGCCGCAGCGCCACGTGCGGGTGGCCGAATTCGTCCACGAGCGTGCCCGCCGCATCGTAGAAGAAGGCGGCCATGTGGTGATTCTGCTCGACTCCATCACCCGCCTGGCTCGCGCCAACAACCTGGTGACTCCGCCGACCGGGCGTACGCTCTCGGGTGGCCTGGATTCCAACGCGCTGCACTGGCCCAAGAAGTTCCTCGGTGCGGCCCGCAATACCCGTGAGGGCGGCAGCCTGACCATCCTGGCGACAGCTCTGGTCGAAACCGGCAGTCGCATGGACGACGTGATTTTCGAGGAATTCAAAGGCACCGGTAACGCCGAACTGGTCCTCAGCCGCCGTCTGGAAGAGCGCCGCATTTTCCCTGCGCTGGACATCCTCAAGTCGGGCACCCGCCGCGAGGAGCTGCTGCTGGAAAGGGGCGTGCTGGACAAAATCTGGCTGCTGCGCAAGGTCATCAGTGATATGGACCCCGCCGACGCGATGGAAATGCTGACCGCCCGCATGGGCAAGTCCAGCAACAACGCCGAATTCCTGCAGCAACTGACCGGCCCGGGCCGTGGCTAAACCCGCGCCACAGGTCTTCAGTCATGGGGGGGGAGTGCTGCACTGGCGCGAGTACGGCAGCGGCCCCCCACTGGTGCTGGTGCATGGGCTGAGCGGCTCACGGCGCTGGTGGCGGCGTAATCTGCCCGCCTTTTCGGCCCATTTCCGCGTGTATGTGGTGGAGCTGACCGGCTACGGTTCGGCCTGGCGGCACCGCGCCCTGGGCGTGGAAGGTTCTGCCGACCTGATTGGCGCGTGGCTGGAAGCCCAGGACCTGCAGGACGTGACCCTGCTGGGCCACTCGATGGGCGGACAGATTTCCACCATCGTGGCTTCCCGCCAGCCCGAGCGGTTGCGGGCGCTGGTGCTGGCCTGCGCCTCGGGCCTGTTGGAGACGGACCTGTTCCGCGCCGCCCTCCAGCTTCCCCGCGCCGCGCTGACCGGGCGCTTCAGCTTTATTCCCACCGTGCTGTTCGACTCGTTGCGGGCCGGACCGCTCAACGTGGTGCGCTCCACGCTGGACCTGCTGGGCCACCCGACAGGGGAGATGTTGCCTGCCATCGCCTTGCCCACCCTGGTGGTGTGGGGCGAACGCGACGCTCTGGTGCCTGCAGCGCTTGGCCGCACCCTGGCTGAAGCCCTGCCGCACGGCCAATATGTGGAAATCCCCCGCGCTGGGCACGTGGTGATGGTGGATGAACCCGACCGCTTCAACCGCGAGGTTTTGGCCTTCCTGAACAGCCTGGAGCGTACCCCGGACAATTCGGCGACCCCCTGAGGCCAGTTTTTGCCATCTGAATTAGTTTGCGAATTATAAAAAATAAAAATAGAATCCCAGATAAAACCAAAGAGAAGAAACAGAGTAAGTGAAAATTTTCACTAATTATGCTCAAAAAAAGAGCGTCCCAGACGCCCCCTCTTACTCCGCCCATGCCACCCCCCACCCCGGCCCAGGCGGCAGCTGCAGCCGGCCCGCTTTCCATTCCAGGCCAGAGACCGGTTCGGCCGCCAGCAGCAGGGGAGAGTCCAAGTCCACCCAATCACACAGCGGAGCCAGCATCGCCGCCGCCGCAATCCCCAGCGACGACTCGATCATGCAGCCCACCATCACCTCCAGACCATGCAGCCGCGCCAACTCCAAGGCGCGCAGCCCCTGGACTGGCCCACCCAGCTTGGCCAATTTGAGGTTCACGCCGTCAAACGCTTCAGCCAGGGCAGGCACGCTTGCCACCGAGTGCAAGCTTTCATCGGCAATGATCGGCAGCCGCGCCGAGCGCCGCAGGGCTGCGTGCCCGGCCAGGTCACCGGCAGGCAGAGGCTGTTCCAGCAGCTCCACGCGGTAGTCTGCCAGCACATCCAGCATGCGCCGCGCCCGGCTCAGCGACCAGGCCGCGTTGGCATCCACCCGCAGGGTGACCTCCGGGGCCACGTCACGCAGCGCTGCCAGGATGGCCTCATCCTGCGGGGTGCCCAGCTTGACCTTCAGAATGCCGTGCCCCCGCGCCACCGCTGCCTGAGCCTGGGCGGCCATTTCGGAGAGGGAAGCCAGGCCGATGGTCAAGCTGCTTTCTGGTACCTCGCCGCCTGGCAGGCCCAGAAGGTCACGCACGGGACGGCCCACCAGAAGGGCACAGACTTCTACGGCCGCCATTTCCAGCGCACACTTGGCACTCGGATGGTGGCCCAGCGCCGCGTCCAGCCGGCCTGCCAGCGTACGGAACTCCCAGGGGTCGCCGGCTGCACCCATCAGGCGCTCCAACGCCGCCGGCACCGTGGCACCTGTCTCGCCATAAAACGCGTTTGGGGCAGCCTCACCCCGGCCGGTCACGCCGTCCAGAGACCAGTCCACCCGCACCCGCTCGTAGGCGGAGTGCGTCCAGCGAGCAATCCCGAACGGCTGGGCAGTATGCAGCTCAAAAGGGGTCCACGTCAGCATCATTTCCTCCATTCCGGGCGTCCGAACCCCAGCAGGTCCCGCGCCAGCAGGCGACCGTACTCGCCCTCGCCCAGCGTGTCTACGGCCACAGCCATGTGGTAGGACGTGGCATTCAGCATCCGCCGACCGTCCAGCATCAGACCCACATGACCAGGGAAAAAGGCCAGGTCGCCCGCCTGGGGCCGGTCCACCGGGGTGAGGGCAGAGCGCTGCGGCCCCGAGTCGCGCGGCAGGGCGATTCCATAGGCCGCGTGCAGCGTCTGCATCAGCCCCGAGCAGTCCACCCCCCATGCCGAACGTCCGCCCCAGCGGTAAGGAGTGCCCAGGAAAGCCAGCCCCAGCTCCGGGAGTGCTGGCGGCAGCGGGCGAAAAACCGAGCAGTTGACCCAGCCTTCCGGCCAGAGCAACCGTTCCCAGAGGCGGCCTTCCTCACCCTCGGTCACCTCGCCCGAGCGGCACACCCGGCCGCCCAGGCTCAGGCGGCCCAGTACCGGGGACTGCACGGCCGGAGCCGCATAGATATGCCCACGCAGCGCCGTCACCGTAGCCCACTGCGCAGCGCCGTCACCGGCTGGTGTCTCTGCGGCCACGGTCCGCACCCAGCCCTCATATCCGTCCGCCGCCAGCCGCACGTGTTGCCACCCACTGGCCTCCTCCAGCACGGTCAGTTCCTCGCCCAGAAGCACTTCCGTCATCGCCTCGGCCCCTTCGGCAGGGCCAGCGTGCAGGAAGGTCTGCTGCCGCGCCCGCATCAGCCGTGGCCCGTCTTGAGCACCTGGGCAATCTGGGGCGGCAGTTCCCACGCCAGCACGTCGAACGCCGCCGAGGCCACGTCGTAGGGCACCTTGTGCAGGGTCACCTGCGAGGAAGCGCCCGGCAGGCAGTCCACCACCGCGACGTCGGCTCCGGGCTCGTGGTTCAGCGACAGCCCCACCGAGCCCGGGTCCAGAAAGGTCACCTCGCCCACCCGGCGCAGGTAAGGGATATGGGTGCCCGCCGACACGATAAGCTGCGCCGGGAACTGGGCAGCCAGCACCTGCAGTTTCTCCTCGGAGTCGGCCAGGTCCAGCTTCTGCTCGGGGTCGTGGGGGGTGCCGTGAAAAAAGCGGATGCGGCCGTCAGGGGTCTTGAGGCGCCCACCCACCGGGAGCGAGCGCAGATAGTCCAGCTGCGCCGGCAACAGGATGTCGCGGGTCCAGCCGATCACCTGCTCGGCGACTCCGTGGCGCCTGGCCCGGTCTCCGAGTGGAAGAGCCACCCGCAGGTCGCTGGAGCCCAGGCAGACCAGATAACCGCGCTGCTGCACGAAGTCGATGACCGGCCCGGGATTGGCGCCATATCCGACCAGGTCACCGACCACCACCACCTGATCCACCACCTGGGTCTCCAGAAACTGCGCGGTCGCCGTCAGAGCCTGGATATTGGCATGGATATCACTGATAAAAGCCAGTCGCACGTTAAAGCAATCTTAGCAGCCCTGCTGCGGGCGGGCGGCCGGTATCATGGGCTGGTGCAGCTTCCGTCCCGTTTTCATGCCCTGGCCGCCGGACTTCTTACCGGTCTGGCCACCCTCACCCCAGCTGCGCCGCTGGCGGCCCTGCCCCTGGCCGCCTGGCTGACCCTGGCGGCCCGTGAGGACACGGCCCGCCGGATGGGCTGGGGCGCGTTCGGGTATGTCGGCGCCCACCTGTGGTGGGTGATGGCCTTGGCCGCGCAGGTGTTCGGCTTTGCGCCAGCGGGCCTCCTGGCACTGATACTGTACGCAGTGGAGGGCCTGTTCTTTGCGGCGCTGGGCTGGGTTGCTGTGCGGCTGTTTCCCACGCAGCGCGGCCGGCTCTGGGCGCTCGCCGGAGGCTGGGTGCTTTTGGAATACCTGCGCACCCTGGGCACGCTGGCTTTTCCCTGGCCCACGCTGGGCATGGTGTGGCTGAATACCCCTGTCATCCAGACCGCTGACCTGGGCGGAGTGCTGCTGGCCTCTTGGTTCGCCGTGACACTCGCCGCAGCCCTGGCCGACTGGTACGCCGGGAACCGCCGCCCGCTGACCTTCAGCTTGGCGCTGCTGGCCCTGGCCGCTGGCTACGGCGTGACCCGCACGCCGGCAGACGGTCCCACCGCCCGCGCCTACCTGACCCGCACCGACGTAGATTCTTTCAGCCGCCTGGAGGGTGGCCAGCTGCTGCCCAGCCTGCTGCAGGCCAGCGCCGGGCGCCCCCCGGGCGAACCGGTCATCTGGTCGGAAACGGCCTTGCTGCGCGACCTGAACGAGCAGGCGCTATTTCCTGGTCCCGGCATCAGTGGCGCGGGCCTGTATTCCGGGGGTCTGAACACGGTCATCGCTCTGGACGGCAGCGGCCAGGTGGTGGGGGAGAACCACAAAGGCCGCCCGGTCCCTTTCGGGGAGACCTTTCCTTTGCAGCAGCTGCTGCGTCCGCTCTACACGGTCCTGGGCACCCTGACCGGCTTCGACCTGAGCACCAGCGTTCCGCCGGCGAAGGAGATGGTGCCACTTGTTCTGAACGGCATTCGCTATGGAGCCTATGTCTGCTACGACTCGGTCTTCAGCTGGCCGGCGCGGCAGCTCACCCGCCGGGGGGCCGAGGTGCTGGTGAACGTGAGCAACGATTCGTGGTACGCCGCCGCCGGGGTGCAGCAGCACTTTGACCTGGGCCGGGTCCGCGCCATCGAGAACCGCCGCTGGGTGCTGCGCGCCGTACAGCGTGGCTGGGCCGGCAGTGTGGACGACCTGGGCCGACCCCGGCAGCTGCTGCGTGAAGGCCAGGGCGGGGTCTCGGCCGAATACCGCCGCCTGAGCGGGCAGACGGTGTACAGCCGCCTGGGCGACCTCCCGGTCCTGGCCCTCTCAGCGGCCCTCCTCCTGAGGGCGCGGCGTGCCAAAACCTGAAAGGCGCTCAACTTCAAAAAAGCACTTTTCTGATAAGTAGAGGGGTGACATTCTAATAAAATGACCCCCACTTCATCACCTTCGCCCCGACTCTGGACCCGCAGTTTCACCGTCTACTGGCTGGCCGGGTTGCAGTCGGTCTTCGGAAACGCGCTGACGTCGGTGGTGGTGGCTGTGCTGGTGTACGGCCTGACCGGTCAGGCCAGCGCGATGGGGCTCACGCTGGCACTGGGAATGCTGCCCGCGCTGCTCAGCCCATTCGCCGGCGTGGTGGTGGACCGGGTGCCAGTCAGGCCGCTGCTGATTGCCGGCGACGTGCTGCGCGGCCTGCTGGTGCTGGGTCTGGCCCTGGGTCTGATGAACGGGCAGGTCAGTATCTTCTGGCTCAACAGTGCCGTGTTGCTCAGCGGCCTGATTACGGCATTCACCTCGCCGGCCAGTTCCACGCTGCTGCCCCAGCTGGTGCCGGCCGAACACCTGGCACGTGCCAACGGCCTGATGGGAATGGGCATTCAGAGCGCGCAGCTGGCCGGCCTGTTTCTGGGGGCTGGTCTGGTCACGCTGCTGGGGCAGGCCAGCACCCTGTTGCTGGACGCTGCCACCTTTTTGATCAGTGCCGGGGCACTGCTGCTGGTCAGGCTGCCCAGCCGGGTCAAAGCCCCGGTCAAGGAAGGCTTCTGGACAGCGTTCCGCGCCGGGTTCCAGGTGCTGGCCCGCCACCCCGGCTTCGCCATGATTCCGGTGCTGGCCTTTGTGCTCAATATTGCTTTTGCCCCCATGCAGATGCTGCTGCCCGAGCACCTGGCCGGCTTCGGCCTACCGGAACGCTTTTACGGGGTGGCCCTGGGCACCGTCATGGGCGGGATGCTGGCAGGCAGCCTGAGCGTGACCGCGCTGGGCCAGCGCTTCCGGCCCCAGCTGGCGCTCCCGCTGGGCCTGCTGAGCGGCAGTCTCAGCCTGGCGGTGATGGCTCAGAGCCCCTATGTGGAGCTGTTCTACGCCGCGCTTGCCACCCTCGGGCTGGGCGTGGCCCTGACCAACACCGCCATCTCTTACCTGGGGCAGACCCTGATTCCCGAGGAGTTCCGGGGCCGGGTATTCGGGCTGATTTCCGCTGGCTCCCAGGCCGGCATGCCCCTGGCGATGATCCTGCTGGGCCCGGCAGCCGACGCCTATGGCAGCCGCCCACTGTGGTCTACTGGAGCGGCCGTGATGTTGCTCAGCACCTGCGCCTGGCTCTATCTCGGCACCCAAGCTGGCCGGGGCGCCCGCCCGACTTCCATAACTTGAAAGTTGCAGTTTTCTCCCAAGTTGGCAGCGGCAATACTGAACCCACCTGAGAAACGCTGTGGCCCAGCGGCCGCGGCACCCTCTGGGGGGAGGGTTTCTCAGGACCTTACAGGTGGCTTCACTTGACAGGCTTTTTCATACAACATCGCTGCCGCCCTTCGGGGCGGTATCTCTTTTTGCCCCCTCTCTTCTCTAAGCGGACTTAGGGAAGAAGAGATCTACCTGCTGAGGCATTTCGCCCCATCCCGTACCCCTCAGCCGTCCGCCGAGGGGCCTTCTCGTCCATTCTGTGGCCCCGTTCTCAGAGGGCGGCCACTCAGGTGTTCAGGTCGCCCTCTGTCTGGGTGGTAAAGAACTGAACCGCCTGCGGAAGCACCCGCGCTTTGAAGGGAGTCGTTTCCACGTGAATCTCACCGTCGAACTGCAGCGGGAACGGGTCCTCGGCCACCACTTCGATTTCACGGGCGGTAAAAGTTTCCAGATTATCGCTGAAAGCCGGGTCGCCCAGCTTGAATTTGGCCTTGAGCGAGTCGAGCAGGTTGGCGCCCAGGCGCAGAATGTTGCCTTCCTTGAGCAGAATCACCGTGAACTGCCCGTCGTTGGGGCTGATATCGGCCGTAATCGGAATGCGGTAGTTCGCCATGCCCAGGTTGGCCACCATCACCCCGATACCGGTAAAGGTCCGCTCCTGTCCATCGGCACGAATGTGGAACGTGGTGGTGGGCGGGTTAATCTGGCGCATGGCGGCCATGACATAGGCCATGGTCCCAAAGTTCTTCTTGAGCGGCTCGCTTTCCTTGATCATGGACGCGTCCGCGCCGGCACCGGCCAGCATGGCGAAGCCTTTGCGCTCGCCGCCGTCTCCAGTTTCCAGCTCGCCCAGGTCCAAGGCCAGGGTGTGCCCGGAGAGCATCAGCTGCAGCAACGCCTCCGGTTCGCTCGGGATGGCCAGGTTCAGGGCGATCAGGTTGGCGGTGCCCGCCGGGAAGGCCAGCAGGGGAATACGTGCCTGCCGCTGGGCCATCGCGTAGGCCAGGGCACTGACGGTGCCGTCTCCCCCAGCACCGATCACGGCGGCATAGTCTTCCAGGTCGTGGACGAATTCGGCCATCGGGCGCTCACCTTCCAGGGCGCGCTCGGTCAGGGGAATGCCCTGGGCCCGCAGCAGATCGAGCAACTCCGGGAGCGAACTGTCTCCCTGACCACTTTTGGGATTGAAGATGACCAGTACGCCCTTTTGCAGCAGGGCCTCGGTGAACTGGGCGCCGGGAGACTGAACACTGGGGGGGGTGGTTTGATCTGATATCATCAATCTCATTACACTGCAAATGCGGAGGAAATCACCATGAAACGTGTCCTGTTTTCTTTAGTTTTTGCCGGCGGCCTGGCCGCCTGCGCCCCCACCCAGCAGACGGCCGTCCAGCAGGCTTCGGTCACCCCACTGCTTATCAAAACCTCGGCCTCGGCGGCGCGGGGCGGCACCCTTATCATTCAGGGCCGTTACCTGGGCGGCGCCAGTAACGGCACCGTGCGCCTGACCGACAGCGGAGGCCAGGGCGGATACGTCTTCCCGGCATCGGCGGTGCAGTCGTGGACCGCCAGCCAGATTGTCCTCACCATTCCCCAGAACGCCCCGGTGGGCGGGCACTGGCTGTTCGTTGAAGTGGACGGCCAGCGCAGCACGGGCCTGCAGTACTCGGTTCAGCAGTAAAGCGCTGAAGCCAGGGGTGCCTCCAGTCGGGGGCACTTTTTTTTGCTGGTAGACTCGGCCCTGTATGGTGAAGCGCCCCAAAGGAACCAAAGACCACCTTCCCGCCGGCAGTCCCGGCCTCTCCCCCGACGCAGCCGCGTCCGCCCATGCCCACATCCACCGCATCGCCGCGCAGGTGCTGGAGCGGGCCGGCGCACAGTTCATTGCCACCCCCATGTTTGAAGAGGCGGACCTGGTTCAGCGCGGTGTGGGCGGCAGCACCGACATTGTCCGCAAGGAGATGTTCACCGTCTACTACGCCGGCGAGCACGGCGGCTACGTGCTGCGGCCGGAAGGCACCGCGCCCATTGTGCGGGCGTACCTGGAAAACGGGCTCAAGCAGTTGGGGGCCCCACTGAAACTGTGGACCCACGGGCCGATGTTCCGCGCCGAGAACGTGCAAAAAGGCCGCCTGCGCCAGTTCCATCAGGTGGACTACGAGTGCCTGGGCAGCAGCGACGCCCTGGCCGACGCCGAAGCCATTGCGCTGATGTGGGACATCGTGACCGCGCTGGGCCTTAAGGGAGTCAGCATTCAGCTGGGCAGCATCGGGGACCCGCAGGACCGCGCCGCTTACAACGAGTACCTGCGCGGGCTGTTCACGCCGCACCTGGAGGGGCTCTCGGAAGATTCCAAGGACCGCCTGACCCGCAACCCGATGCGGATTCTGGATTCCAAGAGCGAAAGCGACCAGGCCATCATCGCCGAGCTGAGCGTGCGGCCGATGCTGGACTTTCTGGGCGCGGAGGCGGCCGCGCACTTTGAGCAGGTCCGGCAGCATCTGACCGACTGGGGCGTGCCCTTCGAGACCGACCCGTCCATCGTGCGCGGGTTGGACTACTACCGCCGCACGGCCTGGGAGCTGCACCACCAGGGCATCGGCGCCAAGTCGGCGCTGGGCGGTGGCGGGCGCTACGACGGGCTGGCACAGGAGCTGGGCGCCAAGGACGAGGTGCCCGGCATCGGCTGGGCGTTCGGTATCGAGCGCATTTTGCTGGCGATGGAAGACGAAGGCCTGAGCTTCCCAGCAGCGGTAGGGCCGGCCCTGTATCTGGCCGCGCTGGACGATGAACATGTCGCCCTGGTCGCGGCGCTTGCCCGCCAGGCCCGCCAGGTGGCAGGGGCCGACTTCAGCTTCCGCCGGCGCGGCGCTGGTCAGGCCTTCAAGGAGGCGGACCGCAGGGGCGCACGCTGGGCCGCCGTAATCGGCAGCAACGAGGCCGCGCAGCAGCGGCTGACCCTCAAGAACCTCAGCAGCGGCGAACAGGTGGCCGTGCCCTTTGACGGGCTGAACATCTTCCTGAAGGAGAACGCATGAAAAGGACCGCTTTAATCGGTGAACTGACTGACGCTAACCTCGGCCCCGTGACTTTGCAGGGCTGGGTCAGCGGGCGCCGCAACCTGGGCGGGCTGATTTTTTTTGAATTGCGGGACCGCTCCGGTGCCGTGCAGGTACAGGTGGACCCGGCCCAGGCGGAAGCGTTTGCTCAGGCCGACGAACTGCGGGCCGAGTTCGTGGCGGAGGTGACCGGCACTTATGGACTGCGCCCGCAGGAGCAGCGCAAGGGCGGCCCCGCCGACTATGAGGTGCTGGCAGATGGGGTGCGGATTCTGAACCGCGCCAAGACCCCGCCGTTCGAGCTGGATAAGGGCGGCGAAGTCTCGGAGGACGTGCGCCTGCGCTACCGCTACCTCGACCTGCGCCGGCCGGAAATGCAGCGCGGGCTGATGCTGCGCTCGCGGACCTGGGCAGCAATCACCGAATTTATGGAGCGCGAGGGCTTTATCAACATCGAAACGCCGATGCTTACACGCTCCACGCCCGAGGGCGCCCGCGACTTTCTGGTGCCCAGCCGCCTGAACGAAGGCGAATTCTACGCGCTGCCCCAGAGCCCGCAGCTGTTCAAGCAGATGCTGATGATGGCCGGCTACGACCGGTACTACCAGCTGGCCCGCTGCTTCCGCGACGAGGACCTGCGTTCGGACCGCCAGCCGGACTTCACGCAGCTGGACATGGAAATGAGCTTCGTGGACCAGGAAGACGTGCTGGACATGAATTCCCGGCTGCTGGCCCACATTTTCGGGCAGGTGATGGGCCAGCAGCTGAGCCTGCCCCTGCCCCGCCTCACCTATCAAGAGGCGATGGATAAGTACGGCTCCGACAAGCCGGACCTGCGCTTCGAGCACGCCCTGGTGGACGTGACCGACCTGTTCGCAGGCGGCGAGTTCAAGGCGTTCGCGGGCGCGGAGGCCGTCAAGGTGATTGCCGCGCCGGAGCTGACGCGAAAGGCCATTGACGAGCTGGAGCGCGTCGCCAAGCAGAACGGGGCCGGCGGCCTGGCCTGGCTGAAGCGCGGCGGCGAGGGCTTTACCGGCGGGATTTCCAAGTTCGTGGCCGGCATCACCCCGCAGCTGCTGAAGCGCACGGGCGTGGAGGACGGCGGCACGCTGCTGTTCACTGCCGGCGACTGGCGCACGGCGGTGGAGGCCCTGGGTGCCGTGCGGCTGGCCCTGCGTGACCTGTTCGACTGGACAGCGGGCGGCCCACAGTTCGCGCCACTGTGGGTGACCGACTTCCCGCAGCTGGACTACGACAAGGACTCGGGCACCTGGACCTACATGCACCACCCCTTTACCGCCCCGCACCCGGACGACACCGCACTGTTCGGCACCGAGCGGCAGCATGAAATCCGCGCGCAGGCCTACGACCTGGTGATGAACGGCTTTGAAATCGGCGGCGGCAGCGTGCGGATTCATAGCCCGCAGACGCAGCGCGAGATGTTCCGCGCCATCGGCCTGAGCGACGAGGAAGCGCAGGAAAAGTTCGGCTTCTTCCTCGAAGCGCTGGAGTACGGCACCCCCCCACACGGCGGCGCAGCCTGGGGCTTCGACCGCCTGGTGATGGTGCTAAGCGGCGCGGCCAGCATCCGCGACGTGATTGCTTTCCCCAAGAACAACCGCGGCCAGGACCTGATGGCGGGTGCGCCCTCGCCGGTCGCGGAAGGCCAGCTGGAAGAACTGGGCCTCCGGGTTCAGGAGTAAGTGAATTCCCCTGCCCCGGCGGGCGGGGCTTTTCTTTTGCCTATTTAGTGAAGTAAATATTTACTTTTTTAGTGAAGTAAATATTTACTTTGGGATTTTGTGAAAATTCTCTTTAATGTGCCCACCCAGCCAACCGCCGAGCGGTAAGCCGAGCGCGGCCCCCAACGTCAGGGCCTGGGCAAAGGGAAGGCCGGACCAGAGCAGTCCCAGGAGTCCGCCCGCCAGGAACGGGGTCAGCAGCAGGCTCCATAGCCCCGCTGCTGAGAGCGCCATACCGGCCAGGACCAGCGTCACCACGCAGAGCGCGGGCAGGGTGCCGAACATCAGCATGGGAAACATCGTCATGGACGCCTCGCCCAGGAACGTCAGGTTCGGCAACGTGAGCGGAGCGGTCAGCAGACCCAGCAGCAGCGTCAGTGAGGCGAGGGGCTGGCCCAGACGGGCCAGCCCGCCCCGTGGCTCAGTACCCCACGTGCGTGCCAGCCAGCCTAGAGCTACGCCCAGCGCCCCGCCAAGCAGCAGCCCAGCCAGCCAGTGCAGCCCCCGCCTGTATTCGGGCGGTAGCCCAGGTCGCTGCGCAGTGGGCCAGCGAAAGCTAGAGCCGTCGGCCAGCGGGGCGGTCAGTTCCAGTCCTGCTTCGGTCCAGCGCAGACCGTCGGTGTGCAGGGTGGGCGACGCTCCGTACAGGTTCTGACAGTTGGGCAACTGCCCAAGCAGTTCTGGATAAACGGGCATTTTTCCCGCAATGGTACTCAGCCCCTGCGCGCAGTCCGTCAGTGCTTTCCCCTGCCGCTCGGCCAGCACCTGCCGCAGCTCAGCTCCCTGATAGTGGTACGGCGGGAGCGGCGGCGGTTCGGCGGCAGTGGCCCGCAGTTCGCTCAGGTCATGACGGTAGAGAATGACACGGCGCTCCGCTCCGGCACCCTTGATCAGGGTGTGATTCAGCTCATACGGACGCGGCTCCAGCCCCAGGTCCTCGCAGCGGTCCGCCCTTTCGTCCTGCAAGGCGGCTTCAAAGCAGTTGCTGAGGTACTGTTCCACGGTGGGCGGGGGCATGGGCATAGTCTCAGTCTAGGGGAAGTGAAATAAAGTACGAAGCGCTTATCTTGTGCAAAAAGAGCATTGAGCCGCGCCCACAAAGGCCCGCACGGCCCTCCGCTACACTGCTCGCTGTGCAACTGGCCGACCTGCCCGTCCTCCCCGTGACCTCTGGCGTGTACATCTTCCGCAAGGGGGGCACGCCGATTTATATCGGCAAGGCCAACAACCTGCGTGGGCGGGTGATGCAGCATTTCAAGGCAGGCGGCAAGAGCGGCAAGTTCACGGCTTTGGCCGATGAGCTGGAATTTATTACCACCAAGGGTGAAGTGGAAGCCTTGGTGCTGGAAGCCAACCTGATCAAGCAGCACCGGCCGCACTACAACGTGCTGCTCAAAGACGGCAAGCACTATCCGTTCCTGAAGCTCACGAACGAGGAATTCCCGATGCTGATCGTGACGCGCAAGGTGCTCAGCGACGGGGCCAGCTACTACGGGCCGTATCCGGACGCCTCGGCGGTGCGGCGGGTTAAGCACCTGATCGACACCATGTTTCCGCTGCGCAAGAACTCCGGCCTGCCCATGAAGCTCAAACCGCGCCCCTGCCTGAACTACCACATGGGCCGCTGCCTGGCCCCCTGCATTCAGGCGGCCGACCCGCTGGCCTACGCACAGGTGGTGGACGACGTCAAAGCGTTGCTGGAAGGCCGCGCGGCGCCGGTGCTGCGCCGCCTCCGTGAGGAGATGAAAGAGGCCGCACTGCGCCAGGATTTCGAGATGGCCGCCCGGCTGCGTGACCGCGTCTCAGCGGTGGAAAAGCTGTTCGGCAACGAGCAACACGCCTTTATCAGCGAAGAAGCGGACCTGGACTTTCTGGGTGTAGCGCAGGCCGGCGAATACGCGATGGTGCAGCTGTTCCGCATGCGCGGCGGCCGGGTGGTCAGCCGGGACAAGCGCTTCCTGACCGGGGACGAGGCCAGCACGCCCGGCGAGATTCTGAGCGCCTTTATGCAGGACTACTACACCCAGGCCACCCACCTGCCCCCGCTGGTGCTGCTGCCCGCCGAGCTGGAAGACACGGCGCTGTGGGCCGAGTTCCTCTCCGAGCGGGCCGGGCACCGGGTCAGCGTGCGGCTGCCCAGGCGCGGCGACAAGGTGGACCTGGTGGAAATGGCGCAGCGCAACGCCGGACACGGCCTGGAATCCGAGCTGGCCGTGCTGGAGCGGCGCGGCGATCATCCCGGTCTGGACGCCCTGCGCGAGGTGCTGGCCCTGGCGGACCGCCCCTGGCGCATCGAGGGCTACGACAACTCCAACCTGTTCGGCACCCACATCGTGTCGGGAATGATCGTGCTGGAAGGCGGCCGTGCCCGCAAGAGCGAGTACCGCCGCTTCAAGGTGAGGGGCCTGGACCACCCCGACGACTACGCGGCGATGCGCCAGACGGTTTACCGGCGCTTTACCGGGTCCCTGAGCGACAAGCTCCCGCTGCCGGACCTGCTCCTGATCGACGGCGGGCGCGGTCAGGTGAATGCGGCCCTGGACGCGCTGAAAGAAGCCGGCGTGCAGGTGCCGGTGGTGGGTCTTGCCAAACGTGAGGAAATTATCGTGCTGCCCTCGCCCTACGGCGCCCAGTGGTGGCTGACCGGCGGCACCGTGCTGGGCGACGGCAAGGAGCTGATTCTGCCGCACACCCACCCGGCGCTGCGGGTCCTGATTCACGCCCGCGACGAGGTGCACCACTACGCGGTGAGCTACAACCGCAAGCTGCGCGGTCAGGCGATGACCGCCAGCATCTTCGATGACCTGCCCGGTATCGGCCAGAAGCGGCGCGACGCCCTGCTGGAGCATTTCACCAGCCTGGAAGAACTGCGGGCCGCTGACGTGGCCCACATCGCCGCCGTGCCTGGCATGGGGATGAAAGCGGCCCAGGCGGTCAAGGCCTTCTTGCAGACACGGGTGTAACTGGAGCTCCCTCTTCTCTGGTCTCCGGTCTTCAGTGGCCTCTGAACGGCTCGGCCACGAAGGCGAACATGCCGGGGCCGGTGTGGGCGCCGATCACGGACCCGATCAGCTGCGTGCGCCCGGCGCGGATGTTCAGCCCGGAAGCCTTCATCTGCTCCCGCAACTCCCGCAGGCGCTCTGGGCTGTGTCCGGCCAGCCCCACGGCCACGCTGACCGGCTCGCTGCCAAAGCGTTCCCGCAGCCGCAGCAGAATGTCCTGTGCGGCCTGCTCTGTGCCGACGCGGCGTACGGCTTTCAGCTGTCCTCGCTCGAAGGCCACCACCGGGCGCAGCCCCAGCAGGTTGCCCACGGCGTGCTGCACCGCACTGATACGCCCGCCCCGCCGCAGGTATTCCAGGGAAGGCACGGTGAATTCGCCGTACTGGCTGGCCAGGGTCTGCGCCGCCGCCTGCTCGACTTCCTGCAGGGTGCCGCCCCGCGCCGCCGCTCGCTGCGCCGCCAGCGTGGCCGAAGCCACCAGCACCGAGGAGACGCCGCTGTCGATTACCCGGATGCGGTCCGCTTCGTTCAGGGCGGCGACGGCCTGGCGGGCGTGGGCCACCGTCTGCGAGAGGCCCGAGGAGATATGGATGGACACCACGCCGTCGTAGCGCTCCAGCAGCTCGCGGTAGCGCTGGCGAAAGGCACTGACCTCCACCGGCCCGGTGCGGACTTCGGCGCCCCGCTCCAGCTGCCCGAACACCTGCTGGGGGGTGACCTCTTCCCAGTCGCGCAGCGTCTGGCCATTCAGCCGGACTTCCAGGGGCAGCATTCCTGCTCCCAGGTCGCGAAGTGCCGCTGGAGGAAGGTCACAGGTGGAATCGGTCAGCACGGCAATCATGCCTTCAGTCTAGGGTATCCCCGCGCTCCCACACGCCTTTTCCTTTGCCCTACACTGCTCAACATGACTTCGCTGAATATCGCCGTGCTGTGCCATACCGGAGCAGGCGGCTCGGGGGTGGTGGCCACCGAGCTGGGCCTCCTCATCGCCGCCCAGGGCCACGCCGTGCATTTCGTGGGGCCGGCGGTGCCGTTCCGGCTGGCTCAGCGCTGCGCGGTGCATGGGCCTTACTTTCACCAGATCGGGTCGTTCGCCTACGCCCTGTTCGACCAGCCGTATCCGGAACTCTCGGCGGCCAACACGCTGGCCGAGGTCATTCTGGAACAGGGGGTGCAGCTGACCCACGCCCACTACGCCATTCCGCATGCCACGGCGGCGCTGCACGCCCACGCCATCACAGGCCGGGCCCCGGTGGTCACCACCCTGCACGGCACCGACGTGACCCTGGTGGGGGCCGAGCCGGCCTTTTTCCACACCACCCGCCACGCCATCGAGCGCTCGCACCATGTCACGGCGGTGTCGCGCTTTCTGGCCGAGCAGACCCGCGAGGTGTTCCGTACGGAGCGCGAGATCGAAGTGATCTACAACTTCGTGGACTCGCAGCGCTTCCGCCCGGTCCACGACCCGGCCCTGCGGGAACAGTTCGCCCGTGAGGACGAGGCCCTCTTGATTCACGTGAGCAACTTCCGCCCGGTCAAGCGGGTGGCCGACGTGATCGACACGTTTGCAGGCGTCCTTTCCGAACTGCCGGCCCGGCTCCTGATGGTCGGGGACGGCCCCGAGCGTGTCCCGGCGCTGGAGCGGGCGCAGCGGCTGGGCATCGCGGACCGGGTGACCTTTTTGGGGTCCTTTCCGGATGTGCAGACGGTGCTGGGCCTCAGCGACCTGTTTTTGCTGCCCAGCAGCAAGGAGAGCTTCGGCCTGAGCGCCCTGGAAGCCATGAGCTGCGAGGTGCCGGTGGTGGCGGCCCGCGCCGGGGGGATTCCCGAGGTGGTCGACCACGGCGTGAGCGGCCTGCTGGCCGCAGTGGGCGACGTGGACGGGCTGACCCAGGCGGCACTGGATATCCTGCGCGACCGCTCGGTGCGGGTGCGGATGGGCCAGGCGGCCCGGCGGCGGGCGGTGGAGGAATTTCACCCCTCGCGCATCGTGCCGCAGTACCTGGCGGCTTACCGGCGCACGCTGGAGCTGCGTGAATAGGGCCTGCAGCCATGCTGTCCCTGTCCTGAGGTGAGACAAAAGGCCACCTGTGAAGGCGGCCGGCTCCTTACGGACTGAGTTGGGCGCTCAGCGGCTGCCCGCTGTAGGGGCGCAGTTGCACCGTCTGACCCAGCTGCAGGCTCAGCGCATTCCAACCGGGTTGCAGCTGGGCCTGATAGCCGTGGGCCGCCGTCACCTGAACGGCGCGGTCCACCCAGACCAGAAACAGAGGCCGTTCGCCGTCGCGCAGGCGCACCTCACGGAGCGTCTCCCCTGTGCCCGGCTGCCCGTCGCGGTTGCTGTCCACAAAAGCGTAGGCCCGCAGCTCCTGGCCCTGACTGGGAGCGGAGACCTGCACCGTGGGCAACAGCCCTGGCCAGTTCAGGGCCGTGGCCTGCAGGGCGGGCGCACCGCCCGGGGCCTGGTTCAGCGTCAGCTGCCAGCGGCCCTCGGGCGCCGGGGCTGTTGCCAGCAGTTGCTGAGGCTGGCCAGCCGCGCTGACGGTCCAGATACCTACGCTCAGACCAGACAGCACCTCGCCGCGCAGCTGCCCGTGCAACACCAGCGGGGCCGCCTGGGCGCCGCCCAGCAGCAGGGCAGCCAGGGCCGTCGTCACGGTTCTGCGGGCGTTCATGCCACAAAGCTAACATGAGGTCCTGATGGGTGCCTGATGGGACCTTCAGAGTTGGGAGACGATAAAAAAAGAGGGCCGCTGGTGGGCCCTCCTCTGTGGTGAAGCTTTGGTGCAGCGTAGCCTTCCGGCGCCGCGCTTATTTGTTCAGCGCCGCCTTGACCAGGTCCACGATTTCGGGCATGGTGTCGGCCACCGGCACGTTCGCCGCCTTGAAGGCCGCCAGCTTGCTTTCGGGGGTGCCCACGTCGCCCATGATGATGGCGCCGGCGTGGCCCATGCGCTTGCCGGCAGGGGCGCTGCGGCCCGAGATAAAGGCCACAACGGGCTTTTTCATGTTGTTCTTGATGTACTCGGCAGCGGCTTCTTCATCAGCGCCACCGATTTCACCAATCACGACCACGGCGTCGGTGCCTTCGTCGGCTTCGAACATCGGCAGCACGTCGGCGAAGGTGGTGCCGATCACGGGGTCACCGCCGATTCCCACGGTGGTGGAGGTGCCCATGCCTGCGTCGTTCAGCAGCTTGGCGGCTTCGTAGGTCAGGGTGCCCGAGCGGCTGATCAGGCCGATGCGGCCGGGGTTGGTGTAGATGCGGTTGGGCATGATGCCCACTTTGGCTTCGCCGTTGGTCACCAGGCCGGGGCAGTTGCCGCCGATCAGACGGATACCTTCGCCGCCATTCTTGCGGCTTTCGGCGTCCAGGGCCTTGACTTCCTGCACGGCGCGCATCATGTCCACGGTGGGCACGCCTTCGGTGATCAGGACGATCAGGGGGATGCCGGCGTGCGCGGCTTCCAGCACGGCGTCAGCGGCGCCGGCCGGCGGCACGAAGATGATGCTCACGTTGGCGCCGTGCTTCTCCTTGGCCTCGGCCACCGAGTTGTAGATGGGCCAGCCCTCGAAGTCCTGGCCGCCCTTGCCGGGGGTCACGCCGGCCACCACCTGGGTGCCGAACTCCTTCATGGCGCGGCTGTGCTTGGCGCCTTCGGAGCCGGTCATGCCCTGCACGATGACTTTGCTGTCTTTGTTAACCAGAATGCCCATTACTTGCCTCCCAGAGCGTTGGCTTCCTTGGCGGCTTCTTCAGCAGCCTCGAACATGGTGGGGTACATCTTGATCAGGTCGCTGTTCTTCTCGGCCAGCAGCGCCTTGGCTTCGTCTTCGGCAGTGCCGGCGATGCGCATGCGGACCGGCTTGGTCAGGATGCCTTCGTCCAGCGCCTGGATGACGCCCTTGGCCACCTCGTCGGCGCGGGTGATGCCGCCGAAGATGTTGATGAAGATGGCCTTGACGTCGGGGTCCTTGCTCACCAGCTTGACGGCGTTGTACACCACGTCGGCCTTGGCGCCGCCGCCGATGTCGAGGAAGTTGGCGGGCTTGGCACCAGCGCGGTTCACCACGTCCAGGGTGGTCATCACGATGCCGGCGCCGTTGCCCAGCACGCCGACGTTGCCGTCGTCCAGCTTCACGTAGGCGAAGCCGTACTCGCTGGCTTCCACTTCCAGGGGGTGCTCGGCCGACAGCTCACGGTAGTGCGCCACGTCCTGGTGACGGTACATGGCGTTGTCGTCGATCTCGAACTTGGTGTCGAGGGCCAGCGGCGTGCCGCTTTCGTCCACGAAGAGGGGATTGATTTCGACCAGCACGGCGTCGCGTTCCAGCGCCGCTTTGCTCATCTTGACCATCATGTCGGCAATCTTGTTCAGGTTGCCCTTGAAACCGGCCTTGATCGCCACTTCACGGGCTTCGTAGGGGCGCAGGCCGGTGACGGGGTCCACGCGGTGCTTGATGATTTTCTCGGGGGTGGCGGCGGCCACTTCCTCGATTTCCATGCCGCCCTCAGCGGAGGCCATCAGGGTGTAGCTCTGGACGTTGCGGTCCACGATCATCCCGACGTAGTACTCGGTGCCGGCGTCGATGTCCACGGCCTTGGTGACCAGCACCTTCTCGACCGTCAGACCCTTGATGTCCATGCCCAGGATGTTCTGGCCGTTTTCCAGCGCCTTTTCGGCGGTGGGGCTGAACTTCACGCCGCCGGCCTTACCGCGGCCGCCCACGTGCACCTGCGCCTTGACCACGACCGGCTGGCCGTACTCTTCAGCGATGGCTTTCACTTCCTCGGGGGTGTGAGCGACTTTGCCTTCCTGCACGTTGACGCCGAAATCACGCAGGATTTCCTTGCCCTGATACTCGTGTAACTTCACGGTGTTCCTCCTATGGGAAATAGTTTGGGTGTCCCGATTCCTGAGTATAGCCTCTCATTTCTGCCCCTGTCCCTGTTCCCAGATTGGGGACAAAGCCCCGTGCTAGCGTGGAGAAATGGAAAAAATTGAACAGCTCAGAGCGGCCCTGGCACGCCGGGGTCTGCAGGCTCTGTGGGTGTCGGACCCGGCCAATGTGCGCTACTTGAGCGGATTTACTCATCCGGATGACGGCCGGCTGCTGGTGACGCCGGGGGCGGCTGTGCTGTATACCGACGGCCGCTATACCGTGCAGGCACAGGAAGACGCGCTGCCGGGAATAGAGGTGGTGATTGCCCGCCCGCTGGAGGCCATCGAAGGGGCGGCGCCGGCCGTGGCCGGTATGAAAATGGGCGTAGAAGGCGCCCACCTGACGGTCAGTGCCCTGGAGCGCCTCAAGGAGCGCTGGCAGGTGCAGTTTCATCCGGTCGAAGGGCTGGTGGAAGAGCTGCGGCTGCACAAGTCGGCGGACGAGGTGGCCGGGATTCGCGCGGCTCAGGCTCTGGCCGACCGGGTCTTTGCCGAGGTGCGCCCGCAGATTCGCGCTGGGGTCCGCGAGCTGGATATTGCGATGGCCCTGGAGCAGGGGCTGCGGCAGGCCGGAGCGACCAGCGCCTTTGACGTGATTGTGGCGAGTGGGGTGCGGGGGGCTCTCCCCCA
Source organism: Deinococcus proteolyticus MRP (assembly GCF_000190555.1). GTDB lineage: Bacteria > Deinococcota > Deinococci > Deinococcales > Deinococcaceae > Deinococcus > Deinococcus proteolyticus. Next base: position 1,025,715 of record NC_015161.1, read on the forward strand.
CGGCACGGCCAGCGACCGGGTGATTGAAGATGGCGACCTGGTCACGGTGGATTTCGGTGCCAATCTGAACGGCTACAACTCGGACATGACCCGCACCGTGGCGGTGGGCCAGCCGGCAGACGAGCTGAAGCGTCTCTATAACGCTGTGCTGGAAGCCGAGGAAGCCGCTGTACGGGCGGTGCGCCCCGGTCTTAAGGCGGGCGACCTGGACGCGGTGGCCCGTGACATTCTCGCCGGGCATGGTTTGGCTGAAGCTTTCGCCCACTCGCTCGGACATGGTGTGGGCTTGGTGGTCCACGAAGGACCGCGTCTGGCCCAGGGCAGTGAGGATGTGCTGGCGCCCGGCATGGTGATCACCATCGAGCCGGGCGCCTATGTGCCGGGCTTGGGCGGGGTGCGGATTGAAGACCTGGTGCTGGTGACCGAGGATGGCTACGAGGTGCTCAGCCACTCGCCCAGGGAGACTCTTGCATGAGGAGGCGGTCTCTGCTGGCCGGGGGCCTGACGGTGTGCCTGTCCCTGTTCCCGGCGCTGGCGGTTGCTGCGCCGAGTCTGGGTGCTCTGCAACTGGGTGCTCTGCAACTGGCGCAGGGGGCGGGGGTCTATCAGCGTGGCAAGGCGGTGTATTACGGTGGCCGGCCTGACCCTGAAACGCGCATGACCGCGGCTCACCTGACCCTGCCCTTCGGCACCTGGGTACGGGTGACGCATGTCCGCACTGGCCGCAGCGTACGCGTCAAGATCAATGACCGTGGTCCCTTCAACGGGGGTGGGCGCATTATTGACCTGTCCAGGGCTGCGGCGCAGGAGCTGGGTATCCTCCGCGAGGGGGTGGCGCCGGTCACGCTGACCGTGCTTTCCCGTCCCTGAACTGGGAGCGGTGTGGTGTTAGGATGGTTCAGGTTTGACCACTGCAGGTGGCCTCCCAGGCCGCCTTTTCCTAAGGAGGAAAAATTATGACGACCGAAACTGCTCTGCTGACGCTGGACACCCTCGCCAAATACCTCAAGGAGCGCGACGTTCAGCTGGAAATGGACCAGAACCCCGAAACTGGCCAGCGCTTTATCCGCATGGGCTGGCGCTTCGAGATGGGTGACGCCGCTGTTCTGGTGTCCGTGAACGACGGCCCCCAGAACACCAGTCGCCTGGAAATCACCTGCGTGACCCAGAAGACCTATGAAGGCCGTCTGGGCGAAGTGATGGAAATGCTGAACCAGCGTAACCGTGAGCGGGCCTTCAGCCGTTCGGTGGACGCACAGGGCAACGTCTGGCTGGAGTATGTGGGCTTCTACCCCACCCTGGCTGAAATGCCCCAGGAAACCTTCGACACGCTGTTCGGTGGCGTACTGATGCACTTCCAGGATGACTACGCTGCCCTGGAGGGTGTGCAGCTGCAGCCTCAGCAGCCTCAGGCCTGATTTTTTAATTTTTCTCATCCAGGCGGCCGCGAGGTCGCCTTTTTTAGGTTGGTATTTGGTGGTTGAGTAATCTTTCTTTTTGTAATTTGAATATAAAAGTTCGCAAAAAATTTTATTGCCGCTGTCGCAACGCTTCATACAGCACCACAGCGGCGGCGGTCGCGACGTTCAGGCTATCGGCCTGCCCCCGCATGGGGATGGAAACGGCGGATTCATGGCGGCGCCAATGTTCTGGCAGGCCCTCATGCTCGGTGCCCAGCAGCAGAGCCACCCGGCCGGTCAAGTCGGCTTGCCAGAAGGTGCGCGGGGCGTCGGGGGTGCAGGCGACCAGGGTAAACCCTTCCTCTTCCAGCCAAGCCAGCGCCTCCGCCTCATCCTGCTGGCGCAGCGGCACAGTAAAGACACTGCCCTGCGAGGCACGGATCACGTTGGGACTGTAGGGGTCGGCGCCGCGTCCCAGAATCAGCACGCCGTCGGCACCCACCCCGTCCACGGTGCGCAGAATCGCCCCCACGTTGCCGGGCTTTTCCAACCCGTGCAGCACCACCAGCAGCGCCTGCGGCGGCAGCGTAGGCCAGCGCTCCTGCGGAGGACGGCTCAGCAGGAGCACGCCGTCAGGATTCTCGCGGCCGCTGACCTTGGCAAAGGCTTCAGCGCTCAGCTCGGTCACGGCGGACATGGGCAACTGTGGGGCCAGCTCGGCAGCCTCGGGACTGAACAGCGCCGGGCAAAGGTACAGCTCCCCAGCAGCCCAGCCGGCCGCCAGGGCGCGGGCCGTCTCGCGGGCACCCTCGATCAGGACAGTCCCCTCCCCTTCCCGCAGGCGGCGGCTACTGCGCAGGCGGACCAAGCGCTTGACGGTGGGATTTTGCAGGGAGGTGATGGGGCTCGGCATTCCTGCCACTATGCCGCATGGGGCGGGGTGGCTGTCCAGTTTGTGGGAGCTAGAGTCTACTGTATTTTATTTTGTAATTCGAAACTTAAAAATCTTTCCCCTGTTCCGCTCCCTTAGACTGGCAGCCGATGACCCTGGAACCTGTGACCGAATCGCTGCAGCACTGGGTGATGGGGGCGGCCCACCTAGTGGCCTCCCTGGCGGAAATCTCGGCGGTGCTGATTGTGGCGGCGGCACTGCTAGAAGCACTGTGGCGGTCGGTGCGGGTGTTCGGACAGCGGGACCAGGTCCCCGACGAGGTCAAGGAGTCGCTGCGGCTACAGCTGGGGCGCTGGCTGGCGATTGCGCTGGAATTTCTGCTGGCGGCCGATGTGCTGCTGACTGCCGTGGCCCCCACCTGGGACGAAATCGGCAAGCTGGCAGCCATCGCCACCATTCGCACCGCGCTGAACTACTTCCTGCAAAAGGAAATCGAGGCGCACGAGCGCCAGCATGGCCGCACCACCCATCCGGACCACGGCTAAGGCCCCCGGCGCTAAGCTGCAGGGTATGAGTACAGCATTTATCGGCCTGGGCGCGATGGGCTATCCGATGGCGGGCCACCTTGCCCGGGCGTTCGACACCCTGGTCTGGAACCGTACCCCAGCGCGGGCCCAGGCGCACGCGGCCGAGTTCGGCAGCGCTGCACACGAGCTGAGCAGCCTGGCACACGCCGACGTGATCTTTTCTTGTCTGCCCACCTCTGGCGAGGTATGGGAGGTGCTGCGGGCGCTGGACGGCCAGCTGGAGCCCGGCAGCGTGTGGGTGGACTGCACCAGCGGGCACCCGCAGGCGGCGCGGGAACAGGCGGCCTGGTTGGCTGAGCGCGGCGTGCACTTTCTGGACGCGCCGGTGTCGGGCGGCACGAACGGGGCGGAAGCCGGCACCCTCACCGTGATGGTGGGCGGGGACGCCGCGGTGCTGGAGCGGGTGCGCCCACGCCTCGCCTTTGCCGGCAAGGTGGTCCACGTGGGGCCTACCGGCGCGGGCTTCGCGGTCAAGGCCGTGAACAATGCCCTGCTGGCGGTCAACCTATGGGCGGCCGGCGAGGGACTGGCAGCCCTGAAAGCCGGCGGCGTGGACCTCGGAGCGGCGCTGGACGTGATCAACGCTTCTTCGGGGCGCTCGAACGCCAGCGAGAACCTGATCGGCCAACGGGTGCTGAGCCGCGAGTTCCCGGCCACCTTTGCGCTGGGGCTGCTGGCAAAAGACGTGGGTATTGCGCTGGACGTGGTGGCGGCGCATAAGGGTGCGGCGCCGCTGCTGGGAAGTGCGGGCGGGCTGTACCGGGCTGCCGAGCGCGTGATCGGCGGCAGCGAAGACCATACCGCCGCACTGAAGCTGGTAGAACAGATGAACGATGTGGAGCTTTCATGACTGATTCCCAACCACGACCCACCCCCCAATTCGCCGCCGTGACCGACGGAGGCCTGGACGCCTACGCCGGCCTGAACAACGCCGTGCCGGTGGCCCCTTTTTCGGTGACCTTCGGCAACGACACCTACGCCATGCACGAGCTGCCACGCGAGCAGCTGATGGCGCGGATTCTGGCCGGGAACCCCCACCCCAGCACCTCGCAGCCCACGCCGCAGGCCTGGCTGGACGGCTACCGGCAGGCGGCGGCGCAGGGGGCGACCCACATCGTCGCGCTGACCATCAGCCCGGGGCTTTCGGGCAGCACCAACGCGGCCGAGCAGGCCCGCAGCCTGCTGGAACAGGAACTGCCCGACCTACAGGTGCAGCTGTTCAATTCGGGCAGCCTGAGTGCGGCGCAGGCTTTCGTGCTGCACGCGCTGATGACAGCCGCCGGGCGCGGCGAGAGCCTGGAGACGGCGCTGCGCTGGGCCGAACAGGTCCGCGATGAAACCGAGCTGTACTTCACCATCGAGACGCTGGAGTTTCTGCAAAAGGGCGGACGCATCGGCAAGGTGGCGGCCACGTTGGGCGGGCTGCTGAACCTCAAGCCGGTGGTGACGGTGGAAAAGCCGGCCGGCATCTACACCACAGCGGCCCGCGCCCGTGGGTACAAGGGGGGCATCCGCGAAATTGCCGCGCAGCTGACCCGGCGCTACGGCGAAGGCACGCCCCTGCGCCTGGGCCTGCTGTACGGATCGCACCCGGAAGACGCGGAGCTGCTGCGTGAGCAGATTGCCGCCTCGCACCCCATCGTGTGGGCGGAGACTACCCCGGTCAACGGTTCGCTGATGGTGCACACCGGCCCGCGTGCGGTGGGCGTGGCAGCAGCGCCGGGGGCCTGGCCTTGGGAACGCTGAGCTTGCCTGGAACACTGGCCGTTCAAGTGCTGGGCGCAGCGCACCCGCTGGCTGCCGAGTGGCTGCGCTGGACCGCCTGGCACCCCCATCTGCGGACGGCGCGGCTGGTGGCGGCCGAGCACGCGGGCGTCTCGGCGGAGGACCTGCACCCCGGCCTGTTCGGCTTCCGGGGTCTGGGCGTGAGCGCCGCGGCCAGCGCAGCCGACGTGACTGTGGTGCTGCCCGGCTGGACCGGCGAACTGCCGGCCGACGCTGGGCAGCGGCTGGACCTGCGCCCCGGCGCGGCCGGGCAGCCGGCCCTGCCGGAGTTGCACCCGCCCGGCATGGGCGCCGATTTGGCCGGTGTTCCGGCGCGGGTGCTGGCCGCCGCGCTGGCGCTGGAGCCGCTGCTGCGGGGACGGGTGGTATCGCCGCGTGAAAGCATCGGCCTGACGCTGGGCGCGGCTGAGTTGGATACCCTGCGGCCACTGCTGACCGGGCACTTTCGGCTGGAAGAGATACCCGGCGCTGGCCCGGACGTACAGGCCCGCATTCCGCTGTTCGAAGGCTACTCGGAGCACGACGCCCTGGCCGCCTACCGGGACGAGTACCGCTCGCAGCCGTGGATTCGCATTCGCCGCGAGGCGGAGCCGGCGCTGGGCGTCAGCGGCAGCCCCACCTGCGAACTGCAGCTGCGGATTCTGGAACGCGAGGACCCCGAAATTCCTATCCCGCTGCTGGGGGTGACCGCTGGGCTGGACGCCGGTCCAGCTCAGGCGGCGCGGGCGGTGGCCGCCCTGAACCTTTCGCACGGCTGGCCGGCGCTGCTGGGCCTGGTGCCCTGAAATCCGGCGAATGTCATCCGCTTGACACTCCTTTCCTCCGGGCTTACACTTGCCGGCATGTTGCCCCTGGCGAACAATAATGACGATTCCCATTAGGGGACGTCTTTCGCCATGTGCGCCCCCGCTTCCCGATACAGGCAAGCGGGGGTTTTTTTATTCCGACCTCTCATCCCAAGGAGTGCTGCCGATGACCACCCCACAGCCGGAAATGCCCGCCCCTGCCCTGCCCCGCACCTTTATCCGTGACCTCGCCGCCCTGAGCGGCCAGCCGGTGCGGCTGCGCGGCCAGATTCTCTCGCGCCGTGACCTGGGGGGGCTGCAGTTCGTGACCCTGCGCGACGGCAGCGGCGCCGTGCAGTGCGTGGGCGACGGCCTGGGTCTGGACCTGCCGCTGCCCGAAAGCAGTGTGGAAATCCTGGGCACGGTGGCTCCGCACCCCAAGCGGGCCGGCGAGGTGGAGGTGCGGATGCAGGCCATGCACCTGCTGGCCGCCGCCGCCGAGCCCACCCCGGTGGAGCTGCCCAAGCTGAGCCGCGTACACCCCGACACCCTGCTCAATCACCGTGCCGTGACGGTGCGCGGCCTTGAGGCACGCGCCGTGCTGCGGGTGCAGGCCGAGCTGCTGGCCGGCTTCCGCGCCGCTCTGGGCGACATGGGCTTTACCGAAATCAGCACGCCCAAAATCGTGGAAGCGGGTGCGGAAGGTGGGGCCAACCTGTTCACGGTGGACTATTTCGGTGAGCCGGCCTACCTGGCCCAGAGCCCGCAGCTGTATAAGCAGATGATGGTGGGCGCCTTCGAGCGGGTGTTCGAGGTGGCGCCGGTGTTCCGGGGCGAGCAGCACAACACCAGCCGGCACCTGACCGAGTACCTCAGCCTGGACGCCGAGCTGGGGTTTATCGACTCGGAAGAGGACGTGATGGACGTGGAAACCGAGGTACTGCGCGTGATGCTGGCCCGTGTGGCCGAGCGCTGCGGCCCCGAGCTGGCGCTGCTGGGGGCGACTTTGCCCGAGGTGCCGGCCCGCATTCCGCGTATTCCGCTGCTGGAAGCCCGCGCCCTGGTGGAGCGCGAGTTCGGACACCCCGTCGGCGGCAAGGACCTGGACCCCGAAGGTGAGCGGCTGCTGGGCGAATATGTGCGCCGCGAGCTGGGCAGCGACTTCGTGTTCGTCACGCAGTTCCCGCAGGCGGCCCGGCCCTTTTACACCCACCCGGCCGGCGAGGTGGACGGCGTGCCGGTCACGCGCGGCTTCGACCTGCTGCTGCGCGGGCTGGAAATCACGTCCGGCGGGCAGCGCATCCACGACCCGCAGATGCTGGCCCAGAGCATCGAGGCGTACGGCCTGAACCCTGACTCGCTGCGCGGCTACTCCGAGGTGTTCCGCTACGGCATGCCCCCGCACGGCGGCTTCGCCATTGGCGCGGAGCGGCTGACCGCGCTGCTGCTGGGCATCGGCAACGTGCGGATGGCGCGGGCCTTCCCACGTGACCGGACCCGCCTGCAGCCCTGATTCCCTCTTTCGGCCCCAGCCTTCATGGTTCTGCGGCGCCAGGCAGCCGCAAGAGAAGTGCAAGTTGGCAGTCCCTAGCATAGGCAGAGCTTTATCATTGCGGGCAGTCCCCCAAGGTTTTGCCCGCCCGCCCTCGCTTCTCTCTTTCCATGAAGGACCCCCGATGACCTACGTACTTGTTGCCCTGCTGCTGGCCGCAGCCGTAATCGCCGCCCTGCGCCTGCGCCGAATCATGCGTGACCGCGCTGGCGCCGAACGGCCAGCACCAATCACCTCTGCTGCGCCGCTGCCGGCTCAGCCTGCCGCCCCCATGTCGCCGTCCACTGCTCCGGTTCAGGTTGCGCCGCAGGAGGTCTACCGCCCGGCACCGACCGTGACCCCGACCGTGAGCTGGGACGAGCTGGACGACGAAACGGCCGAGCGCCCCCAGGTGGACGCCGAGCTGCTGCGCACGGCGCGGGCCAGCGTGTCACGCGACATTCCCGACGACGTGCTGGAAGAAATGCTGTTCAAGGCCACGCCGCAGCAAACCGCGCAGCTGCTGGCAGGCGTGTCGGCCGGCGTGATGGCGGACCTGACGGCGGACCACGGCCAGGGCGTGCACTTCGAGGGCCAGGCCCGCGAGGAAGACCTGGCCGCGCTCAGCAGCCTGAGCAGCGCTGTGGACGACCTAGACATCTGGGATTTTGGGGAGGAGAGCGGCGATAAGATAAGGGCATGATCCTGTCCCCTGCTGCTCGCGCCGCCCGGTTTTCCCGGCGGCGCTTCGCCTTGTTCGGTGCCGGCCATGAGTGAAGCGCTGAGACACGAACTGGACACCGCCGGGCGTCTGGCGCGGCAGGCCGGCGACCTGGTGCGGCGCTTTCGCCGTGAGGGACTGACCGTGCAGCACAAGACCGGCGCCGACGACCCTGTAACCGAGGCGGACCGCGCCGCGTCGGAGCTGCTGATGCGCGAGCTGGCAGCGGCCTTTCCGCACGACGGCCTGCTGTCCGAAGAAGAGGCCGACAGCACCGAGCGCCTGGGCCGTGAGCGGGTGTGGTTGATCGACCCCATTGACGGCACCAAGGAATATGCCGAGGGCAGCCCTGACTACTGCGTGTCCATTGGGCTGGCAGTGGCCGGGGAACCGGTGCTGGGCGTCATCTACGCGCCGGACACAGACGAACTGTTCGCCGGAGCCGCCGGGCTGGGGGTGACCAAGGACGGGCAGCCGGCCGCCCGCCACAGGGAACCGCCCTACGTCATCGCCACCTCGGTTACCGAGACACGCCGCGAACTGAACGACCTGCCGCTCGCCGGCATGCGGCCCAGTGGGTCTACCGCGCTGAAGCTGGCCCGCATCGCGGCGGGCGAGGCGGACGCCACCTTTACCATGTCGCCCCGCGCCGAGTGGGACATTGCAGCCGGGCACGCGCTGCTGCGGGCGGCAGGCGCGGAGCTGACGCGGCGGGACGGCGGCGCCGTGCGTTACAACCAGCCCACACCCTATTTGGAGCAGGGCTTCGTCGCCGGGCATCCAGACGCCCTGGCCTGGCTGCAGGCCGAACTGCTGCGCCTGGGTGTGCCCAGCGCCGTGCTGGCCCTGGACGCGGACCAGCGTGGTCAGCGCCGGCATGTGCGCCGGGCCGGGGAGCGGGAGCTGGCCTGGCTGGTGACCGGGAGCGCGGGCGGCGAGGTGCAGGTGCTGGACTGCGGCGGCGACGCTTTTCACCTGGAACGCCTGACCCGCGACGTGCGCCGGGCTAGGGACTCGCTGCGTTAACCCCCGCCTATAATGGCGCCCGTGCGTCTGAGCAAGCTCTCTACCCTGAACTACCGCAACCTGGCCCCCGACACGCTGGAATTCCCGGCGGGGGTCACGGGCGTCTGGGGCGAGAACGGCGCCGGCAAAACCAACCTGCTGGAAGCTGCCTACTTGGCGCTCACGGGCCGCACCGAAGCAGGCCGGCTGGAGGAGCTGGTGCTGGCCGGGCAGGCCGAAGCGTATGTACGTGCCGACGTGCTGGAAGGCGGCAGTCTGAGCGTGCAGGAGGTGGGCATCGGGCGCGGACGGCGGCAGCTGAAGGTGGACGGCGTGCGTACCCGCACCGGCGACCTGCCGCGTGGCAGCGCCGTGCTGATTCGCCCGGAGGACTCGGAGCTGGTGTTCGGCTCGCCCTCGCAGCGCCGGGCGTATCTGGACTCGCTGCTGGGGCGCCTGAGCGCCCGCTACGCCGAGCAGCTCAGCCGCTACGAGCGCACGGTGTCGCAGCGCAACGCCGCCCTGCGCGAGGGCCAGGACTGGGCACTGGACGTGTGGGACGCCCCGCTGGTCACGCTGGGCCGTGACATCATGGAATTCCGCGCGCGGGCGCTGGTGCGCCTGGAAGAACTGGCACGCCACGCCAACGCCGAGCTGGGCAGCCGCAAGGCGCTGGATATCCGGCTGCTGGAAAGCACGGACCCGGCCTCCTATGCCCAGACCCTGCATGCCCGCCGCGCCGAGGAGCTGGCCCGTGGCGTGACCCTGACCGGCCCACACCGCGACGACCTTGAGTTGACGCTGGGCGGCCTGAACGCCGGCACCTACGCCAGCCGGGGCGAGGGCCGCACCGCCGCGCTCTCGCTGCGCTACGCCGAGCTGCAGCTGCTCAGCGAGCGCTTCGGAGAACCGCCGGTGCTCCTGATTGACGACTGGACCGCCGAGCTGGACCCGCAGCGCCGGCAGTTTCTGCTGGATCTGGCGGCCTCGGTGCCGCAGGCCATCGTGACCGGCACCGAGCAGCCGCCCGGTGCCCAGCTCGCTTTGCAGGCGGCCGCCGGGCGCTTTACGCCGCAGCCGCAGCGACAGGAGGAGATGCCCGCATGAGCGACCCGGACCGGCCCTACACCCCCAAGCCCAGCTTCCGCACCCGCGCCCGCAGCGGCCGGCGCGAGGGCGACCTGCGCACGGTGGGCGAACTGATGAACGCTACCCTGGGCAAAAACCGCCTGGGCTTCGGCGTGCAGCGGGCGCAGGCGCTGCTGGTCTGGCCGCAGGCGGTGGGGCCGGAAGTGGCCCGGCTGACACGGGCGCGGTCGTTTCAGTTCGGCACCCTGCACATAGAAGCCCGCGACTCGGCGGCGGCGCACCATCTCAGCATGCAGCGGCACCACTTTATGCGGCGGCTAAACGAGCTGCTGGCGCAGCAGGCTCCCCCCGGCGTGGCTCCCGAGCAGGTCACCGAAATCCGCTTTGGCACCGGCTGGACAGACCCCGGCGAGGCCCGCCGCGCCCACGCCCCGCAGCTGCCCCCACTGGCTCCGGCCGAACAGGCCCGCGCCGCACAGGCCGCGCAGGCTGCCGGGCAGGAGCTTCAGGACGTGGCCCAGCGCGCCGCTGAAGCGGTGGCCCGGCGCCGGCGCTGGCGCGAGCAGCAGGGCTGGCATCCCTGCCCGGTGTGCGGCGAGCCCAGCCCGCACACCCCTTGCCGCCCCTGCCAGCGCACCCTGCGCGAGCCGCTGGTGCGCCGCGCCGCCGACGACCTGATGCGCCGGCCCGAAACCATCCTGGGCCTGGAAGACCGCCTGGGACCAGCCGCCGAGCAGGCCGCGCACTTCCTGGCTGTGCAGGGCCTAGAAGGCCGCCTTCAGCTGCTGGCGCTGGAGTGCGTGCAGTCCGGCGGAGCCGGCGACTACCGCGAGTTTCTGGAAGAGCAGTGCGGCAAGCTGCTGGCGGTGATGGGCCGCAAGCCACTGAGTGCCGTGACGGCCGCCGATTACGCCCTGCTGCCTGAGCAGGTGCGGCAGGTGCTGCTGGCCGGGAGGGGCACCCAGCGGCGCTGAGCGTAACCCAGGCCCGCGCTGTCAGCCTGAGCCGGGGGTATGGTAGGCACATGTCTCCTTCCCCGGTTCCTCCCGCAGCGCACCTGCCGGCCACCTTTTTGGCCCTGCGCTGCGGTGTACTGACGGTCAGCGACACCCGCACCCTGGACACTGACCGCAGCGGACAGTTCCTGGTGGGTGCACTGCAGGCAGCCGGACACGAGGTCGCCGGCTACCGCATCGTGCCCGACGAGCGGGAGGCGGTAGAAAGCCAGCTGCGCGGGTGGCAGGCGGCCAGCTTCGACCTGATGCTCAGTACAGGCGGCACCGGCATTACCGGGCGCGACGTGACCGTGCCGGCAGTGGAAGCCCTGCTGACCAAGCCGCTGCCCGGCTTCGGAGAGCTGTTCCGCATGCTGTCGTATCAGGAGGTGGGCGGCGCCGCGATGCTGTCACGGGCCGTCGGCGGGCTGGCCGGGCGCACGCTCCTGTTTGCACTGCCCGGCTCGCTGGGCGCGGTGCGGACCGGCTGGACACTGCTGGAAGGCCAGCTGCAACACCTGGCCGCCGAGGTGCGGCGGCAGGGCCAGCCCTGATGGGTGAAGGACTACTGGCGACTCCTTTTCTGGAGCGCCTGAACCTCTGGTTCCTGGGTGCGTGGGGCGTGCTGGCCCTGTACTGGCTGGCGCGAGTGGCGTTCGCGGCCCGGCGGCGGCAGCGCCCGGCGGTGAGCTGGTGGAGCATTCCGGGGCTGCTGCTGCTGCTGCTGGCCCCGCTGCTGGAAGTGCCGGCGCTGTTCGGCCTCGGCGCGGCGCTGCTGCTGCTGGCCGAATGGTGGCCGCGTGCCTTCGTGCCGGTACGGCGGCGGCCGGCGTGGGCCTGGGGCCTGGGACCCAGCCTGCTGGGCGGCGCAGCTCTGCTGGCCCAGCCGGCGACCTTCCTCAGCCTGTGCGGAGGCGCGGCGCTGGCCCTGTGGGGTCTGGCCTGGCTGCTGGCAGGGCTGCTGTGGCGCCCGGTCCGGCCACCAGCCGTGTGGCTGCCGCCCAGCAGCTTCGGCAAGGTGGAGTCGCCTACCTTCGGCACGGCGGTGCGCTGGCAACCTCGGCAGCAGCCCGACCCCCCCGAGCTGAGCGTCACCCTGGGACCGGGCTGGCTGCTTCTGCACAACGAAAGCGGACAGGCCCTGCACCTGCGCGGCTGGACGCCGGCCAACCGCAACGCCTTTTTGGCCCTGGACCGGGCGCTGCCCTCCAGGGCCGAATACCGCCTGAGACGCGACCCGGCCCAGAGCGGCGTGCGGGTCTGGTACACCCCGGCCGGCAGCCGCGAGGTGCGGGTGCTGCACGCCGACTGGCAGGAGCCGGCGCCGGAACGCACGCTGAACTGAGCGCGGAGCTGAGGCTTGGAAAGTCGGGGAACCGGGGAACGGGAGCCCTGGAATAGATGCCCTGGGCCGGCCACTCCGAGACGGTCAGTCTGAGACGGACCTTTTGAGATGAAAGTGGGAGGGGACACTCGGCGGTGACTCAGGTTGAGCAACGGCGCGGGTGCACCCCCCGGAGGCGGGACAACCCTCACGCCGCTTGGCCCGGCCGCCGCGTTAGACTGGCCGTTATGGTCGAAGCTGCCAGCGCCCCCACCCTCACGGTCGCCTTTGTCGCCGGGTTGCTGTCTTTTCTCAGCCCCTGCGTGCTGCCGCTGGTGCCCAGTTACCTGGGGGTCATCGGCGGCACGCGGGCACCTCTGGTTCGGGCGCTGGGCTTTATCGCCGGGTTCGGGCTGGTGTTCGTGGCCCTGGGAGCCACCGCCAGTGCGCTCGGGGCGCTGCTGGCCCCGCACAAGTTGCTGCTGGGACGCTTGGCCGGTGCCCTGATCGTCTTTTTCGGACTGGTGATGCTGGGCGTGATTCGCCTGCCCTGGATGATGCGCGACACCCGGCAGCTCAGCGCCGCCGACCGCTACGGCCCAGTGGCGCTGGGCGCGGCGTTCGCGTTCGGCTGGAGCCCCTGTCTGGGGCCGGCGCTGGGCAGCATCCTGGGCCTGGCTGCCAGCACCAGTTCGCTGTCGCAGGGCGTGGTGCTGCTGCTGACCTACACGCTGGGCCTGGCCGCGCCGTTTCTGCTGGCGGCGCTGCTCTGGGACCGCATCAACCTGCGGGGCCTGAACCGCTACGCCGGCATTTTCGAGAAGGTTGGCGGCGCCATCCTGGTGGCGGTGGGCCTGCTGATGCTGAGCGGTTATTTCACGGTGCTGGCGGCCTTTTTCTACAGCGTCATGCCCCAGTGGCTGCGGGTCTGAGATGACGGCCACGACTGAATATGCCGTGCAGCTGCGCGGAGTCTGGCTGCGGCTGGGCCGGGAAGCGGTGCTGCGTGGCGTGGATTTGGACATTCCCCACAGCGGGCACATGACCCTGCTGGGTCCCAACGGCGCGGGCAAGACCAGCCTGCTGCGGCTGCTGGCCTCGGCGCTGCGGCCCACACGCGGGGAGGGCCGCATTCTGGGCTACGACCTGCGCGACGCGGCCGCCGTGCGCGAGCAGATTCATCTGATGCCGGTGGACGCCGCGCTTTACCCGGACCTCACCTGCCGCGAGAATCTGGAATTCGCGCTGCGGATGCATGGCCGCGGCCTGGAAGGTGTGGGGGCAGCCCTGGCCCGCGTGGGCCTGCAGACCGCCGCCGACCGCCGCGCCCGCTTTCTCTCGGCGGGAATGCGTAAGCGGCTGGCGCTGGCCCGCGCCTCCCTGCTGGCCCGCCCACTGACCCTGGTCGACGAACCGTTCGCCAACCTCGACGCGGCGGGGCGGGCACTGGTGCTGGAGCTGCTGGGCGAACTGGCCGGGCAGGGCAGCACCCTGGTGATTGCCGCCCACGAGCCGGAGCTGGCCGCGCAGCTGGCCCCCCGACAGCTGTATCTGGAAGCGGGCCACTTGCGCGAGGTGGTCCGGTGAGTGCCCTGCGGGTAGCCTGGGCGGTGGCGGCCAAGGACCTGCGGCTGGCGGGCCGGACCCGCGACGCGCTGTTGGCCACCACCTTTTATGTGGCGCTGGTGCTGCTGGTGCAGGGGTTTGCCCTCGGTGCTCCGGACGGCCGCAGCGCCGGGGCCACCGCCAACCTGGCAGCCGGGGCGGTGTGGACGGCGCTCACCCTGGCCTCAGCCGTGGCAGCGGGCCGGGCCTTTGCCGCCGAATCTGAAGCGGGGGCACTGGAGCAGCTGCTGCTCTACCCTGCCGCGCCCGCTGCGATCTATCTGGGCAAGCTGCTGGGGGTCCTGCTGCCACTGCTGCTGATTGCGGGGGTCACCCTGCCCACCGGCCTGCTGCTGTTCGGTGCGCTGGGTGCGGGGCAAGCCCTGCCGTGGCCGGCACTGCTGGCAACCCTGCTGCTGGGTATCTTTGGGCTGAGTGCGGCCACCACCTTCTATGCCAGCCTGACGGTGAATCTGCGGGCCCGCGAGGCCCTGCTGCCTGCGCTGGCCTTCCCGCTCCTGGTGCCGCTGGTAATTGCCACCGTGCGGATCACTTCCGTTCTCCTGACCGGCGGCTGGACAGACGAAGCGCTGTCCTGGGCAGGGTTTTTGCTGGCGTTTGATCTGGGCACAGTGGTGCTGGCGGCGTGGTTGTTCGGATATGCGGTGGAAGGGTGAAGGAGTCCCTTCCACTGTCCATGCTTGCTTACATGGTTAGAATATGTAATTCGCACATCAAAACCGCGGCCTGAAAAAGGGAGGGCCTCGCCTCCCCTTCACATCACTTCAGTGCGCCTTGCTCGTACAGGTACTCGGCAATCTGCACCGCATTCAGGGCCGCACCCTTGAGCAGCTGGTCCCCGGCCACAAACAGCTCAATGCCTCCGTCGAAGACCAGGCTCTGGCGGATGCGGCCCACTTCCACGTCGTACTTGCCGGTGGCGGTGAGCGGCATGGGATACACCTTCTCGGTCACGTCATCGCGCACTTCCACGCCCGCAGCGCCCGACAGCAGTTCGCGTACCTCCTGCGGGGTGGCGGGGCGCTCCAGCTCCAGCGTAATCGCCTCGGCGTGGGTGCGAAAAGTCGGAATCCGCACCGCCGTGCAGCTGACCTGCAGCGACTCGTCCCCGAAAATCTTGCGCGTTTCCCAGACCACTTTCATCTCTTCTTTGGTGTAACCGTTGTCCTGGAAGGCGTCAATGTGAGGAATCACGTTAAAAGCGATGGGATGCGCGAACGCAGCCGGCGTGTAGCTCTCGCCGGCCAGCTCCTGACGGGTCTGCTCCTGCAGTTCCTCAATGCCCTTTTGGCCCGCGCCCGAAGTCGCCTGATAGGTGCTGACAATCATCCGCCGCACGCCGTAGCGCTGGTGGATGGGATAGACCGCCACCGCCGCGATGGCCGTGGTGCAGTTGGGGTTGGCGATGATGCCCTGATGCTCCAGGGCCACCGCGCCGTTCACTTCGGGCACCACCAGCGGCACGCTGGGGTCGTAGCGAAAAGCGCTGGAGTTATCAATCACCACCGAGCCGCCCGCCACCCATTTGGGGGCCATTTCCAGGCTGATGCTGCCGCCTGCCGAGGCCAGAATCACGTCTGCGGGAATGGCCCCCTCGGGCATCGCCTGGACGGTGAGGTTCTCGCCCCGGAAGGGCAGCTGCGTTCCCGCCGAGCGGGGGCTGGCGTACAGCTGCAGCTCGTCGATGGGCAGGCGGCTGCCTTCCAGCACTTTGAGCAGCTCGTGCCCCACGGCTCCGGTGGCTCCGACAATCGCAAGTTTCATGGGGTACAGACTAGAGCATCGGGGAGAATTGCAGGTGCCAGGGGGTGCCCAGGGACCTTCAGCCTGCCGCCTTCCTGCCCCCTTCACGAGGCTCACCCACGTGCAGGCGGACCGCGCAGGGCCACATTCCCCGGCCGCCACGCCTGAAACACCAGCGCCGGCACACCGTTTTCCGAGCTTTCTGGGCCAACAGGTCAAGGGAACAGAAAGTGCGCCGTACCCTGACAGCGCCGCGCCGGTGGCCTAGACTGGACGCAATGTCAAATGTGTTTTTCTCTCTCCTGCCTGTGCGCACTCAGGACCTCTTTTGACCGGGCCAGAACTGACCGTCTCCGCTTCCGAGGGCCAGATTTCAGGGAGCCACACTGCGGAAGCCCAGGGCGCTGCCCCAGCCGAGCAGGTCACCCTGCAGATTGAACTGGAGCACCGTGAGGAAGCGCTGGCCCTGCTGGGCACCGGCGACGAGAACCTGCGCCTGATGCGTCAGCTTTCGCCGGCCCAGATTCGGGCCCGCGGCGGCACCGTGCAGATCAGCGGGACAGCGGCCGAAGTCGAGGTGGCCGAGCGTATGGTCCGCGACGCGCTGGACGTGGTGCGCCGGGGCGGCGAGCTGACCCCGGACCACCTGCGCCGCAGCGCCCGCCTCAGCGGTGAAGGGCGCTCGCTGGCGGCCGAAACCGAAGTCAAGGGACTGAGCCTGCCGCGTGGCCTCAAGCCCAAGACCCCCAGCCAAAAGGAATATCTCGAAAAAATCGAGAGCAGCGACATCGTCTTCGGTGTCGGCCCGGCCGGTACCGGCAAGACCTACCTGGCTGTGGCGATGGCCGTGCAGGCGCTCAAGACGAAAAAGGTCAAGCGCATTATCCTGACCCGCCCTGCCGTGGAAGCCGGCGAGCGCCTGGGCTTCTTGCCCGGCGACCTGCAAGCCAAGATCGACCCCTACCTGCGCCCACTGTACGACGCGCTGTACGACATGCTGGACCAGGAAAAGTTCGAGTCCTACCTGCAAAGCGGCGTGATTGAAGTGGCTCCGCTGGCCTTCATGCGTGGCCGGACGCTGAACGACGCCTTCGTGATTCTGGACGAAGCGCAGAACACCACCGGCGAGCAGATGAAGATGTTCCTGACCCGCATGGGCTTCAGCTCCAAGGTGGTCGTCACCGGCGATGTCACCCAGATTGACCTGCCGCGCCACGTCACTTCGGGCCTGGCCATCGCCAAGCGGGTGCTCTCGCCTATCGAAGGCATTGGCTGGCACGAATTCACCGACGTGGACGTGGTGCGTCACCCGCTGGTAGGCCGCATCATCAAGGCGTACCAGATTGCAGAAGACGCGGAAGAGGACCGCCGCGCCGCTCGCCGGGGCGAGTTCGCGGGCATTCCCGAAGAAGAACTGGACCGCCCCGCCCAGGGCTGAGCCCCCGCCCTGCTTGCCCTTTGCCTCCGGGAGGGGGTTTTTTTGTTGCCCGCACAAAAAAAACCGCCCCGGAGGGCGGCGTGTAGCTTTCAGCGCTTACTTGGCTTCGGCGTAGCGGCGGGCGACCTCGTCCCAGTTCACCACGTTCCAAAAGGCCTTGAGGTAGTCGGGGCGGCGGTTCTGGTAGTTCAGGTAGTAGGCGTGCTCCCACACGTCCACGCCCAGAATCGGGGTGCCGCTGGTGCCGGCCACGGCTTCACCCATCAGCGGGTTGTCCTGGTTGGCGGTGGATACGACGGCCAGGGCACCGTCCTTGACGACCAGCCAGGCCCAGCCGGAGCCGAAGCGGGTCTTGGCGGCGTCCTCGAATTTTTCCTTGAAAGCGTCGAAGGAGCCGAACGTACTGGTGATGGCGTCCATCAGTTCGCCGCTCGGCTGGTTGCCTTCGCCGCCCTTGCCGCTCAGCACCGTCCAGAACAGGCTGTGGTTGGCGTGGCCGCCGGCATTGTTGCGCACCGCGCCTTTCTTGTCGGCGGGCAGGCTGTCCAAGTTCTGAATCACGTCCAGCACGTCGCGGTCAGCCCACTCGGTGCCTTCCAGGGCCTTGTTGGCGTTGTCCACGTAGGCCTGATGGTGCTTGCCGTGGTGAATCTGCATGGTCTGGGCGTCGATATGGGGTTCCAGAGCGTCGAAACCGTAGGGCAGCTGGGGAAGTTCAAAAGCCATGATGTGTCTCCTTTCGGCAGAATCTCGGAGTTCGTCTTTTCTGCCTGTTCACTTCCAGTGTAGCCCTCACAGACACCGGAATGCCAAGAGCTTCTAGAGAAACTTAATTCCCGGGCCAGCGCGGGACGGGAAGCGGTGCGCTATGGTGGAAAGCGTGACCACCGAAGCTGGACCCCAGGGCAGTCGGGCTGCCATTCGCCTCCTCCAGGGCTATCTCTGGCACCCGCGTGAACTGAGCATGGACCTGGACGCCTATCTGCCCCGCGAGCTGGACGAGGCCAACGTCCTGTGGGATGAGATTGATCCGCCGTTCGCCTTTTTCGACAACGGTGAGCCGAGCAGCGGGCAGGTGTTCTACCAGTTCACCGTGCTGCGCGTGTACGAGGAGCGCCCGGGTGCCGAGCAGCTGCACGCCGACGCTCAGGAGGCCAGTCAGGCGCTGGAGCCGCTGCTCCAGGCCACCCCGGCCGGCCTGGGCTGGCAACTGATGGAAGACCTGCGGGAGCTGTAATGCTCTGGCTGGACCTGCTCACCGAGGGAGACCTCCACCCGCGCCGCTTCGATGGCCCGGCCAGCCTGCGCAGCCACCTGCTGAAAATCGAGCGGCTGGACGAGGCCGCCGCCGAGCAACTGCTGCGGGAAGGCCGCCTGGACCCGCCCGTCAGTCGCCGGGGGCTGCGGGTACGGCCTTTTCCAGAACCGGCAGGCTCCTGAAACCTGTGCCTGCCGAATATCTGACCCTGCTGGCCGACCCCTCCGAGGAGTGGTGGGCTGGCCTGGAAGCCCAGGCAGCCGGGGCGGGAGTTTCCCTGCAGCGCCAGACCGGCCAGAGTGCAGGACAATTCTGCTGGCGCCTGACCTTACAGGGCGAGGCGGCAGCGGTGGAAGAGGTCCGCAACTGGGCCGTGCGCCGCTGCTGGCAGGATGGGCTGCGGGCCTTCACAGTCTAGACCTGGGCGGACCTGAGTAAACCTGAGCCTGGCCGGCGTGCTACGAACACGCGAAACCGCCCACGAATCTGGAGTGCCCTTTGCGAGTGACACAGCTAAACGCTGCGGAGCAGACCAATGGCCGCTGCCGGCTGCGCTAGCCTGAACCCTATGCAAGATAGGCCACGCAGACTTCGCCGCACTCCCGCCATTCGCCGGATGGTTCAGGAAGTTCACCTCTCTCCTGCCGACTTTATCCACCCCATTTTCGTCCACGAGGGCGCAGAGGTGAGCGAGATTCGCACCATGCCCGGCGTGCAGCGCCACACCTACGCCAGCGCCGTGGAGCAGGCGCAGCAGGCCCACGCCCTGGGCATCCCGGCAGTCATCCTGTTCGGAATTCCCGACCACAAGGACGCAGAGGGAAGCCAGGCCTACGCCGAGGAAGGCGTGATTCAGCAGGCCACCCGCGCAGTGAAGGCGGCCGTGCCGGACATCGCCGTGATTGCCGACACCTGCTTGTGCGAGTACACCGACCACGGGCACTGCGGCCACCTGGTGCAGGACGGCACGCAGTGGACGGTGGACAATGACCCTTCGCTGGAACTGCTGGCCCGCACCGCTGTCTCACAGGCCGAAGCTGGCGCCGACATCATCGCTCCAAGCGCCATGATGGACGGACAGATTGCCGCCATTCGCGCTGCTCTGGACGCGGCCGGGTACAGCCAGCTTCCCATCATGAGCTACGCGGTCAAGTACGCCAGCGCCTACTACGGCCCTTTCCGCGAGGCGGCGGGCAGCGCTCCCAGCGTGGGCGACCGCGCCACCTACCAGATGAACCCGGCCGGCGGTTACCGTGAGGCCCTGCACGAAGCCCGGCTGGACGTGCAGGAGGGCGCCGACTTCCTGATGGTCAAGCCTGCGCTGGCTTACCTCGACGTGCTGCGGCTGCTGCGCGACGAGTTCGACTTGCCGCTGGTCGCCTACAACGTGAGCGGCGAATACTCGCTGGTCAAAGCCGCCGCGCTGGCCGGCTACATGGACGAGCGCCGCACCGTGCTGGAAACTCTGAGCGCCATGAAGCGGGCCGGGGCCGACACCATCCTGACCTACCACGCGCTGGACGCCGCCCGCTGGCTGAAGGAAGGTCAATGAGCGGTCCCATCCGGGTGGACTGGATTCCCACGGCGCTGTGGCCAGGGCGGCTGGGGCTGACCTTCGCGCCGGGCAAAAAAGGCCCCAGCCTGCTGCAGCCGGGCGTGCAGCATGACCGGGACTTGGCCGAGGATTTTCAGGCCCTCCGCTCCCAGGGCATGAACATGGTGGTGTCGCTGCTGGAACAGACCGAATACGACCTGCTGGGTATTGCCGACTACGCCGAGCAGGCCGCGGCGCAGAACGTCACTGTGCTCACCTGTCCGGTGCCGGACCGCTGCGCCCCACACGACGCCCAGGCATTCGAGGACACCCTGCAGGAGGTGCTGGGGGCCCTGCTGGACGGGCAAAACGTGGTGCTGCACTGCCGGGGTGGCCTGGGCCGGGCCGGCACGCTGGCCGCCTGCTTGCTGGTCCGTATGGGCCTGGACGCCGACGAAGCCATAGCCAAGGTACGCCTGGCCCGGCCCGGTGCAGTGGAAACTGGCACGCAGGTGGAGTTCGTTCGCCGCTACGCCGAAACCGATTCCCCGTCTCACCAGCTCAAGGAGGCCTGAGATGATTACCGTTGCCAACCGCATCTTCGTTCATCCCGAATACCACAGCCAGTTCGAAGCCCGTTTTCAGGACCGCGCTGGCCTGGTCGACGGCATGCAGGGCTTCATCGCCAATCAGGTGCTGCGGCCTACTGCCGAGGGTGACCCTTTTATCGTGCTCACCTTCTGGCGTTCCAGAGAGGACTTTGAAGCCTGGACCCGCTCGGACGCTTTCCGTCAGGGACACGCCCGCTCGGGAAGCCTGCCCAAGGAAGCCTTCAGCGGCCCCAACCGGCTGGAAGTGCACGAGGTGGTGCAGGTCACTGGCGAAGTGAAAGGCGAGTAGCACGCACCCAATAAAAAAGGCCCTCCAATTTCGGAGGGCTTTTTTCTGGACGCGGAAGCCTTACGCCTGGCTGTACATCACCGAGCGCTTGACCTGCTCAATCAGTTCGGTGATGGGAATCTCGCGGGGGCAAGCTTCGGTGCAGTTGTAAGCGGTGCGGCAGCGCCACACGCCGGTGTTCTGGTTCATCAGGCCCAGACGCTGCTGGGTGGCCTCGTCGCGGCTGTCGAAGATAAAGCGGTGCGCCTGCACGATGGACGCCGGGCCCAGGTAGCTGCCGTTGGCCCAGAAGATGGGGCATGAGGTGGTGCAGCACGCGCACAGAATGCAGTTGCTGGAGTGCGCCATCAGTTCGGCATGCTCAGGCGACTGCAGGCGCTCGCGGGCCGGCGCCGGCGACTCGTTCACGAAGAAGGGCATGATGGCCTTGTAGGAGTCGAAGAACGGCTCCATGTCCACCACCAGGTCTTTGACGACTTTCAGGCCGCGGATAGGCTCGACCGAGAGGGTGCCGCCTTCCTTGACCACGTCACGGGCCAAGGTCTTGCAGGCCAGGCGGTTACGGCCGTTAATCAGCATGGCGTCGCTGCCGCAGATGCCGTGGCCGCAGGAGCGGCGGAAGTTCAGGGTGGTGTCCTGAAACCACTTGACCTGGTGCAGGATGTCCAGCACGCGGTCGGTGGGGGCTACTTCCAGGGCGTAGTTTTCCCAGTGCTGCTTCTTGTCCTTTTCGGGGTCGAAACGCAGAATCTTGACCGTAATGTTCATTCTCAGCTCCTTGCGCTGCAGAGGCAATTTCAGTAGACGCGGGCTTTGGGCTCGAAGGCGCGGGTGTAGCCCTTGAGTGCCACCGGCTTGTAGCCAATCAGCACGTTGCCGTCATTGTTCAGGTCCTTGTAGGCCATGGTGTGCTTCAGCCAGTTCTTGTCGTCGCGGGTGGTGTAGTCCTCGCGCTCATGGGCGCCACGCGACTCGGTGCGGTTCACGGCCGAAGCGGTCATGGCCTCGGCACAGTCAAGCAGGAAACCCAGTTCCACGGCGTCAATCAGGTCACCATTGAACTTGGCACTCACGTCGGCCACGCCCACGTTTTTGTAGCGCTCCTTGAGTTCCTTGATGATTTCGACCTGTTTTTCCATGTCGGGGCCGTTGCGGAAGATACCCACGTTGTTCATCATGGTTTCCTGCAGCACCTTACGGATATCGGCGGGGTTGTCCTTGCCACGGTTGCTGCGCAGCCCTTCCAGCAAGGCGCGGGTTTCGGCTTCAGGGTCTTCGGCCAAGCGGCCATAGTCGGCCTGACGGGCGTACTTGGCCGCCGAGATCCCGGCGCGGCGCCCGAACACCACCAGGTCACCCAAGCTGTTGGTGCCGAGGCGGTTGGCACCGTGCAGCGACACACAGGCTTGCTCACCAGCCGCGTACAGGCCCTCAATTTTGCCGCCCGCACCGTCACTAAGGCACTGCCCGTCGATATCGGTGGGGATACCGCCCATCGCGTAGTGGGCAGTGGGCTGCACCAGCACCATGTCCTTGAGGGGGTCCAGGCCCAGGTAGGTACGCGCCAGGTCGGTAATTTCGGCCAGCTTGCCTTCCACCGTTTCGCGGGGCAGGTGGGTCAGGTCGATGTAGATGGCGTCCTTGTCGGGACCCACGCCACGGCCTTCGCGGATTTCGGTGATCATGCTGCGGGCCACGATGTCGCGGGGCGCCAGGTCCTTGATGGTGGGGGCGTAGCGCTCCATGAAGCGCTCCTCGTTCACGTTGCGCAGAATGCCGCCCTCACCGCGAATCCCTTCGGTCACCAGAATGCCCAGCTTGCTCAGGCCGGTGGGGTGGAACTGGTAGAACTCCATGTCTTCCAGCGGCAGGCCCTTGCGGTAGTAGATGCTCATCAGGTCGCCGGTCAGCGTGAAGGCGTTGGAGGTGATTTTGAACACGCGGCCGTAGCCACCTGCGGCCAGAATCACGGCCTTGGCGTGAAAGGTGTGCAGTTCGCCGGTCGCCAGGTCATAGGCCACCACGCCGGTGCAGCGGCCATCTTCAATCAACAGGTCGAACACGTGGAACTCGTTGTAGAAGGTGGTGCCGTTCTTCACGTTCTGCTGGTACAGGGTCTGCAGAATCATGTGGCCGGTGCGGTCCTTGGCGTAGCAGGCCCGCTCCACGGCGGCCTTGCCGAACTCGCGGGTGTGACCGCCGAACTTGCGCTGAGCGATGGTGCCGTCCGCCTCGCGGGAGAAGGGCAGGCCCATGTGCTCCAGCTCGATCACGGCGTCCACGATGTCCTTGGCGAACACCTCGGCGGCGTCCTGGTCGGTCAGGTAGTCACCGCCCTTGATGGTGTCGAACATGTGCCATTCCCAGTGGTCTTCGCCTACGTTGCCCAAAGAGGCGCCGATGCCGCCCTGCGCCGCGCCGGTGTGGGAGCGGGTGGGGTACAGCTTGGACACACAGGCCACAGATACGTTGCCTTTGGCGGCGTACAGGGCAGCCATCAGGCCGGCGCCACCGGCGCCTACCACGACCACGTCATAACGATGATGCATTGTCACTTCCTTTGGTTAACAGTTCAGATGGAAAACAGGCCCACGGTGCCCAGGGCGTAAATCAGCGCAGCGATGGAAAAAACCACCATCTTGACCCAGGCCCGGTTGGGGTTGGAGCGGATGTAGTCTTCCATGACATAACGTGCGCCGTTCATGCCGTGCAGCATGGTCAGGGTCAGAATCAGCCAGTCGTACAGCTTCCAGGCGGGGTTGCTCAGCTTGGCCACTACGGCATGATAGGTGGCGTCGGATTCGGACACCTGGATAAAGGTCATGTAGATGTGACCC
Source organism: Deinococcus proteolyticus MRP (assembly GCF_000190555.1). Classification (GTDB taxonomy): domain Bacteria; phylum Deinococcota; class Deinococci; order Deinococcales; family Deinococcaceae; genus Deinococcus; species Deinococcus proteolyticus. Next base: position 1,049,165 of record NC_015161.1, read on the forward strand.
AGCACCAGGAAAATCAGAATCAGACCGCTGACCCGCATGAAAATCCACCAGTTCAGCTCGGCGTTGGTGTGCGACTGGGCGCGGGCGTCCATCAGGGTGCGTGCGCGGGTCATCAGTAACCTCCCAAGATGCGCGGGATATTCACCCACAGGGTGTAAAGGGTAATCAGCGCGGTGATGGCCAGCACGGCATACCAGCTCTGACGCTGATAGGCCACGCCCTTGCCGGTAAAGTCCATCGCCATGATGCGCAGGCCGTTGAAGGCGTGATAGGCCACCCCGGCCGTCACGAAAATCAATCCGATGCGGAAGGGCCACAGGTCATACAGGTGGTGAACCCGCATGTAGGCTTCTTCTCCGAAAATAATCAGGCTGATGCTGATGACGTGCAGCAGGAAATAGGCCAGGATGGCCAGACCGGACAGGCGGTGCAGAAAAAAGGCCCACTGACCTTCTCTTCCCTTATACATTCGCTTTCCTCCTCGCTCTACTGAGGGGCGGGCGCCTCGGTCTCCGCTTGCGCCTCCTCAGCACAGATGCACCGCTAGGGTGCACCGGGCTTGGTATTGACCTTCGGGTCAGACGATTTACATTACCACCAAAATGCCGTAAGGGAGCCGGTCCAGCGCCAGCAGCCTGCCGCTGTCACTCATTGCCGGACAGCCCCGGGCAGGGCTGGGGCATGGTCATCAATCAGGCCGCCGCCCAGCAGCCGGGGGCCGTCATACAGCACAGCGCTCTGACCAGGAGCCACCGCGAACTGCGGCTCGTCGAAGCGCAGACGAAATCCGTGCTCGTCCGCGTGGAGCACTGTGGCCCCTACCGGCGCCGTGCGGTAACGCACTTGCACCTGCAGGCGCTGCGGCAACTCCGCCAGGTCCACGAGGTAATTGGCCTGCGAGGCACTCAGGTCGTCCCAGAGGCAGTCCTCGTAGTCGCCCACCCAGACCGTCTGGGTGGCGGGGTCAAGGTGAACCACATGGCGCACCCGGTGGGTCTGATAGAGGCCCAGGCCCTTTTTCTGGCCCAGGGTATAGAACTGCGTCCCCAAGTGCTCGCCCACGATTTCGCCCGTGCGGATTTCGCGGATGTGGCCCTGAACCTGCGGAAGGTGCTCGGCCACGAAGTCCTGCACTTTGCCCGGCACGAAGCAGATGTTCTGGCTTTCGGGCTTGCTGGCCGTGAGCAGCCCGCGCTCGGCGGCGATTTCGCGCACGCGGGGCTTTTCCAGCTCGCCTACCGGGAACAGAATGTAAGGCAGCGCCTCGCGGGGCGTGCCCCACAGAAAGTAGGTCTGGTCCTTGCGGGGGTCGTCGCCGCGCCAGAACTCCACCTCGCCGCGCTCATTGACGACCCGCTTCACATAATGCCCGGTCGCCACGTACTGGCAGCCCAGCATCTTGGCTTTTTTTACCAGCTCGTCGAACTTGACCTTGGTGTTGCAGTTCACGCAGGGGTTGGGGGTGCGGCCCTTGGCATACTCCTCGATAAACGGCCCCACGATGTGCTGCTGGAACTGCTCGCGGTAGTCCAGCAGATAAAACGGCACGCCCACCTGTTCGGCCACGCGGCGGGCCTCATAGGCGGCGTCGGGCGAACAGCAGGAATCAAAGGTTTCGGTGCGCTTGTCGTCGGGCCAGAAGCGCATCATGGCGCCCACCACGCTGTAGCCCTGGTCTTTGAGCAGTGCGGCAGTCACCGAGGAATCCACACCGCCCGACATGGCACACAGCACACGGGTGCCAGCAGCGGTAGAGCTGGGGGAAGGAGAAGTGGGCGCAGTCATCGCGTTCCAGCCTAACAGCGCCCGGCCATCCGGGCCGTAATGGCGCTCACGGCCCGCTATGATGAACAGCGTGAGTTCTGCAAGCCCCACAGTCCCGCCCGTACCCAAAATCACAGATACCCGCCAGCGCATCCTCTCCGAGGCCGGCAAACTGTTCGTATCACGTGGTTACCATGGCGTTTCTATGCGCGAAGTGGCGCTGGCCGTCGGTGTGACCAAGCCAGCGCTTTATCACCACTATGCCGACAAGGAAACGCTGTTCGTGGCAATCTTGGAAGACTCGGTGGGTGACTTGGAAAGAATCATCGTGCAGATGCGCCAGCAGCCAGACCTGCGCTCGCAGCTGCGCAGCCTGGTGGGCAGCCTGCTGGCCCAGAGCCCGGACCACTGGGTGGGCCTGCAACTGGCCGGCGAACTGAAACACGTGGCTCCCGAGCGCCGCGCCGATTTTGAGAACCACTACCGCCGGGTGTGGCTGGGCGGCCTGGGGCAGATGATCGGCGAAGGAATAGAGCGCGGAGAACTGCGCCGTGACCTCTCCCCCGCCGACCTGACCCGCGCCCTGATGGGCATCCTTTATCCGCTGGTGTCCGGCCCGGCGCATCCGGGGCGGGAAGCCGCCGGCGACTCGCTGCTGGCAGTGTTCCTGGAAGGCGCCACGCCCCGCTGAGCCGGGTTCCCGAGCCGGACACCGGCGGCAGCGGCCCCAGCTTCGGCACGGGGCCGCTGCGCTTTTAGGGCGCTGGCTTCCGGCCCGTCTCCGCCTTCGTTCTGCAGCTGGGTAGCCTCTTCCGGACAGGTTTTAGCACCAGCGCCAAGTTTGAGCGATTCGGCCGCTGTCCGTGTTACCCCCTAGAGGAGTGCGGCTGCGCCACCTCAATCACGCTCCGTCCGCGCAGTTCGCCGTCCAGAATGCGGCGCGACAGCTGGGGCAGGTCGTCCAGGCCATAGGTCTGCGTCATGGGAGCCAGGCGTTCGGCAGGCAAGTCGCGGGCCAGGCGGGCCCAGGCTTCGCGGCGCAGCGGGCGTGGGCAGGCCACCGAGTCGATGCCCAGCAGACTCACGCCACGCAGAATCAGAGGAAAGACTGTGGCAGTCAGCTCGGCGCTGCCGGCTAGGCCGCACACGGCCACTGCCCCCTGGCGCCGCAGTGCCGACATGACCCCGCTCAGGGTGCTGCCACCTACCGTGTCGATGGCAGCGGCCCAGCGCTCGGATTCCAGGGGGCGGTTCAGGCTGCTCACCTCGTCACGGTGCAGGACGGCGCTGGCGCCCAGTTCACGCAGGTAAGCTTCCTCCTGCAGCTTCCCGGTGCTGGCGTGAACCTCGTATCCGGCAGCGGCAAGCAGCGCCACGGCCACGCTGCCTACGCCTCCGGTGGCGCCAGTGACCAGCACCGGGCCGTCCAGTACGGAGCCGTACAGGGTATGCCGCTCCAGGGCCAGCACCGCCAGCATGGCCGTGAACCCTGCGGTGCCGACCGCCATTGCCCAGGCGGCGTCCGTACCCGGCGGCAAAGGCTCGGCCCAGCCGGATTGCACGCGGGCGTACTCGGCGTAGCCGCCACTGGTGTTCTCTCCGATGCCCCAACCGGTCACGACCACCCGGTCACCGGGACCGAAGCCCTCGCCGCCGCCCTCTACCACCTCGCCGGCCAGATCTATGCCGGGCACGATGGGAAAGGCCTTGAGAATGCCGGGGCGGCCCTGAAGCGCCAGGCCATCCTTGTAGTTAAGGCTGGAATGGGTGACCCGGACCACCACGTCGCCGGGCGGCAGGTCAGCGGGGGTCAGCACCGTAGGTTCGACCGCGTGGCCTTGTCCGGGATGGGCACTGGCCAGACGGGTGGCCTGCAGGGCGCGGAACTGTGGGGGAATGGGCATGGTCAGACCTCCGGAAAGCAGGAAAATGGGGAACGCTCCAACTGTAGCAGCTGCCCCAAACGGAAGATGTGTAGTAGCATGGGCACATGCAATTTCAGGAGGGCACCCTTAGTGCAGCTTGACCCCGGCGCAGTTATCGAAGGCCGTATCACCCGCGTGACCGATTTCGGAGCGTTCGTCCAGTTTGAAAACGGCGAAACCGGCCTGGTCCACATCTCGCAAATCGCCCACTCGTTTGTGCGCAACATTCACGACCACGTGCGCGAGGGCGAAAACGTGGAGGTCAAGGTCCTTGGCCGCGACGAGCGTGGCCGCCTCGACCTTTCCATCAAGGAACTGTTGGAAGAGCCTGAAGAGGTGCCGCGCCCCCGCGCGATCGGCCGCCAGAGCCCACAGTTCGAAGCCAAGCTGCGCTCCTTTATGCGCGACGCCAAGGAGCGCACCGATCTGGGCGGCATGGGCAAAAAGCCCTCCAAGCGCAAAAAGTAACCGGACGGCAGAAAGCAACCGGGCAGATAGACAAGAAGCGGCGGCCCCATGAGGTCCGCCGCTTTACCTTGTACTGGGCCAGCCGCTATGAGCGGGCCAGCACATCTACCCGCGCTCCCAGCGCCTGCAGATGTGCGAAAAACTCCGGGTAACTCTTGCGGATGTGGTGCGCTCCGGTGATGGTGACCGGTCCACTGGCCCGCAGCCCCAGCAGACTGAGCAACATAATCATGCGGTGGTCGCCGTGGCCGTCCACGGTGACATTGCCCCGCACTGCGCCTCCACAGACGGTCAGGGAGTCGGCGGTTTCCCTGGCCTGCACCCCCAGCCGCAGCAGCTCGGCCCGCGTGTCGCTGATGCGGTCGCACTCCTTGAGGCGCAGGGTGGCGACATTGTGCCAGGTGGTGCAGCCTTCGGCGGCGGCGGCGGCGGCACACAGCACCTGCACCGCATCGGTAAACGGGTCGCCGTCGCGGGTCACGCCGTGCAGCGGCGAGCCACCGCGTACCGTTACCGCGTCGCCCTCACGGCGCAGGTCCGTTCCCATCTCGCGCAGCACGTCCAGCGCCAGCCGTTCGCCTTGCAGGTCGTGGGGGTCCAGCCCGGCGACGGTCACTTCACCCGGCAGGATGGCCCCCGCCACCAGCAGCGCGGCGCTGCCCGGATAATCGCCCGGCACGCGGTAGTCTCCCGCCTGATAGCGCTGTGCCCCCGGAACCCGAATGCGCCGCAAGTCCGTTGCCGCTTCTACCTGAACACCGAAACGCCGCAGGGTGTCCAATGTTTGGCGGATAGGCGGCTCGCTCCTCAGGTGGCCGGTCACAGTGATGTCCAGCCCCCGCTCCAGCAGCGGCGCGGCGAACAGTAGGCCAGAGAGAAACTGGCTGGACTGCTCGGCACTCACGCTGACCGGGCCCCCCAGGGCAGGGCCGCCGGACACGGTGACGGGCAGCCTCCCCCCCGCTGCGCTCTGTACCGTCAGCCCCAGCGCCGTGAGGGCCGCCAGCAGGTCGCCCATCGGCCTTTGCCCCAGCGAGTGCGGCGAATCGGTGACGACTTCGGTGCCACTGGTGAGCGCCGCAACGGCCAGCAGAAAGCGGGCCACTGCACCGGCATTGCCCACCTCCAGGCGTGTGTCCGGACTGGGCCGAGCCCCAAACCCGGTCACATAGGCATCACCCCCACTCAGCTCAATCCGGGCACCCCAGGCCCGCAGGCAGCTAAGCAGGGCCTCGGCGTCCTCGCTGCTCGCCACGCCGCGCACCACGCTTTCCCCTTCAGCCAAGGCTGCTGCCAGCAGAAAGCGGGTGGTGTAGTTCTTGCTGGGCTGGGCCTGCACGGTGCCGCTCAGTCGGGCAGTGGGATGGACGACGGCGTCGAAGCGGACGGGCAAGTCGGGCATGGGAGCAGTGTAGGTCAGCGGCGCAGCGTCAGAACGCGCAGGGGCGGAACGAACCGGCCAGCAGCCGCGTACCTGAGGGCGATGACCCCTGAACAGGATGCACTCCCGAGTGCGCCTGCGCCCTGGCCCCTGTGGCGGCGCTGGCTGCTGAACTTCGGCAGCGTGTACCTGGCCGGCTATTTTCTGCTGGTTGGACAGACTCTGCTGACGCCGCCGGGCGTGCGGCAGTGGCTGCACAGCGCTGTAGGCAAGCTCTACGAAGCTGCGCTCGGCCAGTCCTGGCCCCCGCTGAAGCCTACAGGGAGTGGCGACACGGCGCTTGACTGGGCACTGTTCGGCCTGCTGTTCCTGGCATCGCTGGCGGCCGGCACCCTCTGGACCGCCCTGCAAAAGCGCTCACCCGCCTGGCAGGCACCTGCCCTGAGCGGGCTGCTGCGCTTTTTTCTGGCGGCGTGGTTGCTCAACTATGGCCTGATCAAGTTCGGCTTCGGACAGTTCGGGCTGCTGCGGGAAGAGCAACTGAGCACCACCTACGGCGAGTCCAGCCCCATGGGCCTGCTGTGGCGCTTCATGGCGGCCAGTCCGGGCTACCAGTGGCTGGGCGGCGCAGCGGAAGTGCTGCCCGCGCTCCTGCTGCTGCACCGCCGCACCGTCACGCTGGGCGCACTGCTGGCCGCCGTCACCCTGACCAACATTTTTGCCCTCAACCTGCTGTATGACGTGCCGGTCAAGCTGTTTAGCGGCCACCTGCTGCTCGCCGCGTTGGTCCTGGCCGCTGCCGAGTGGCCCCGGCTGTGGGCTTTTGCGCGGGGCAAGGCTGTTCCGGCCGTGCAGGGACGCCCGCAGCCTGCCGCCTTTCGCTGGGGCAGCTGGTTGCTCACGGCATTGGTGCTGGTCACGGCTGGGCTGAAAGCTCAGCAAGGCCTGACCGAGTTGGCCGAATACCGGGCCGACCCGGCCAACTCGCAGACCCGCTTGCAGACGCGGGGCTTTCATCCTGTCAGTCCAGTGCCGTTTAACCGCTAGGCCCGACCGAGTCACTCTGAAAAGCCACAAAAAAAGCCGAGGCCCAAAGCCCCAGCTTCCCGAATCCTTAGACCTTGCGACCCTCAGACCCTTAGACGCGCCGCAGGCGTCCTCAGTCCTTCACCAGCTCCACGCCGCTCAGTTCGCTCAGCGGCAGGCCCCATTTGTTCATCGCGTCGAAGAAGGGGTCGGGGTCGAGTTGCTCCACGTTCCAGACGCCGGGCTGCATCCACTCGCCCTTCAGCATCAGCATCGCGCCGATCATGGCAGGCACGCCGGTGGTGTAGCTCACGCCCTGCGCCTGCACTTCGCGGTAGCACTCGGCGTGGTCCTTGACGTTGTAGATGAAGTGCACCTTCTCCTCGCCGTCCTTGCCGACGCCCTTGACCTGCACACCGATGCAGGTTTGGCCGGTGTAGCCCGCCGCGAGCGATTCGGGGGCGGGCAGCACGGCTTTCAGGAACTCGATGGGCGCGATTTGCTGCCCACGGAAGTCAATCGGCTCGATGGAGGTCATGCCAATGCCTTCGAGCACATTCAGGTGCTTGATGTACGCTTCGCCGAAGGTCATCCAGAAGCGGGCGCGCTTGATGCTGGGGAAGTGCTTGACGATGGACTCAAGTTCCTCGTGGTACAGCACGTAGCTCTTGCGGGTCGCCACATTGGGGTAGTAGATGTCCTGCGAGATTTCGAGCGGCTGGGTTTCGACCCACTCCCCGTTCTCGAAGTAACGCCCATTGGCGGTGATTTCGCGGATGTTGATTTCGGGGTTGAAGTTGGTGGCGAACGCCTTGCCGTGGTTGCCGTTGTTGCAGTCCACGATGTCGAGGTACTGCATTTCTTTGAAGTGGTGCTTGGCGTGGTAGGCGGTCATCGCCTGGGTCGCTCCGGGGTCGAAACCGCAGCCCAGCAGTGCCATCAGGCCCTTTTCCTTGAAGCGGTCTTGGTAAGCCCACTGCCAGGAGTACTCGAACTTCGCCACGTCCTTGGGTTCGTAGTTGGCGGTGTCGAGGTAGTGCACGCCAGTCTCCAAGCAAGCGTCCATGATGGTGAGGTCCTGGTAGGGCAGCGCGAGGTTGATGACCATTTCGGGACCGAAGCCCTTAATCAGTTCGACCAGCGCGGGCACGTTATCGGCGTCCACCGTCGCGGTGCTGAATTTGGTCTTGCTGTTCGGCATGTGCTCCTTGATTTCGGCCACGATCTTGTCGGCCTTGCTGACGGTGCGGGTGGCGATCAGCACCTCGCTGAACACTTCGTCGTTCTGGGCACACTTCTTGGCGGTGACATTGGCGACGCCGCCGGCTCCGATGATGATGACTTTGCTCATGGGGCACAGTGTAACGTGACAGCTCAGCCGCGTGGCTGCTCAGACATCTGGCCGGCGCAGGCACCCCGCGAGTCCTGTCGGCATCCGGGCCTGCGGGAAGTACACTGGCAGGCATGACCACGCCTAGCAACCCACAGGCTGACGCACTGACCAGCGCCCAGAACGCCTACAAAGCCCTCCGGGAAAAGAAGCTGCACCTGAATATGCAGCGTGGGCAGCCCAGCGACCAGGACTTCGGGCTGTCGAACCGCCTGATTGGAGCGCTCAACGAGAACGATTTCCAGATGGACGGCACCGACCTGCGCAACTACCCCGGCGGCATCCGGGGACTGCCCTCGGCGCGGGCGCTGGCGGCGGACTACCTGGACCTCAAGGACGAGAACGTCATCGTCTGGAACAACTCCAGCCTGGAGTTGCAGGGGCTGGTGCTGATGTTCGCGCTGCTGCACGGCCTGCCTGGGGGCCGGCCGTGGGGCAGCGACCGGAACAAGATGATTGTGACCGTGCCCGGCTACGACCGGCACTTCAGCCTGCTGGAGCACCTGAGCTTTGAGCTGGTGACCGTACCGATGCAGAAAGACGGCCCCGACATAGACGCTGTAGAGCGGTTGGCGCAGGACCCCAGCGTGCGCGGCATCGTGTTCGTGCCCACCTATTCCAACCCCACCGGCGACTCCATCAGCCCTGAAAAGGCGGCGCGGCTGGCCGGAGTGCAGGCAGCCGCAGCCGATTTCACCATCTTTGCCGACGACGCCTACCGGGCACACCACCTGTACGCTGAAGACCGTGACCAGCCGGTCAATCTGGTCGCACTGTGCCGCGACGCCGGGTATCCCAACCGGGCCTTCGTGTACGCTTCGACCTCCAAAATCACCTTTGCGGGCGCGGGCCTGGGCTTTGTAGGCAGCAGCGAGGACAACATCGCCTGGCTGGAACGACACCTGAACGCCCAGAGCATCGGCCCCAACAAGTTCGAACAGGCCCGGCACGTGCGTTTCCTGGGCGATTACCCCGGCGGTCTGGAAGGGCTGATGGCCGAGCACGCCCGGCTGATTGCGCCCAAGTTCACGGCGGTCAACGACATCCTGACCCGCGAACTGGGCACCACAGGCGAGTACGCCACCTGGACCACTCCCAGGGGCGGCTACTTCATCAGCCTGGATACGGCCGAGCCGGTCGCGGCCCGCGTGATTGAGCTGGCACAGGAAGCCGGAATCAGCCTGACGCCGGCAGGCAGCACCTTTCCCAAGGGGCAGGACAACGGCCGCAACATCCGCCTGGCCCCCACCCGTCCCCCGCTGGACGAGGTCCTGGAGGCGATGCAGGGAGTGGCCGTGTGCATCCGGCTGGCGACCGAGGAATACCGCCGGAAGTAGGCGGAGAGGGGGCAGAGGCCACTTGCCTGCCCCCACCTTCTGCTGCCGCCCGACAATTGTGCGCCGTTTCTTACCTGCGGTTTCGGGGCGGCTGATACACTGCGGGCATGCCCTGAACTGGGTGCGTTCTAGACATATCCCACCAAGCACGCAAGAGTGCTGGCGGGAGTTTTTTTGTTTTGGGACGCGCTCTGGGCCTGTTTCTGCCCCCGGAGGTGAGCCGTGACCAGTCCATCATCCACCATGCCCCTGAAAGTGCTGCAGTCGCTGCGTAGCGAGCTGGCCCGTGCCGAGAAAAGGGAACGCCGCGACAGGCGTGAAGCCCAGGCCCAAGCTGCGGCCAAGGACCGGCCGAAAGCGGTCAAGCCGCAGCGGGAAAAGGAACTGGAGGGCATAGACCTGAATGCCCACTCGCTGGCCCGCGCCCACGAACGGCTGCGCGACGCGGTGCTGTTCTCGCGCTTTGACGTGAAGCCGCACGCGGTCGGGCACGCCCGCGCCGAAGGGTTTCTGGAACACGACATCATCGATGTCCTGATGCGCGGACGCGTGCGGGCCGTCTACCCCGAAGAGCGCCGCTGGCTGGTGTGCGGCTATTTCGAAGCGTGCCGGGTGCGGTTGCCGCTGCATGTGGTGGTAGAACACCACGCGGACGGCTGGCTGGACATCGTGACGGCGTTCGTCCCCAAGAATCCGCACCACATCATCTCGCGCCAGCGCCTGGCCGTGATGCTGCGCTACGACGACGAGAAAATCCAGGCCCGCACCGCCGTGGCCGGCAACCGGGTAGGCCACCGGAGCAAGGGGCGCTGGCGGTGAACGCCGCAGCGTCACGCCGCACCGATACGGCCCTGCTGCTGCTGCGGCTGCTGCTGGGCACCCTGCTGACCCTGCGGGGCTACCAGCACCTGTTCGTGGTGGGCATCGAGGGCACCGCGGCCGAGTGGCGCGGGCTGGGGTTGCCGTTCCCGCTGCTGTTCGCACCGCTGCTGTCGCTGCTGGAACTGGTGGGCGGGCCGCTGCTGATTCTGGGGCTGGCCGTGCGCCCAGTGGCCACCATGAGCACCCTGGCCGTGCTGAGCGTGCTGGCGCTGACCCAGGGCGACGTTATGCTGGGGCTGGGCCTGGGGCGCGAACTGCTGGACCGCGTGCTGAACCCGATTATTCAGAACTGGTTGCTGCTGGTGGCCGGCACCCTGACCCTGGCGCTGGCCGGGGCCGGACGTTTCAGCATTGATGCCCAGCGCCTGCCGCCACGCCCGGCTGGCCCAGCCGCCGCTGCCCATCCGCTGGACGCCGTGGCCGAGACCAAGCCAGCCAGGAAACGCAAGTAGCCTCTACCCGTGTTCGCCGTCCAGATACAGCCAGCGGCCCTCCGCCTCATCCTGCACAAAGCGGCTGTCCTCGCGCAGGATGTGTTTGCGGCCGTCCTCCTGAAAGCGGGCGCTAAACCTGACACGGTCCCCAGACGCGCCGTGAATGGTCAGCCCCAGCCAGCGGGTGCCGCCCAGGTCCAGCGTGGCCGGGCGGGTGGAAGGATGCCAGGTCGCCAGCAAGTACGGGGCGTCCTGTAACACAAAAGCCGTGTAGCGCGAGCGCATCAGCGCTTCGGGAGTCTCGGCGGGACGCTCACCGCTCAGGCGAGGACCACAGCACACGGCGAAGCTGCGGCCGGAGCCACAGGGGCAGGGCTTGAAGGGCGGATAGGACAAGGACACGTTCCGAGCTTACGGCACTTTGCAGCAAGGCAGCCAGGTACAGGTAGGCCACAGGGGCTGCAGCGGCTTGGCGGTGGAGGCAGGAGCCTGACATGGTCAAAGCCGTCCCCAGGCGCAGGCTCCGAGCCGAACTGCCGCACACGCCGCTTGCCCCAGCATAGGTGACCCTCGGCGTGGCGACCCCCAGCGTGGTGACGCCGCTCTGTCGCGGCCAGGGTGGAGAGGCCACGCTATGCTACGTCCCGATGTCTGACCAACCCACCGTCACCCGTATCGCCCCTAGCCCGACCGGCGACCCGCACGTCGGGACCGCCTACCAGGCCCTGTTCAACTCGGTGTTCGCCCGTCAGCAGGGCGGCCGGTTCATCGTGCGGATTGAGGATACCGACCGCAACCGCTACAACGCGACCAGTGAGGGCCGCATTCTGGACATGCTCGACTGGCTGGGCATTCAGCCCGACGCCAGCCCCCGCAACGAGGACGACCAGGGGCCGTACACCCAGTCCCAACGGGCGGGGCTGCACCGCCAGTACGCCGAAGCCTTGCTGGAATCGGGAGCCGCTTACCGCGCCTTCGACACCCCCGAGGAGCTAGAAGAGCGCCGCAAGGCCGCCGAAGCCCGCAAGGACAGCTACCTGGGCTACGACCGCCGCGACCGTGAACTGAGCCGCGAGGAATCTGACCGCCGCGCCGCTGCGGGCGAGGAGTTCGTGATTCGGCTCAAAGCCCCGCTGGAAGGTCAGACGGTGGTGCGTGACCGCCTGCGCGGAGACGTGGTGTTCGATAACGCGCAACTGGACGACAAGGTGCTGCTCAAGCGCGACGGCTTCCCCACCTACCACCTCGCCGCGATGGTGGACGACCACCTGATGGGCGTGACCCATGTGATTCGCGCCGAGGAGTGGCTCACCTCCACCCCCATCCACAAGCTGATTCTGGAAGGCCTGGGCTGGCAGGAACCCGAGTGGATTCACACCCCCTGGCTGCTCTCGGCGGGCGGCAAGAAATACTCCAAGCGGCGCGGTGACCCCAGCGTGGAGGACTTCCGCCGCATGGGTATCCTGCCCGAAGCGCTGCTGAACTACCTGGGCATGATGGGCTGGAGCATGCCGGGCGGCGAGGAAATTTTCAGCGTGGACGACATGGTGCGCGAGTTCACCTGGGAGCGCGTTTCCTTGGGCGGCAGCACCTTCGACGTGACCAAGCTGAAGTGGCTGAACGGCAAATATCTGCGCGAAGTGCTGAGTGCCGATGAAGTCGTGGAGCGGGTGCGGGCCTATCTGACCGAGTTCGGCGCCGGGCTGCCCACCGAGGACGAAGCCTACTTCACGGACGTGGTGCGGCTGATGATTCCCCGCCTGGAAACACTGGGCGACTTTGCCGAGATGACCGGCTACTTCTGGTCCGACGAGTTCGAGACGGACGACAAAGCGGCCAAAGCGGTGCAGCAAGGGGCCGACCTGCTCCCCGACCTGCGCAGCGCTCTGGCAGGCGTCAGCGACTGGAACGCCGAAGCCATCAAACACGCGCTGCACGAGTACGCCGAGGCGCGGGAGCTGAAGCTGGGCAAAGTGATGCCCCCCGTGCGGGCCGCCGTCGCAGGCACCATGCAAAGCCCCGACCTGGCCGAGATGCTGGAGGTGCTGGGGCGTGAGCGGGTGCTGGCGCGGCTGGATAGGGCGCTTTAGAACCGGAGGGATTGGGCTGGTCCACAGGTGTGAGGAGAGGCACCCTCACGCCTTTTTCATACCGCCATCTGCCCGCACCAGCCGCTAGACTGACTACCAATGCGTCCCCAACTGCAAAATATGGCCCTGTCGCTGCTGCCCACGCCAGAGGCGGCTCCCCGCCCCGAACTGCGTGACTTCTATGCCATGCTGCGCGACTACCCGCAGCGCGGCGGCAAAGGCATTCGCTCGGAGCTGCTGCTGCTCTCGGCGCAGGCGCACGGGCTGGCGGAAGGCGGCGCGGGCTGGGAGCGGGCGCTGTGGCTGGCGGCGGCGCTGGAACTGTTTCAGAACTGGGTGCTGATTCACGACGACATCGTGGACGACTCGGACGAGCGGCGCGGGGCACCGGCCCTGCACAAGCTGCACGGCGTGCCGCTGGCGCTGAACGCCGGCGACGCACTGCACGCCTACATGTGGGCGGCGGTACAGAAAGCAGGGTTGGACGCAGGCTTCAGCGAATTCCTGACCATGATTCACCGCACTGCCGAGGGACAACACCTGGACGTGAGCTGGGTGGAGCACGGCGAGTGGAACCTGCAACCCGCCGATTATCTGGAAATGGTGCGCCTCAAAACGGGTTTTTATACCATCGTGACCCCGCTGCGGCTGGGCGCATTGGCGGCAGGCCAGCCACCACACCCCGACTTTGAGGCGGCTGGCCTGTCCCTAGGCACCGCTTTTCAGATTCGAGACGACGTGCTGAACCTGACCGGCGACCCGGCCAAATACGGCAAGGAAATCGGCGGTGACCTGCTGGAAGGCAAGCGCACGCTGGTGGTGCTGCACTGGCTCCAGCACGCCCGCGAAACGCGCCGGCACATCTTCCTGGACCAGATGCGCCGGCCCCGTACCGACAAAGACCCGGCCATCATTGAGGACCTGCTGGAGTGGCTGCGGGGGAGCGACTCGCTGGCTTACGCGCAGGCCTTCGCCGCCGAGGAAGCAGAGCGCGGGCTGGCCCTGCTGCGTGGGGCGCTGGCCCAGGCTGCGGACCAGGCAGCAGCGGGACAAATTCTGGCACTGATGGAAACACTGACCCAGCGGGAAGCGTAGCTGTTGGAGAAAGCCCAGCCTCCCCTACCCCTAAGGCCCTTAGACCCTCAACCCATTAAAACGGCGACGGCAACGGCGTGCGCCGCTCCCCTTCCACCCGGCTGACCTGGAAGGCCATCGCATCCGGGCCGAACACCGGGCTGCCGCCGATTTCGCCCAAGGGTGCGCCCGGCTGGATACGCTCACCCACCTGCACTGCCGGTTGATTCAGGCCCAGGTAGGCCGTGACCAGCCCATCCCCGTGGTCCAGCAACACCACCCAGCCCAGCGAACTGAACGAGGTGACAGCCAGTACCACGCCCTCGCCGGCGGCTCTGGCCTGCCGCTCGCCCCCGGCGCGAATGACGGCCCAGGGGCTTTCGGGGGTGTAGCCCTCGCTGACCTGACCGCCGGGCAGCGGAAAGGCGAGTGCGTCCAAGCGCCCACGCAGTGGGGCCAACTGCGCCTCGGTCAGCTGCACCTGCGCCTCGGCCTGGGTGCGGGCTTCGGTCAGCTGCTGCGGCGTGGGCAAAGCAGGCTCCTGCAAGGCCGATTGCTGCGGGACGGTCTGCACGGGGTCGCTGCCGGCCGCCGCAGGCGCGGAGGACAGTACAGCTGGTGTGGACGCAGCCGGTGGCCGGGCCTGGGCAGCTGGGGCCTGGGGCGCTACAGATTGGCGCGCCGGGGCCGTGGACTGGGCGACAGCCGGGGCCGGGCTGGCAGGGGCAGCCGTTGCCGGAGCTGGAGCCGCCGACCGGGAAGCTGTCGGCCGAGCTGCCGAGGGTTGGGCTGCTGGTGATTGGGCTGTGGGCGCCGCAGCTGCCCCAGGCCGGGCGGCTGCCGACTGAACCGGCGCAACCTGTGACGGCCCGCCGGCTGCCCCCACTTTCTCCGCCGCCCGCAGCCGCGCCGCCGTCTCGGCTTCACGCTGGCGCTGGGCTTCCAGCTCGCGCCGACGCTGGGCCGCCAGCCCCTCCTGCTGGCGCACTGCCGCGTCCAGCAGCGTGTCTATGTTCTGCCCGGTCTGTGCCAGTTCGGCCTGTCCCTGCAGCTGCAGCAGCCGCTGACCGGCCGCCGTGCGGCGCAGCTCGCCCAGCAGCGCTTGGGCCTGCGTCTGCCGGTCCGACAGCTCGGCCAGTGCCGCCTGACGCTGCTTTTGCAGGGTTTGCAGCTCGGCACGGGCCTGCTGCTGGGCAGCCAGCTCGCCCTGCAGGCGGCCGGCCTCGCGGTCCAGTTCACGAATCAGCGCCACCTGCCGCTCGCCCGCGTAGTTGGCCCAGCGTAGCCGCAATATCAGCTCGGGTAGGGTCTGAGCCTGGGCCAGCAGCGCCAGATACTCGCCGGTGCGTTCGCGGTACAGCGCGTTCAGGTTCAGCGCCACACTGCCGCGCAGCTCCGCGACCCTGGACTGCAGCGCCAGGATGTCGCGTCCAGTCACGCCCAGGCGGGCTTCGGTCTGGCGCAGCTTCAAGTCCAGCAGCCCCGCTTGCCCCCGCAGCCGGTCAATATCGGCGTTCAGCCGGTCCAGCCCCGCCAGGGTGGCCTGCTCCTCGCTACTCAGCGAAGCGAACGACCCGCGAATCTGGGCCAGCAGGGCGCGCTGCCGCTCGCCCACCGCCCGCTGCTGCTCCAGCTGCTGCTGCAAGGGGTCTGCACTCGGCGCTGCGCTCTGCGCCAAAGCCCACAGCGGCAGCCCCAGCAGACTTAGCAGTGCCAGACTCGGCAGGACCAGACTCGGCAGCGCCAGCACTGGTCGCCGGCGGCCAGGCACCCGGCGCCTCATTCCAGCTCCCGCAGGTAGCGGCCCGACGCCAGCCAGCCGCCCAGCAGGCCCACTCCCGCCCCCAGCGCAGCCAGCTGAAGCCACAGGGTCAGCAGCGGCCCGGTGCCCTGCAGCAGCGGCAGCGCCGGCACCAGCTCGGCGGCGCGGCTGGTCAGCAAGCTGGACAGCGGCAGCAGAATCAGGCCCGCCAGCCCGGCCCCTCCCAGACCCAGCAGCAGCCCTTCCAGCAGGTGCGGCCCCTGCACGAAAGAGCGCCGCGCTCCCAGGAGCCGCATCACGTTGATTTCGCCCCGGCGGGCGTACATGCTCACCTGCACGGCGTTCAGGATGCTGAACAGCGTGCCGCCCAGCAGCAGGCCAATCAGCAGCCCGCCTGCTGCCCGCAGCGCCCGCAGCGTACCCAGCGCCCGGTCCACGTAGCCGGCGCCGAATTCCACCGACTCCACTCCCCTGAGCAGCTCGGCGGCGGCAGCCACCACGCGGGTCTGGTCCACACTGGTCACCCGCAGGCGCAAGGTGGCCGGAAAGGGGTTGCCGGCCAGCTGCGCGGCCTCGGCCGTGTAGGGATAGTCGCGGGTCATTTCGGCGAGCACCTGCTCGGGGCTCAGCAGTTCGGCCTGCGCCACACCGGCCATGCCCTGAGCGTGCCTGAGCAGCGCCTCACCGTCGGCGCCCGGCTCCAGAAAGGCAGCCACTTCCACCTGCCGTTCCAGGCCCGCCAGGGTGCGGTTCAGGTTCTGGCCGGCCAGCAGCACCCCCCCCAGCACCAGCAGGGTCAGGGTGATGGTGGTCAGGGTAGACAGAACCGCCGTGCGGTTGGCCCGCATGGACGCCAGCGCCGACTGCAGGTGCTCTCTTAGGGCCGAGGCGGCACGGTTCACAGCTGATACCCCCCGCCTGCGTCGTCACGGACCAGCTCGCCCCGGCGCAGGGTCAGGGTGCGGTGACGGCGAGACTCCACCAGTTCGCGGGCGTGGGTGGCCACCAGCACGGTGGTGCCGCTCTCGTTGACCCGTTCCAGCACGCGCAGCACGTCACGGCTGTTTTCCGGGTCGAGGTTGCCGGTCGGCTCATCGGCCAGCAGCAGCGCAGGAGCGCCCACCACAGCGCGGGCAATCGCCACCCGCTGCTGCTCACCCTGCGACAGTTGGTGCGGCAGCGCGGCCCGCTTGTGTTCCAGGCCCACCAGCCGCAGCGCCGTACCCACCCGCTCGTTCCAGCTGCCCAGCGAGGACACACGCGGCGCTTCAGTCACGCGCAGCGCAAAGGCCACGTTCTGGTAGGCCGTCAGCTGCGGCAGCAGCATGTTCTCCTGAAAGATGATGCCCATGCGCCGGCGCAGCACCGACACCCGCCCGCCCCGGTAGCGCCCCAGCGGCTCGCCGGCCACCCGCACCTCACCGGCAGTGGGCAGCGCCCGCTTGAGCAGCAGGCTCATGAAGCTGCTCTTGCCAGCTCCGGAGTGCCCAATCAGGTACACGAACTCGCCGCGTGCCACTTCGGTGCTGATCCGGTTGAGGG
This sequence comes from Deinococcus proteolyticus MRP, assembly GCF_000190555.1. GTDB lineage: Bacteria > Deinococcota > Deinococci > Deinococcales > Deinococcaceae > Deinococcus > Deinococcus proteolyticus. Next base: position 1,066,240 of record NC_015161.1, read on the forward strand.
CCAGCGTCCGGGTAGACGGATACTGCAAGGACACCTGGTCAAAGTGAATCATGGGCGGGACCGTTCCTGTCACGGGCCACAGGATAGCGGCCGGGAAGTCACGGCGTTCTTTCCGGCCCGGCGCTTACCGCCCACTAACCCAGGGCGCTTACACTGGGCAGGTGAACAGAAACCAGGTACTGCTCCTTTCGGGTGCGCTGACCGGCACTGCCGCAGTCGGTTACGCCCAGATGTCAGGCTACTCGGCGGCCGACCTGCTGCGGACCTCTTCCGGCCGCAGCTTCATACAGGTCCTGAACTTCCTGGAGCAAAACTACCTGTACGAGGTAGACCGGGACGCCGTGATGCGCGGCGCTATCCAGGGTGCCCTGGGAGCGCTAGACAACGAATTCACCTACTACGAGGAACCCGCCGACAACGAGATTGACGCGGCCAACCTGGAGGGCGAGTTCTACGGCATCGGCGTGGTGCTGGAAGGCGACCGCAGCGGCAAAGGCGTGCGCGTAGGCACCGTGTACCAGGGCGGCGCAGCGTCGGCCGCCGGGGTCCGCATGGGCGACGTGTTTCTGGAAGTGGACGGCAAGGACGTGCGGAGCACCAGCACCAACGACCTGGTCAAGCTGGTCCGCGGCAAACCGGGCACGCCGGTCACGGTGACCTTTTCACGCAGCGGCACCCCCTACACCGTCACCATGAAGCGCAAGGCGGTGTCCAACGTCAGCGTGGAAACGGCGGTGCTGGACGGCGGCGTGGGCTACATCGCCCTGACCAGCTTCTACAACAAGCGGGCCTCCGAGCAGTTCCGTGCAGCGGTGCAGGAGATGAAGGCGCGCGGCGTGACCCACTTGATTCTGGACCTGCGCGACAACGGCGGCGGCCTGCTGAATGCCGGCGTGGACGTGGCCGATCAGTTCATGCAAAAAGGCCCCATCGTTTCGCTGCAGCAGAAAGACGGCCGCAGCCGCCTGTACGGCGAAGCCGGGGCCAGCGCCGGCGACTATCAGGGCAAGCTGGTGGTGCTGGTGAACCGCAACAGTGCCAGCGCTTCGGAAGTGGTGAGCGGGGCGCTGCAAGATGTGAAGCGGGCCACGGTCATCGGCGAAAAGACCTTCGGCAAGGGCGTAGCACAGGCCGTGCTCAATACCGCCGATGGGGGCCGCGCTGCCATCGTCAACAGCGAGTGGGTGACTCCCAATGGCCGCCACATCAACAAAGAAGGCATCTTGCCCGACATTCTGGTCAAGGACACCCGCTTCCCCATTCCGCTGAACTTCGCCGGCAGCGGCGTGAAGCCCGGCACCGAGCTGACCCTGGTCGTAGACGGCCAGGAAGTGAAGGCCAAGGCCGACAGCGACGGTGTGTTCCGCTACATCGGAGACTATCCGCACCGTGAACGCAGCGCCGTGCAGGGGCAGGCCACCGTGGACCTGGAAAGCGACCGCCAGCTGCGCGCCGCCCTGGAATACTTCCGCACCGGCAGCGTGAGCAAGGACTTGCAGATGACCGCCGAGGAAGCCAAAAAGGAACGCGAGAGCGCCCACGAGAAAGACGGAGAAGAGACCCAGGAGCTGCCACAGCCGGCCCCTGGACAGTCCGCACCTCCTCCAGCTCCCGCGCCCACCCAGCCCTGACCCTCCGCGCCAGCAACTGCTGCACCCTTCCCCCGCTGCCCCGACCTATGGGCAGCGGGGGTTCTGCTGGGCAGGCAGCCAACTTAAGCAGCTAACCCAGGCCGCCAAATTGACAGCGGGGCCAGCACTCCCGCATAGTAACCCTACTTTCCGTATATCCTTGCGCTTCTGACCAGCTTGTCACTGCCAGGGGGCGGAAGACAGCAGCACACCGGCAGAACGTTCCGCTTCTGCTTTGGCTGGGCTTGTTCCCGGTTCCGGGCCTGCCCACCGCACCAGATGCGCCCGCCGGAAGTCCCCCCCCCAAGAGTGTCCGCTGCCGGATTGCCGTGCCGGTCCGACCTTGACCCGCCTCCACTCCCCACCATTTCCCCCGGCCTGGTCCCCAACTGACCCGACGCCCGGACCTCACCTAAGGAGCATGTATGAATGCATGGAGAAACCTGTCTCTGAGCACCCAGATTCTGGCTGCGCTGATTGCCGGCCTGCTTGTGGGCCTGCTGTTCAACTTTCTGGCCCCCTCGCTGCCGTTCCTGACCACCATCAACACGCAGGTGTTCGGCACCATCGGCAACCTCTTCATGTCGGCGCTCAAGCTGCTGGTCGTGCCGCTGGTGTTCGTGTCACTGGTGGTGGGCACCACCTCGCTGTCCGACCCGGCCAAGCTGGGCCGCCTGGGCGTGGGCACCATGCTGTTTTACCTGGCGACCACCGCGTTCGCCATCGTGCTGGCGCTGGTCGGGGCCAAAATCGTGAACCCCGGCCTGGGCGTCAATATGGCTATGCCCAGCGGCTATGAGGCTCCCCAGGCCCCGCCGGTCAGCGAGGTGCTGGTGGGTATCATCCCCAGCAACCCGGTGGCCGCGCTGGCCGAAGGCAACATGCTGCAAATCATCTTCTTCGCCATCCTGCTGGGCCTGGCCATCATGCTGTCGGGCAAACCCGGCGAGCGCATCAAGGCTGCGTTCGAGGACTGGAACCATGTGGTGATGCAAATCGTGAACATCGTGATGGTGTTCGCGCCCATCGGGGTCTTCGCGCTGATGGCCGGGGTGGTCGCCAAACTGGGCTTCGAGAGCCTCGCGCCGCTGCTCAAGTACTTCATGACCGTGCTGGTGGTGCTGCTGATTCACCTGTTCGTGAGCTACCCGCTGCTGCTGAGGCTGTTCAGCGGTCTGAACCCGTTCACCTTTATCAAAAAGATGCGGCCTGCCATGCTGTTCGCCTTTTCCACCTCCAGCTCCAACGCCACCATTCCGGTGAACCTGCGCACGGCCCGCGAAGCGCTGGGGGTGCCCAACCAGATTTCCAGCTTTACCATCCCGCTGGGCGCCACCATCAACATGGACGGCACTGCCATCATGCAGGGCGTGGCCGTGATTTTCATCTCGCAGGTGTACGGCATTGACCTGACGCTGGCGCAGCTGGGCACCGTGGTCATCATGGCCGTGCTGGCCTCGGTGGGCACGGCAGGCGTACCGGGCGTGGGCCTGGTCATGCTGGCAACCGTGCTGACGCAGGTGGGCGTGCCGGTCGAAGGCATCGCCATGATTATCGGGATTGACCGCCTGCTGGACATGACCCGCACCGCCGTCAACATCACCGGCGACGCCGCCGTGACCGCCATCATGGCGAAGCGCGAAGGCGTGCTGGACGAAGCGATGTACAACGACCCCAACGCTCAGGTGGAGCTGGACGCCGACGAACTCGGCAAGGAGCACGAGGCTCCGCGCACCGAAGCGCAGGTCTGAAGATGAGCGAAGAAGTCCCCCACACGGCGTGGGGGATTTTTCGTGGCAGACTGGCCCGCTCTGCATCTGCTTGCCGCTCCTCTCGCCTGCCCGGCGCCTATAATCCCCCCATGTCATGGACAACCCAGAAGCGGGTGGGAGACGCGACCGTCACCACCCTGACCGACGGCTGCTTTCGCCTGGACGGCGGCGCGATGTTCGGCACCATTCCCAAGGTGCTGTGGAACGAGCTGAACCCCGCCGACGAGCTGAACCGGATTGCGCTGCGTATCAATCCTTTGCTGATTCAGATAGGCAGCAAAAACATCCTGGTGGAAACGGGATTCTGGGACCAGGGCGGCGAAAAGTTCGAGACGATGTACGCCCTGGACCGCGATGAAACCGTGTTCCGGGGACTGGGCGAGGTGGGCCTTAGCCCCGACGACATCCACATCGTCATCAACACCCACCTGCATTTCGACCACGCCGGGCGCAACGTGACCCCAGCCGGCGAGCCTACCTTCCCGAACGCCCGCTACGTGGTGCAGGGGCAGGAGCTGCACGACGCCCGGCACGCCCACGAGCGCAGCCGGGCCAGCTATATCGCGGCCTACTTTGAACCGATTGCCGACGCGGGGCTGTTCGACGTGGTGGACGGCGAGGCCGAAATCGTGCCGGGGGTCACCGTGCTGCCGCTGCCGGGGCACAACCTGGGCCAGCAGGGCGTGGTGCTGCGCTCGGGCGGCGAGATGCTAGTGTACCCGGCCGACCTGGTGGCAACCACTGCACACGCCCCCTACCCTTATGTGATGGGCTACGACCTGTACCCGGTCACCTGCCTGGAAACCCGCAAGAAGTACCTGCCCGAGTGGTTCGAAGAAGGGGCCATCATCTGCCCGCCGCACGACCCGAATGTGGCCTTTGCGCGGCTGAAGGAAGCCAAGCGTGGTTTTGCACTGGAAGCCCTGCAATGAGCGAACAGAGCATCTCGTTTCCCAGTCTGCCCGCAGTGCCGGTGCCGCGCTCGTGCGGTTTGGACCCCGCACTGTACGCGCTGGACTGGGTGCTGCACTGGGCCGCCGATGTGGACGTGGCCGGGCAGCGGCATGCGGCCACGCCGGTTTTCCCGCTGCTGCGCCGCATTCTGCATGACCCCGCCGCTTACGGGGTCAGCCCTACCGAGGCCCAGGCTGCCGCCGAGCGCTTCAGGGCACAGGCCGGCCCCGCTCTGGAGGCCGAGGGCGGACGCCGCGAGTGGCTGGACCGGGAATTCAGCCGCTAAAACAGTTCTCGGGATAGGGGGCGCGTGCCGGATGGGCGCCGGCAGCTTCAGTGGCGGGGAGCAATCAGCCCTGCCTGCTGGAACTGCTGCAAGGTGCCCAGCAGCATCCGGGGGGCCAGCCCGCCCTGGTCGACCATCTCGCTGATGGTCAGGCCACGCTCTACCCCGCGCAGTACCTGAAACTGCCGGCGGCCGACAGGCAGACGGCCACTCCACTGGTCGGTAAAGTCGAACGGCCGGGACCAGTCACTGTATTCGGCCAGCAGCGGTTTCCAGGCCTCGGCTTCCTGGAACAGCTGGCGCAGTGCCAGGTCGCCCGAAAGCAGCAAGGTTTCCCCCGGTGCGGCCTCCGAACCGCCGAAGTGGAATTCGCCGTCCTCGGTGGTAGTCAGCAGCTGCATGGCACTCTCGCCTTCCAGCTGTCCGGCGCAGGCATGCACGATGGTGCCTTCGCGCAGCCACAGCTGCCCAGTGCGGGCCCGGCTCCGAATGTCCAGCCGGCCACTGTGTCCCGACGCCATAAGCATTTGCAGGACTGACAGGAAGGGGAACACCGCGAAGTTGCCAGCAATCATGCTCCCCAGTCTACGGGAGTTGCCCTGACAGTTCTCTGCTGGCTGGAGCACACGCCAGTGAAGCGCTACAATGCGCCCCAGCAACGACTGGGAGGAGTACCCACAGCACCCCCACAGAGAGCGCAGGCCGAGGCTGAGAGCCTGCGCGGGAAGGGAAGCAGGGCCTGGACCCAGCCCAGCCAAGCGGAGAAACACAAGATGCTCTTATTCGAATAAAACCTCGCGTCCTTAAGAACAATACGCCTCCGCCCCTTTTCAGGCGGCGGGCGGGTTGATGTTTGGACGTGAGGTGCAGGCTGATTCCACCTAGGGTGGGCCGCGCGCCTTGACGCGGCCCGCCCGTCGTCATTTATCAGCGGTTTACCGCACGGTGACGATATGCAAGACTCTATTTCTCCTTATTTGCCTCCAACCAGCTTTCGGCCTTTTTTACTGCTATGGGTGGGTCAAGCCCTCTCGGTGCTTGGCGGCGCACTGTCTTTCACCGTAGCGACCATGTGGCTGGCAACGGTGCGTTTTCCCCTGTCTGCCGACAAACCCGCGCTGGCTTCGGCACTCACACTGCTGAGCTTGTCGTATGTACTCTCAGGCATCCTGGCTGCCCCTATCGCGGGCATTTGGGCGGACCACTACCCAAGAGGCTGGCTGATGCGGGCCGCCGACCTGACCAGCGGCGTGCTGTGCAGCGTGGTCGCGCTGCTGGCCTTTACGGGGGCCCTGAGCTTGCCTGCCCTTTACCTGCTAATTGCACTGACAGCCATGAGTAGCAGCGTTCACGGCGCGGCATTGAGCGCGTCTTATGTCCTTCTTGTGCCAGAGCGCCACCTGGCATGGGCCAATGCGATGATGCAAAGTCTCTGGACAGGTGCAGGCCTTCTCGCCCCAAGTTTGGCGGCGGCACTGCTGTTCCGAGGAGGAAGGCATGGTCTGGGGACGGCCTTCGCGCTGGATGCCGCGTCCTTTTTCATCGCGGCTTCGCTCCTTTTCCTGGTGCACGTGCCGCCTACGCCACGCCGCGCCGCAGAAAAGTCGCCCGGTCTGCTGGCAGAGGGCGCAGCAGGCTGGCAGTTCATCCGTGAGCGGCCCGCCCTGCTGGTCACATTTTTGACCTTCGCGGCGCTCAATTTCGCGGCCGCGCCACTGGCTCCGCTAGAGCCTTTGCTGGTGCGCGAACAACTGGCAGCAGACTTGGCACGACATGGGCTGAGTGTGGCGGCAGGACTCGCCCTGATTGGCACCGTGACGGCGGTGGGCGGTCTACTGGGAGCCGCTTTGATGACGGTGTGGGGCGGCCTGAACCGCGGGCGAGGCTGGTTGATTTTTGGGTTGTGTGCTGTGAGCAGCGCCGCGCAAATCGTGTACGGCCTGAGCCATTCGCTTTGGCTAACCGCCGCCATGATGGGCCTGTTCGTGTTCACTTTACCCGTTGCCGACACGCACCTTGGTGTTGTCCTGCAAACCCAAATTCCGCCTGACCTTCAGGGCCGCGTATTCGCGGTGCGGCGGATGCTCGCGCAAAGCGTAGCCCCGCTGAGCATCGTGCTCTTCGGACATCTGGCAGGGCAAGTTCCAGCAGGGCAACTCCTGGCGAGCTTGGGCCTGTTGGCACTTGTAGCCAGCCTGTTGCCGCTGCTCCGGCGTGATGTGCGGCGGTTTGGCGATGAATAAGGGACTAGCCGCCGCCTTGCCCTTGTCGCTACAATGCTCCCCAGCAACGACTGGGAGAGTATTCGGCCCACCGTGCCCCCAAGAGAGTTCAGGCCGTGGCTGCAAGCCTGAATGGGTACGCCCCGAAGAAAGTCACCCACGAGCACGTCGGAAGAAAGCCCCGCAAGATGGATACTGGGGAGAGTAGACCCGTCCGGGTGCGCCCGACACAGCGCGTCACGAGTGCCTGCACGCCTGTGCAGGAAGCGCGGTGGTAACGCGGGATAACTGACCGAACGTCTACGTCTCGTCCGCAGACCAGAAATCACTCTGGGCGGGCGAGGCGTTTGGTTTTTACCGTTTGGAAAGGAGGCAGAGCCGTGATTACCTTTTATGCTACGCAGGCCGAGGCCAGGGCGGACGCTGCCGCACGGCGCTTACGCGAGAAAGTCCTGTGTTTCGTGGTGCGTGGGCAGAAGCTCTTGGTGTTTGACCACGTGCCCGACGGCAGCGCAGGCGTGCAAGTACCAGCAGGCGGCATAGAGGCAGGCGAAACGCCCGAAGCTGCGGCCATCCGTGAGCTGCGGGAGGAGTCGGGGCTGCACTTGAGCGGGCCGCAGTACCTCTGCTCGTACCTGTGGGAGGCACAGTTGCCGCACCGCTTCACGCGGCAGGTCTGTCACGCTTACGCCTTTGCTGCCCCCTACGACCTCTCCGACACCTGGCAGCACCACGCCGACGGGCATCTATTTTCCTTCCGCTGGGCCGACCTCGCAGACCCTGGGTTGGACTGGGAGATGGACGCGGCGCTGCCTTACCTCCAACAAGCGACCCTTAGACCCTCAGACTCTTAAACCCTTAGACCTCCCAAGGAGCACCCATGACCGACCCCACTCAAAACACTTCCGCCCTCCCCACCCAATTCGACCCCAGCCAAATCGAGCCGAAGTGGGCCAAGCTCTGGCGTGAGCAGCCTTTCCGCGCCGATGCGGAAAGCCCCAAACCCCCCTTTACCATCGTGATTCCGCCGCCCAACGTGACCGGCAACCTGCACCTGGGCCACGCGCTGGACAACACCCTGATTGACACCCTGACCCGTTACAAGCGCATGGCGGGCTTCGAGGCGCTGTACCTGCCGGGCATGGACCACGCAGGGATCAGCACGCAGGTGATGGTGGAGCGCGAGCTGAAAGCGCAGGGCACCGACCGCCACGAGCTGGGCCGCGAGAAGTTTCTGGAAAAAGTCTGGGAGTGGAAAGAGCAGTACGGCGGCGCGATTCTGAACCAACTGACCCGCCTGGGCGTGAGTGCCGACTGGACCCGCGAGCGCTTCACGATGGACGAGGGCCTCAGCCGCGCTGTGCGTAAGCAGTTCGTGGACCTGTACCACGACGGGCTGGCCTACCGAGGCGAGCGCATGGTGAACTGGGACCCCGTCTCGCAGACCACCCTCAGCGAGCTGGAAATTGACCGCGAGGAGCGCCAGGGCAAGATGTACACCCTGTCCTACAAGCTGGCAGACGCGGGCGCAGCCGCCAGCAACGGCGAAGCGGGCGAAATCCGCGTGGCGACGGTGCGCCCCGAAACCATCTTTGCCGACCAAGCGATTGCCGTGCACCCCGAAGACGAGCGCTTCCGCCATCTGGTGGGCCAGAAAGCGCGGATTCCGCTCACCGAGCGCTTCATTCCCATCATTGCCGATGAAGCGGTGGAAATGGACTTCGGCGTAGGTGCCCTGAAAATTACCCCCGCGCACGACCCCACCGACTTTGAAGTGGGCGAGCGGCACAATCTCATGCGCCCCAGCGTGATTGACCTGGCAGGCAACCTGGCAGGCGACCTTGTACCCGCCGAGTTTCAGGGCCTGGAGCGCTTCGAGGCCCGTAAAGCGGTGGTGCGGGCGCTGCGTGAAGGCGGCGACCTGCTGGAAGAAAAGGACCACAAGACCGCGATTGGCCTGAGCGAACGCACCAAAGTGCCGGTAGAACCCATCATCTCCGAGCAGTGGTTCGTGAACGTGAAGCCGATGGCCGAGCGCGTACTGAAGGGCCTGGACGACGGCGACATGCGCCTGACCCCCGCCCGTCACGAGAAAATCAACCGCGACTGGCTGGAAAATATCCGCGACTGGAACATCTCCCGGCAGCTGTGGTGGGGCCACCAGATTCCCGCCTGGTACGACGAGGAGGGCAATGTCTATGTGCCCGACAGGGACAACCCTGACCTTGACTGCGACCAGGACCCCCGCTACGCGCACCTGAAGCTGACCCGCGACCCTGACGTATTCGACACCTGGTTCAGCTCCAACCTGTGGCCCTTTTCTACGCTGGGCTGGCCCGACACGGACGCCCCCGACTACCGCAAGTTCTACCCCACTTCGGTGCTGGTGACGGGCTACGACATCCTGTTCTTCTGGGTGGCGCGGATGCAGATGGCCGCCTACGAGCACACCGGGCAGGCCCCCTTCAAGGACATCATGCTGCACGGCTTGTATCTGGACAGCAAGGGCCAGAAGATGTCCAAGAGCAAGGGCAACGGCATTGACCCGCTGGAGCTGTTTGACCAGTACGGGGTGGATGCTTGCCGCTTCGCCTTTACTTTCCTCAGCACGGGCGGGCAAGACATCCGCCACGACGACCGCCGCTTCGAGCAGGGCCGCAACTTTGCCAACAAGCTGTGGAACGCTACCCGCTTCGCCCTGCTGCGGCTGGACGGCGTGTACCTGCCGCAGGAAGACCCCGCTGGCGCGCTGCGTGAGCTGGCCGCGAGTGGCAAGCTGTCGCTGGCCGACCGCTGGATCATCAGCCGCCTGAGCGCCGTGAGCGCCGAAGCCAGCGCCCAACTGGACGAGCTGGACATCGGCGCGGCGATTCGCACGCTGTACGCCTTTGCCTGGGACGAGTTCTGCGACTGGTACATCGAGGCCAGCAAACCTGCGCTGGAAGCGGGCGACGTGCAAACAGGCCGCGTGCTGAAAGCCGTGCTGGCGCAGATTCTGGGACTGCTGCACCCCTTTATGCCGTTCATCACCTCCGAGCTGTACGCCGCGCTGGGCTACGAAGGCCAGCTTGCCCTGACCGAGTGGCCCAAAGCCGACGACACCCTGCACGACGCCGAAGCCACCCGCGCTTTTGACGCCCTACGCGCCGCCGTGAATGCCGCCCGCAGCCTCAAAAACGAGCTGGGCCTGGCCCCGCAAGACCGCTTGAATGTGGTGGTGGAAGGCGACCTAAAAGACGTGGTGCTTGAAAACGCCCGCGTGGTGGGGCAGATGGCCCGCGTGGACCTGGTAGACACGCTGGAAGGCCGCACCCTCAGCCAGGTGGAACAGGGCGTGACCGTGCGCGTGCCGCTAGAAGGCACGGTAGACGTGGACGAGTGGCTGGGCAAGCAGAAAAAACGCCTGGCCGAATTCGACAAGCAAATCAAGCAGGCGCAGGGCAAGCTGAGCAACGAAGGCTTCGTGGCCCGCGCCCCCGCCGAAGTGATTGAGGAAGAGCGGAGGCGCGTGGAGGACTTCGGGAAGCAGAAGGAAAGGCTGGAGGGGGTGCTGAAGCAGTTCAGTTGATGGTTGATAGTTGATGGGAAAAAGGCCCGCTGCCCCTCCCCAGGGTGGCGGGCTTTTTTCTTATGGCGGCCCTCAAGCTTGCGGACGCGGCCCCAGGTTAGTCGGCTGCGGGTCAGGGTCCTTCCTGTAGTCAAGGTAAGAGGCGTAAGCCAGCCCACCAACCAGGCCCAACCCACCCACTGTCATCAGGCCAGGGTAGAAAACAGGCACCAGATATTCACGCGGCAGCACAAGCGCAGGCAGCGCGAGAAGCAGGCCGTAGACCGTAAGCCATAGGCCCGTGCGGCGCTGACTGGCGTGCCAGGCGCGGCGGCTCAGGTAAACCCAAGGGGTACGTAGCCCCGCGAACGCACTGGGCTTGAGCTTGCCCATGCCGTTGCCTATCAAGGCGAAGAGACCGCCCAGGCTGACCAAGCTGGTCTTCACGCTGTCCCAGCTGAACACGAGGTGCGCCGTCTCAATCAGGGCCAGGAGGCCCAGTCCCAAAGCAACCAGAAAAAATATAGGCGCATTGTCTCTGTCCTGGCGAGAAAATTGGCCGATGCTCAGCACGAGTAGGCTGCCCGGAAGCAGCAGCATGGGCATCTGGTAAAGCGCCTGAGCCGCGCTTCCCCAGGCGTCCGGCTCACCACTTGGCCCCCAGTGGGTAGGCAGCTGCGCAGGCATGTGCGGCAGAGCGTAGGTCGCCAGAGCAAGGGCGAGAGCGTAGGGCAGCAGGGCCAGTATCCAGTTCACAAGCTTCATGTGGGCTTGGCCTCCTTGGACAGTTCCGCTGTCTCGGCAGGTTGAAAGAGGTCCAGCACATGTGTCATCGCATCCTGAAAGACGGTGGTGTTCAGGCGGTAGATAATGGCCGTGCCCTGCCGCTCAGTCTCCACCAGGTCGGCCGCTTTCAGCACACTGAAATGTCCACTGAGCGTGCTTTTGGCAAGAGGAAAAAGCTCGGCCAGTTCGCCCGCACTCCGCTGCCCCCCGCGCAGGACGCGCAAGATTTCGCGCCGCGTGGGGTCAGCCAGTGCTTTAAATACCTCGTTCATTGGGCTCCTTTTTCGGTATTTCGCCAACTACCGAATAATTAGAGCCTAGCATTCCGAGGGGTACAGGGCAAGGCTGCTCGCCTATCTCACCAAGCCAAAAGTCCGCTGCCCTTAGACGGATAGCTACGCCACTCAGCAGATGCGGCCCAACTTCACCCGACTGCACTCCGGTGAAATTGAGTGTCTACTAAACTGATCCCGCGGCTGGATACTCAATTTCCCGGGTGAGCCACGCTCGCGCTGCGGCCCTTTACCTCGGCAGGGAGCGACCATTTTCTCTTTCGGCTGGGCGCGATCTGGCCGTGCGACTGCCACGCTTTGCAGGCCGCTTGTCCGTCGCTAACATCCGTGACGTTCCCGCACTCCAGAATTGGAAAAAGGCCGGAAAGCGGAGGCCCTCCCCCAACTTTCCGGCCTTCAGAGTGGCTGCCCTAGGGCCGCGCCAGCATCCAGACGTCGTTCACGCCGTTGCCGCTCACGTCGCCGGGGGCCGTGCCCTTGGCCCAGTAGTATAGCGGCATGCCGTTGTAGGTCAGCTGCTCGACCCCGTCGGCGCGGCGAATCACTGCCAGCTTGCCGCGCAGCTCAGGAGGAATCTGTACGCCGGAGCTGGCCGTGACCGCCGGCCAGTTGGTCAGGCACTGGCCCATGCAGGCGCTCTGGTTGGCCGTGTCGTTCTTGAAGGTGTAGATGGTCTGGCCGCCTGCGCCGGTCAGATACTGGCCGTTCGCCGCGTCGGTGGCCACACCGAGGGTGAGGACGTTGGGGTCGGACGTCATGGGGGCGCAGGCTCCCAGAGCGAGGGCCAGGGCGGAAACCATCACTGCTTTGTTCATAGCGACTCTCCTTTGACCGGAAGCGGCAGGCCAGCAGGAACGGGGTGAGGTAAGGCAGCCAGCCACACCAGGGAACATGTTTTCCGGTGCCCCCAGTGTAGGGGAAATGGCAGGAGCCGGAGGGAGGCATGCCCAGACGGATGGGCGGATGGGTGAGCGGAGCACTCCTCTCCACATGGCGCCCTTGCACCACCTGTGTCAGCCCCGTATCATCGGCCTTCTGATGCCCACCCTGCACCTGCTGGTCGGCCTGCCGGGAGCAGGCAAAACGACACTTGCCCGCCGCCTGGAACGTGCCGGCGCCCTGCGCCTGACCCCCGACGAGTGGATGAAACCGCTGTTCGGTGTGGACGACATAGACGGCAAACGCGGCCTGCTGGAGCGCGAGCTGCTGTGGTCGGTGGCCCACCGGGCGCTGGAGCTGGGGGTGGACGTGGTGCTGGACTACGGCCTGTGGTCGCCGCAGGAACGCGGCCTGTACCGTGAGCGGGCGCAGCAGCTGGGCGCCGCAGTGCAGCTGCATGTGCTGGACCTGCCGCTGGACGAGCTGTGGCAGCGATTGGAAGAGCGTAACGCGGGCGGCGAGCACCCCTTTCAGGTGTCGCGTGAGCAGCTGCACGAGTGGGAAGGCTGGTTCCAGCGGCCGGACGCCGGGGAACTGGCCGAGTTCGCCGGCGTGGAAAGCGCAGCAGGCAACGCGGCCGACTGAACCCGGACTCAGTCCTGGCGGCGGAATTCTGCGAAAGCTTTTTTCAGCAGCCCTGCACACTCGCCGGCCCGGTAGCCGCCCTGCACCTGTGGCCGCACGCCCCAGCGGTGGCCCAGCAGGTCGTGAACTCCGCCCAGTGCTCCGGCGCGGGGGTTGGCGGCGCCATACACGATGCGGCCTACGCGGGCTTCCAGCGCTGCCCCCAGGCACATGGGGCAGGGCTCCAGGGTCACGGCCAGCGTGCAGCCGCTCAGGTACGGGGTCCCCAGCGCAGAGGCCGCCTGACGCAGCGCTTCCAGCTCGGCGTGGCGGGTCATGTCACCGCGCTCACGGCTGCGGTTGCGGCCCAGGCCCACCACCGCACCTGCCGGGTCCAGCACGGCAGCGCCCACCGGCACCTCCTGCACGGCTGCCGCAGCCCTGGCCTGGGTCAGGGCCGCTTCCATGCCTTCCCACAGCGGGTCGTGCCAGCCGGTCCTCTCGCGGGCCCCTGCCGCCCATACTGGCGGGGTCAGACCCACCCACTGCACCCCCTGCGCCGATGCCAGCAGCGGCACCTGCGGGCGCCAGGCGCGGGGCACGCGGGCCTCAGCCAGCACGTCGCTCAGGCGGCGGGTGCCCCCGCTCAGCCGGATACGGTCGCCCGGCTGGGGGGTGCGCAGCTGCCAGTCCGGCGGAAAGGCGAAGTCGGGCGCGGCCCAGTCCGGCCGGGTTCCGGGAAGCACCAGCCGCCCACCCGTCACACTCGCCGGCTGTCCGTGTGGCAGGGTCAGGTGCCGGGTCTCCCCTGCCGCCAGTGCCCCGGCCAGGGCAGAAAGCTGCCCGGCACGCACCGCCAGGCCAGCCCGATCCAGTTCGGCGCGCAGCCAGCGGCGCAGCACCGCCGGCGGCTGCCCCACCAGGGGCGTGTGCGGCCCAATGGCGGCGGCCAGGCCAGACAGCACCGCCTCGTCCTCGGCGGCGCGGCCGGCCAGGCCAGACAGCGCCTCTTCGGCCGCCGGAAAACGGGAGCGCAGCAGCGGCAGCACTTCCAGCCGCAGCCATGCGCGGGTCAGGGCGGTGTCTGCGTTGGTGGAGTCTTCACGCCAGTCCTGTCCCAGCGCGCGCAAGTAGGCTTCCAGTTCCTCACGCGCTACCCCCAGCAGCGGGCGCTCCACCCCACCCCAGCGTGGGGCGATGCCGCTCAGCACGGCTTCACCGCGCAGCAACCGCATCAGCACCGTCTCGGCCTGGTCGCGGCGGGTGTGGGCGGTCAGCACCGTATCTATGCCCGCGTCTTTCGCTGTGCGCGTGAGGAACGAGTAGCGCAGCCGCCGCGCCGCGTCCTCCAGGTTCCAGCCGCGCACCTGTGCCACCCGGCCTACGTCGGCCCCACCGCCCACGTAGGGCACGCCCAGCCGTCCGGCCAGCGCCTCCACCCAGGCGGCGTCCTCGGCCGAATCGGGGCGCAATCGGTGGTCGAAGTGCGCCACCAGCGGCTCGGCCCCGGCAGCCAGCAGCGCGCGCAGCAGCGCCACACTGTCGGCCCCGCCCGACACTCCCACCACCACCTGCCGCGCACGGTAGGGGCGCAGCGCAGCTGTGAGAGCGTCCAGCACTGGCAGATGTCTGGCCGGAAAAGGTCTGCCTGGCAAAGTCACGCCTGGCAGTGTAGCTGGCCGGCAGCGCTTTCGGCCCTGTATAGTGGCTGGTCTGCAGTAGGCTGGGTGTATATTTTTCGGCGGCCACCTTGGCGAAACGTAAGGCCGTAAGGCATGTTCCGCCTGCTGCCCTGCGCCCTGCCCAGCCAGGGCACACGCCGCAGCCGACCCCGGCAACATTTCAACAACCCGAGGAACCCTATGAAAAAGACCGACGCCACCCCCGCCAAACGCAAGGGCCCCAGCGCCCTGAAACTCGACCAGCTGGACCTGCAGCTGGTAGACGCCCTGCAGCACGACGCCCGGCTCAGCATCCGCGAGCTGGGCCGGCGCCTGGGCGTTTCCGCGCCCACCGTGTCCGACCGGCTCAGCCGGCTGGAAGCGGCCGGCGTCATTCGCTCCTACGGCGCCGTGGTGTCGCTGGGAGCACTGGGCTACGGCGTGGTGGCGTTTGTGGGTGTGTTCGATACGGGCGAGAAGTTCGGAGCGCTGGACAAGTGGGCGCAGGAGCACCCCAACGTGCTGGAGTGCCACCACCTGACCGGCCGCTTCGCCGCGCTGCTCAAGGTGGCCGTGACCGACATCACCGCGCTGAACGACCTGGTGATGGAACTGGTGGACCTGGGCGTGCAGTGTGACACCAGCATCGTGCTGAAGTCGCCGGTCCCGGACAAACTGGTTACGGTGCAGACCCAGGCCGAATAAGCCGTCAGGCTGCGCAGCCCAACAAGCGGGGCGCCGGGAGAGCTGTTCTCCGGCGCCCCGCCTCCACTTCATCTGCAAACTATTCCAGCGATACGGTTTCGTTGCTGCCCATGTCGCCGCGCTCGCCCGTTACCAGGCCCTTGGCCAGCGCGAAGGCCGAGGCCAGCTTGCCGCTGCTCTCCCACAGCTCGGCGCCGTGGGTGTCCACGTGAATCAGCTGCACGTTGGGGTCGTCAATACCCTCAGGGAAGTAGGCCTTGTAAAAGTCACTCCAGACCTCTTCCAGCTTGGCGCGGTCCTCGACCAGGCGGGCGCGGCCGGTGATGCTGACATAGTTCTGCCCGTCCGGCTGGGCGTAGGCCAGGTTGATTTCGGGACGCTGTGAGATGTCGTGGACCCACTCGGTGTCCTTGCCACCGATAAACCACAGGTCTCCGTCAAAGTCCTGCTCCTGGGTGGTCACCGGGCGGCTGTGCAGCCGGCCCTGGTCCGTCTGGGTCACCAGCATGCAGAACTTGATGCCCTTGATCAGCGCGGCTACCCGCTGGACAGCTTCTTCACGGCTCATGTTGTCGCTCATGCCTCCAGCATGCCAGACCCGGCCCGGCCTCCGGCCGCGTGTGAAGCGAGGGTTAGCTCCGCTTCACACCGGCATCCCCACCGGGACGCGGCCAGCTCCAGTGCGGGTCGCCGGCCAGGAACTGCTGCCAGGTGGCCGGGGTACGGGGCAGCGCCTCGGCTTCGGTCCAGGCCCAGTAGGGCGTGTACAGGCTGCGCGAGGTGAGCAGCTCCTGGCGGAAGATCTCGGCGCTCAGGCCGGTGCGCAGGTAGCCGCTGTCGGCAAAGCGCCGCAGGCTGCCCGAGTGGTCATACTCCACCCGGACAATTTCAGGCTGCCAGCCGCCCGGCCCCGCCGTGAGCAGCAGGTAGGCGGCGCGGGGGTCCCCGTCGGCCGAGACACCCACACCGCCGGTGTTCAGCACCAGCGTGTCGCCGCTGCGGTGAATGACAGGGCGGTGGATGTGCGACCCCACCACCACCCGGTGCCCACCGGCCACCTCACGCAGCCGCTCCGGGCCCATGCGGTCGCTAAGGCCCTCGCGGTAGTTGTCGGCCGTGCCGTGCGCCACCAGCACGTCCGGTAGGCCGTCCACGTGCAGCACGTCCGAAAAGGCCCAACCCTGCGGCACGTACAGCAGCCCGGCCCGGTCCAGCGCCTCGGCGTTCCAGGCGGTGGCTTCCCAGAACGGGTCAGCGAACCACTCGGGCGGCAGGTTCTCGGAGCGCTCCTGCCAGAGCCTGAGCAGGTCGTCATGGTTGCCCAGGATGAAGGTCACGTCCTGGCGCTCCAGCAGTTCCTGCATCACAGCCGCCGAATCGGGGCCACGGTTCACCAGGTCACCGTTCACGGTGATGCGGTCCACGCCCCTCTTCTCCATGTCGCTCAGCGTGGCCCGCAGCGCCTGGAGGTTGCCGTGGATATCGGCCATAACGGCAACTTTCATAGTTAAATAGTGTACGCCGGTGCGGCGCAGGACTCTGTTCCGGCCGGCAGGTTTGGCGCGGGCAGCGGGCCGGGGCCACGCTTCATCCGCCCCGGTTTTCCCCGCCCCTGACTGCTGAACAACTGCTTTACAATGCGCGGCGTGACCCTAACCGATCTGCTGATGGCTGCGCTGTCCTACCTGCTGGGCGCAGTGCCCGCCGCCGCCTGGGTGGCCCGCTCGCGTGGCGTGGATATCCGCACCGTGGGCAGCGGCAACTCCGGCGCGACCAACGTGCTGCGCTCGCTGGGCAAAGGCCCCGCCGCTTTCGTGGCGCTGTTCGACATCCTCAAAGGTGTGCTCGCCGTGACACTGGCGCGCATGGTGGACCTCGACCCGCAGTGGGTGGCGCTGTGCGGCGTGCTGGCGGTGGTGGGGCACAATTTCAGCGTGTTTCTGGGCGGACGCGGGGGCAAGGGCGTCGCCACGTCCTTCGGCACGGTGGCGGCCCTTTCGCCGGCCATCGGCTTTTTCGCGTTCGTGCTGGCCATCTTCACCATGTGGCTGACCCGCTTTGTCAGCGCAGGCAGCATCATCGGGGCGGCCGCTGTCCTGGCGCTGCTGGCTTTCAGCTATCTGGTGCGCTTGCCGCCGCCGTGGTACGGCACCGCCGCCCTGGCTTTCTTGGCCCTGCTGCTGATTTGGCAGCACCGCGACAACATCGGGCGCCTGACCTCGGGCACCGAGCGGCGCCTGGGCGAAAAGGCCTGAAACGGTTCCATACGGTGGACGCAGCTGCTCCGCCACCCTTTCAGGAAGGGTACAGAGAGTTGCCCGCAGAGCGCCGCCGGCCCCCACCGCTGCTTCCAGAAGTCCGGTTCAAACCATGTCCTTGTGTCTGAACTCCGGTATCCCTACAATCCCTCATGCCGCCAGCAGATTCCTTTCTTGAAACCCTGGACGCCCTGCATGAGGGATCAACTTATCTGCGGCTGCTGAACGCCATGCCTGTCATGCTCTGGACCGCCGACGCTACAGGTGTCTGGCAACATGTCAACAGTCGCTGGGCCGACTACAGCGGCCTGACCGGGCACGCTGCAAGCTTCGGCTTCGAAGAAGCCATGCACCCCGCAGACATTCCGCGTGCCCTGGACGCATGGCGGCAGTCCATCAGCAGCCGGGACACCTACCGCATAGAGTACCGCCTGCGGAGCCAGGGCGGCAGTTACCGCTGGTTCCTGATCGAGGGCGTGTGCGTGACCGACAGGGCCGGCCAGGGGATTGCCTGGGTAGGCACCTGCACCGACATCGAAGCTCAGAAGCAGGCCGAACGGGAAGCGCTCGACACGCGTGAAGCGGGCCTGCGTGCCCTTGGCCTGGCCCTGGAAGCCCGCGACCGGGAGACGCGGGGGCACACCGACCGGGTCACCGCGCAGGCCCTGCAGCTGGGGCAGCTCATGGGCCTGAGCCCCGCGCAGCTGCATGACCTGCGGCTGGGCGCCTACCTGCACGACCTGGGCAAAATAGCGGTGCCCGACCATATTCTGCTCAAACCGGGTCCGCTGACCCCCGCAGAACGCAGGGAAATGCAGGGACATGCTGGCGAGGGCGAGCGGCTGGCCGCAGCTCTGGGTTTCGTTCCGCCAGCCGCGCTGGAGCTGGTGCGGCATCACCACGAACGCTGGGACGGCCAGGGCTATCCCGACGGGCTGGCCGGCGAATACATTCCGCTGCTGGCACGTATTTTCGCAGTGATTGACGTGTACGACGCGCTGACGAGCGACCGGCCCTACAAGCAGGCCTGGCCCCATGAACGGGCGCGGGCAGAGCTGCAGGCCGAGGCCGGGAAGCACTTCGACCCCGCCGCTGTCAGAGCTTTTCTGGAGCTGGAGCTGAGGGCGTAACGC
This sequence comes from Deinococcus proteolyticus MRP, assembly GCF_000190555.1. Taxonomy (GTDB): domain Bacteria; phylum Deinococcota; class Deinococci; order Deinococcales; family Deinococcaceae; genus Deinococcus; species Deinococcus proteolyticus. The sequence goes on from NC_015161.1 coordinate 1,084,991, forward strand.
CCCGCAAGCGACGCGGCGACCTTCCCCGGCTCCCCACCCCGCCCCTCTTTTCCCGCCGGACCACCCGCGCACGCCGGAAGCCGAAGGAGGTCTACATCCGGTTTGGCCGGCACTGGACCTTTTACCATTGACTCCATGCCCGAACTGCCCGAAGTGGAAACCACCCGCCGCAAGATTGCCCCGCTGGTCACCGGGCGCACCATTGTGGACATTCGGCACCTCAGCCCGAAAAAGTACCCGGACACAGGGCTGGCGCACGGCCGCACTGTGCTGGAGCCGCAGCGCCGGGGCAAGTACCTGATTCTGCCGCTGGCACAAGGCCCAGACGCTGCGCCCGACCGCGAACTCATCGTGCATCTGGGCATGACCGGGGGCTTCCGGCTGGAAGAAGGCCCGCATACCCGGCTGACCCTGCAGCTGGACAGCGGCGAGCTGCACTTCAACGACCCACGCCGCTTTGGCCGGGTGCGGGTGGTTCAGGCCGGCGACTACGCGGCGCTGCCCACACTGGCGGCGATGGGCCCCGAGCCGCTGGAAGACAGCTTCGAGCTGGAAGCGTTCGCGCAGGCCGCCGCCAAGGCCGGCGCCGTCAAGCCCTGGCTGCTCAGTCAGCGGCCCGTGGCGGGTGTGGGCAACATCTACGCCGACGAGGCGCTGTGGCGGGCCCGCATCCACCCCGCACAGAGGCACCTGAGCGCCGAGCAGGCGGCGCGTCTGCACGCCGCCGTCCGCGAGGTGATGCGCGAGGCGGTGGAGCTGGGCGGCTCCAGCCTGGGGAACGGCGTCAGCAACTACCGCCAGCATGACGGCGACTGGGGCGGCTTTCAGCTGCAGCATGCCGCCTATGGCCGGGGCGGGCAGCCCTGTCCCCGCTGCGGCACGACCATAGAAAAGACCGTGCTGGGCCAGCGCGGCACCCACTTTTGCCCACAGTGTCAGGTGTTGGAGTAAGGCAGGGCGGGCGTAGGCAGGCGGGCTTAGGCAGTCTGGCCCCGACCGCACCGCCGGCCGAAGTGAACTGGGGCAGCCAAGCCTTGCGCTCTCCACTGAAAGACGTGGTAGAGCGTTAAAATGGCCCCATGACCGACCTCACCGACCTGCGGCTGTCGTACACCCGCGCTGCCCTGAGCCGCGCCGAGATGAACCCGGACCCCGCCGCGCAGTTCAGTGAGTGGCTTCAGGCTGCCCTGAACGACCCCCGCCTGACCGAGCCGTACGCGTTCTCGCTGGCGACGGCAGATGCGCAGGGGCAGCCGACCGTGCGGACCCTGCTGCTGCGCGGCGTGGACGAAACGGGTGCCCTCAGTTTTTACACCGGCTACGACTCGGAAAAAGGCCGGGCGCTGGCCGAGAACCCCCGCGCCGAGATGCTGTTTTATTGGCCGGCGCTGGAGCAGCAGGTGCGCGTGCGCGGCAGTGTGCAGCGGCTGAGCGAGGCGGCCAGCACCGAATATTTCCACCAGCGCCCCCGCGAAAGCCAGCTGGCCGCCCACGCCAGCACCCCGCAGAGTGCGCCTATCGAGAGCCGCGCCGCGCTGGAAGCCAGGTTCGCCGCGCTGCACGAGCAGTTCGCGGGCCAGGAGGTGCCCAGGCCCGACTTCTGGGGAGGCTTCCGCCTGGTGCCTGAGCGCTGGGAATTCTGGCAGGGCCGGCCCAACCGCATGCACGACCGGCTGGTATACACCCGGCCGCCACACGGCGAGTGGACGCTGGAGCGCTTGATGCCCTGAGGCCCGGAAACTTCCGGTCTCCTGCCTGCGTATCTCTAGAGCAGGAGGACCAACGGCACATGGATTTCTATCTTCTCGCCCTTATCGTCGGTGGTGGCCTGCTGCTGCTGTCGCTGCTGGGCGGACACGACACGGACGCGGGCGACCTGCACACCGACCTGCATACAGAAGCCAGCGGCCCACACACTGAACCGGGCGACCTGGCGTCCTGGTTCTCGCTGCGGTCGCTGGTGTCCTTCACGGCCTTTTTCGGGCTGGCAGGGGTGCTGGGCCGCTGGCTGGGCCTGGGCAGCACCACGCAGCTGCTGACCGCGCTGCTGACCGGCCTGCTGGCCGGGGCGGTCACGGCGTACACCTTCCGGCTGGCCCGCCGGCACGGCAACGTCTCATTCGAGCCCGCCACCCTGGTGGGCCGGGTGGGGCAGGTCACCGTGCCGCTGGCCCCTGGCCGGCCAGGACGTGTCCTGGTGGCGGTCGGCGCCGGCACCGAGCAGCTAACGGCCCGCAGCGACATTCCGCTGGGTGCCGGCCGGCAGGTCATCGTGACGGCCGAGGAAGGCGGCGTACTGGAGGTGCAGCCCTGGGACAACCTGTAGCCCTAGGACAACCTGTAGAGCAGGGACGGCCTGCGGCCCTGACCGCCAGCCTCGCGCCCCTCCTTCCCCCCAACCTCTCACTTCTTCCCGGAGGACCCTATGATTCCAACCCTGATTGTCGGCGGCCTGACCCTCGTAGCCATCATCATCATTCTGGTGCTGCTGCAAACCATGCTGATTGTGGTGCCGCCCAACCGGGTGCTGGTCATTTCGGGCAGGAGCCGCGCCACCGCCAGCGGCGACCGGGTCGGCTACCGCGTGATTCGGGGCGGACGGGCCTTCCGCATTCCGGTGCTGGAAAAGGCCAGCTGGATGGACCTGACCACCATCCCGCTGGACCTGGGCATCGAGAACGCCTATTCCAAAGGCGGCATCCCCCTGCGAATTCATGCCGTGGCCAACGTGAAGGTGAACGCCAGCGAGCCGCAGCTGTCCAACGCCATCGAGCGCTTCTTGGACGTGCCGCGTGAGCAGCTGACCGGTATCGTGCGCGATACGCTGGAAGGCAACCTGCGCGGCGTGGTCGCCACCCTCACCCCCGAGGAAATCAACGAGGACCGCCTGCGCTTTGCCGAGGCGCTGATGGAAGAAGCCGAGCACGACCTCGCCAGCCTGGGCATCCGGCTGGACACGCTCAAGATTCAGAACGTGACCGACGAGAGCGGCTACCTGGACTCAATTGGCCGCCGGCAAACGGCCGAGGTGCTCAAAGAAGCCCGCATCGCGGAGGCCAACCGCAACGCGGAGGCCAGCGAGGTGGAAGCCCAGGCCAAACAGCGCGCCACCATCGCGCAGACGGTGGCCGAGCAGGCGATTTTGGAACGCCAAACCGAACTGCGGATTCGCCGTGCCGAGCTGGAAGCGCAGTCAGCCGCCCGCGAGAACGAGGCGCAGGTATCTGCCGAGAGGGCCAAGGTCACGGCCGAGCAGCAGCTGGAGCAAGAACGTATCATCCTCAACCAGAAACGCCTGGAAGCCGACATCGTGGCCCCTGCCCGCGCCCGCCGCGAAGCCGAGCTGCTGCGGGCACAGGCCGAAGCGGCGCCGATCATCGAAGAGGGCCGCGCCCGCGCCGAGGCGGTCCGCCAGGTGATCACCGCCTTTGCCGAAGCCGGCCCAGACGCCGAGCGGGCCTATGTGCTGAACATGCTGCCCTCGATTGTAGACACCTTTGCCGAGAGCGTAAAAGCGGTGGACATTGACCGGATTACGGTGATTGATTCGGGCGACGGCCGGGCCACCCAGAGTGCCATGCAGACGCTGCCGCGCAATATCGTGGGGCTGGTGGAGCAGGTCGAGACGGCGACCGGCGTGAACCTGCTGGGCCTGCTGCGTGACAGCGGCCAGCCCTCTCAGGGTGCAGGCTCCGGCCCGGACCGTGGCCCGCAGGGGGGCGGAAGCGGTGAGCGGCCTCAGGCCCCGACCTCCCAGGCCCCGACCTCCCAGGCTCAGACCTCCCAGGCCCAAACGTCCCAGACCCCGCCCCCCGCTCCGACCGCGTCGCCTACGCCCGCCGAGCCCGCGCCCATTCCGGCGCCCCGGACGCTGGCTGACCGCTTGCCCCTGGGCCGGCACGCCGAAACTCAAGCTCCGGCAACAGCAGCGGTAGAGCCAGCGCCGCCCAGCGTGGTGGTGCGCCGGGGTGAAGATATGACCTCGCCGCAGTAGGAAAAGGCGTATCCGTCAGGCCTGACTACTCCTCGAAACGTGGGACAAGCCATGCCAGACGCGAATTTCTCCAACCCGCACTTTTTAGCGAAGACATGGACGGGCAAACGGCAAACCGTCCATCTTCGTATCACTCCGCAGCCGGATACAGGGGGCAATGCCGTGCTCGCTCAGGAATACAAACCGGTCCTGGCCAATGAATTCACGGTCTGCGAGCAGACTGCTGATGCGGACAGTTGGGCAATGGGTCAAAAATGTGGCCGCCAGCTCCCTCCGTATGGGAGGAAGCGTCACATCAGCAGCAAACTGAATCCTTCTCACACCGCAGAGAGCATCAGCATGTTGACGTCGTTCTTGCCCAGCTTCCAGCCCGTCCGGTCGAGGATGGGCGTCGGCTGAATGGTGGTCTTCAGATTGTTCAAGACCACGCTGCGTTGTTAGCTCAGCCGCGCATCCAGCCCGTACTGGTGCGGTACGCCCAGATGGTCGCGCAGGGTGGTGCCTTCGTACTCAGTGTGGAAGAGGCCGCGCTCCTGCAAGATGGGAATCACTCCGTCTACGAAGGCATCTATTCCGTCTTCGTAGACGTCGATAGACACCCAGAAACCGTCCACTGCGCCCGCCTCGAACCATTCCTGCATGTGGTCGGCGGTGACTTCGGCGGGGCCGACCGGGGTGGGATGGTAATCAATGACGCCGTGCGCCAGGATTTCCCGAATCGTCCACCCTTCGCGGGCGACTTTGAGCGCGGTCGGTGAGCGGGGGTCGCCGGGGTTGGCCCGTGCCACCTGCAATTCCTGGGCGCTGAGTGGCTCATCCAGGCGGCTGGCCGAGAGCCGCAGCCCCAGCATCTGCCCCAGGTAAGGCACGCGGGACGGGAAGATGTCTTTGCCGAGTTGCAGGCGGCGGTCAATCGCCTCACGCTTGGTCACGCCCAGGGCGGGCATCACGCCAGCGAAGAACTTGATTTCGTCGGGGTCGCGTCCCGCTGCCTGGGCCGCTTGCCGCAGTGCCTGACGCTGAGAGCGGGCATCTTCGATGCTGAACGTCGCCCCAATCACGCCGCTGGCATACTGGCCCGCCACCTGTAGGCCGTATTCACCGCCACCCGCCTGAAAGATGACCGGCTGCCCCTGCTCCGAAGGCGGAATCGGCAGCGGCCCCTGCGCACCAACATGACGACCCTGCAGGCCGATGGGCTGAATCTTGGAGGCGTCCGCGTACTGACCAGTCGCCGCATCGTGAATCCAGGCGTCTTCGCCCCAACTGCCCCAGAGCGCTTGCACGATTTGCACCATTTCATGGAGCCTCTCGTACTTTTCCTGGCGCGGCATCGGGGCTTTGCCAAAGTTGGCGGCACTCCCCGGGTCGGAAGTCGGCACCACATTCCAGCCCATGCGCCCATGACTCATCACATCCAGCGTTTTGAACATGCGGGCGAGGTTGTAAGGCTCGTTGAAGGTGGTGGAAGCTGTCGTGACCAGACCGATGCGGCTGGTTTCGCGGGCCACCGCCGCCAGCGTCAGCAGCGGCTCCAGCGTCAGCATGGAAGGGTGATGGGAAATATCGGTATCCAGCCCCAGAAAATCGGGCAGGAACAGGAAATCAAACTTGCCCCGCTCGGCAGCCTGCGCGTAACGCACCAGCGCGTCAAAATCGGTGGCTCCACCCTTGGGAACCCCAGGCATCCGCCAGGCGTGCGGCTGTGAGCCGTAGCCATTGCCAAAGTGCATCCCGAGGATCATCTTCTTATCTGGAGTCTCTCTCCGTTTCATGGTAGAATGATACGGAGGAGTTCTCCACTTTGCAAGAGGAGACTCAAGGAGGAAAGACATTGACCCCTGAAACCACACGCAAACCCCGTGCCGACGTGCTGCGCAACCGCGCACTGATTCTGGAAACGGCCCAGCTCCACTTTTTGCAGCAGGGCGTAAACACCTCACTGGACGCGATTGCCAAGGAAGCAGGTATTGGTCCAGGCACCCTGTACCGCCACTTCCCGACCCGCGAGGCGTTGCTGGCCGCCGTGTTGCAGACCCGCTCGGAGGAACTCGCGCAGCGCCACGCCGAGGCTGCAAGGCTGAGTGACCCGTCCGAGGCTTTGCAGGTCTGGCTGAGTGCCTTAGAGGAGTATCTCAGTTCGTTCAGCGGCCTCCCCGAACCCCTGATGGCGGCGGCGCGGGCGAGTGAAGCGGACAATCCCCTCACCCTGCCCTGCACCGAGCTGACGGAGATGACGGAGGATTTTCTCGCGCCTGCACAGCGTTCGGGGGCGGCACGCCCAGACGTGACTGGACGCGACCTCTTTATGGCCGCGGCAGCCCTGGCGTGGGTCAGAGGTGCAGACAGTACCGAGGGCGCTTCACTGGCGGGCCTGCGCCGACTGGTAGCCGAGGGTTACCGGCAGCCGACTCTAGACACGGGAGAAACAGCATGAACATCGGCATTCTTGGAGCAGGCCATATTGGCGCGACACTGGCGCAAAAGCTGGCGGCTCAGGGGCACAGTGTCAAACTCGCCAATTCCAGAGGGGCCGCTTCCCTGCGCGACCTCGCCGCCCGCATCGGCGTGACGGCGGCAGACCAGAAAGACGCGGTCAAGGATGTGGAGGTCATTATCGTCTCAGTGCCGTTGGCGAACGTTCCGCAGTTGGCCGAGTTGCTCAGCGATGTTCCTCAAAGTGTCGTCCTGATCGATACGACCAACTATTACCCGTTCCGGGACGGTACGCTGCCTGCACTGCAAGCGGGCCAACCGGAAAGTGTCTGGGTGAGTGAACAATTGGGCCGACCCGTAGTGAAAGCCTGGAACGCGGCCCTGGCTCAGACGCTCAGCAGCCGGGGGCAACCTGCTGGAACACCAGGTCGGCTGGCCCTTCCCGTTGCAGGCGACGACGCCGAGGCCAAACAGATTGCCAGACGACTCGTACAGGACAGCGGCTTTGACGCGCTGGACGCTGGCCCGCTGGCCGAATCCTGGCGGCAGCAACCGGGCACTCCGGCGTACTGCACCGAGTTGACGCTGCCTGAACTGAACACTGCCCTTGCAGCGGCTGACCAGCAACGTGCCCCGATTAACCGCGACGCGGCGATGGAACGCCTGATGAACCTGGGCCGCACGCCCACCCACGACGAAATCGTGCAAATCAACCGCGACGCCTCGGCCTGAAGTGCAGAAGCAACCCCCAAGACACAGGAGATAAAAACCTATGCCCGTTTCCGTTCCCCTTTCCCTTCTCGATTTGACCCGCGTGCGCCTTGGCGAGAGTGCTGCCGAAGGCATCGCCCGCAGCGTGCGCCTTGCTCAGACCGCTGACCGCCTCGGCTACCACCGCCTGTGGTTTGCCGAACATCACAACATGGCGTCGGTGGCGTCGGCGGCAACGTCCCTCATCGTTCAGCATGTGGCGACCCAGACGCAGAATCTGCGCGTCGGGGCGGGCGGCGTGATGCTGCCCAACCATTCGCCGCTGGTGATTGCCGAGCAGTTCGGCACGCTCGAAACCCTTTTCCCGGGCCGGATTGACCTTGGCCTTGGCCGCGCCCCCGGCACCGACGGTCAGACCATGCGGGCACTGCGGCGCGATGGGAGCGAGGCCGACCGTTTTCCCTCGGACGTGCTTGAGCTGCACGGCTACCTCAGCGGAGAGACGCGCATTCCGGGCGTTCAGGCTTACCCGGGTAAAGAGACCCACGTTCCCCTCTATATCCTCGGCTCGTCGCTGTTCGGGGCTGAGTTGGCGGCGCAGCTGGGCCTGCCCTACGCTTTTGCGTCACATTTTGCGCCCCCAGCGCTGAATCAGGCGGCGAGGCTCTACCGTGGGACTTTCAACGCGGACGGCCCACTGGCCCCAGCGGACGCCAAGCCGCACTTCATCGCCGCCGTGAACGTCATCGCGTCCGACGACGAAAGCACCGCCCACGAGCAGCGCCGACTGGCCGAAGACGAGTGGCTTCAGGGCATGTTCGGACGAGGAGAACGCGTCTTCAGCGCCGACGAGCTTGAGATGCTGCGCGAGTCCTCGCAGGCCCAGCAGGTGTTGCAGATGCTGAGCCGCACCGTCGCAGGGACGCAGGCGGAGGTCGTCGCTGGCCTCAACGCTCTGGTCAAGGAAGTGCAGGCCGACGAATTGATTCTGGTGAATCTGGCCGCCGAGGAGGAACATAAGCACCGCACGCTGGAACTGCTGGCCCCTAACGCCAGAGGTTGAGACGGGGTCGGCCTCAAACGAGACCTCCTCAGAAAGTGGGGTTCGGGCCGCCTCCAACGGGTCGCACGGAAGTGTCGCCCCTCGGCCGAATCCCCGCTTTCGCCAACTTGTAAAGCTGCGGAGCAGAGCAGGGCGAGTAGGACTCGTAAAGCCGCTTGCGGAGAAGATTCGCCAGGAATGACAGAGTGACTTTTGCAAGAGGTCTACTGGTTCCCCAGAAGGTAAAGCGCCGCTTTCGGCGGTGCTTCCATCTATCGGAACTTTGCCTGAGCCACAAAAGGCAACATTCAGGCAGCCAGGTCAGGCAGCTATTGAGCCCTACCCGGCGGGGCAGTTGCATTTCGGAGAATGCCTCCGTATTATTTACCTCAGAAGTGGAGACAGCCTCCACATTAAGGACATATCAGGAAGCCCCCGCCTTCATCGACAGTCGGCGGTTCTTCGGCACTGGGATAGGAAAACTCCTCCCCCGGTCGTCCTGACTGATGGATTGTTCAGCCCATTCCCGATTCCATTCTCCGAGGCCACCTTATGACCGAACATCTGACGACCGCCCCTCCAACGGCTGCTGCGCCCGCCGCAACGGAAGACACCGAAGCCCGTGACCGCAGCATCATCACGGTGCTGCTCATCGCCACCTTCGTGGTCATCCTGAACGAGACCATCATGAATGTCGCTTTGCCTAGACTGAGTGAGGAATTCAACGTGGCCGCCAGTGTGGTGCAGTGGCTGGCGACGGCTTTTATGCTCACGATGGCCGTGGTGATTCCCGCTACCGGCTTCCTGATGCAGCGGCTGACCACACGCACCGTCTTTTTCGCAGCTATGGGCATTTTTGGCCTCGGCACGCTACTGGCCGGGCTTGCTCCCAATTTCGAAATCCTGCTGCTGGCCTGCATCGCGCAGGCTATCGGCACCGCCATCATGACCCCGCTGCTTTTTACCACCGTTCTGACGCTGGTGCCCGCCAGTCGGCGCGGCGCGGTCATGGGTACCATCACGATTATGATAGCGGTCGCGCCTGCACTGGGGCCGACCGTAGGCGGAGCCATCTTGCAGTATCTGTCGTGGCGTTACCTGTTCTTCTTCGTGCTTCCTATCGTGCTGGCGGTGACTGCTTACGGTGCCCGCACGCTGGTCAACTACAGCGAGCCGCAGCGTGTTTCGCTTGACCTTCCGTCATTCCCGCTCGCGGCGCTGGGCTTCGGTGGGTTGGTCTACAGCCTCAGTAGCCTGGGCGAGTCACATGCAGGTCTGGGCGCCCCCCTGGTGAGCGGGTCCCTGCTGGTCAGTCTGGTGAGCCTGGGGCTGTTCGTGTGGCGGCAGATTTTCCTGCAACGTCACGGCACGCCCCTGCTGGATTTCCGGGTGCTGCGCTACCCCATCTACACGCTGGGCTTGACGGTGCTGGCTTTGCTGGCCCTGGTGCTGTTCGGCAGTGGGATTCTGCTGCCCATGTACGTGCAGCAGGTGCGCGGACTTGACCCTCTCCAGACTGGCCTGCTGATGCTGCCGGGTGGCCTGCTGATGGGTCTGCTGTCGCCTGCCATTGGCCGCATGTCCGACCGCTCCGGCCCCAAAGCACTGGCAACGGCGGGCGGCATCATGCTGACGCTGGCCCTGTGGGGCCTCAGCCGCATCACGGCAGAGACGGGCGTGCCGCACATCTTGAGCCTGCACGTCGTGATGAGCCTAGCGATGGCTATGATTTTCACTCCGGTGTTCAGTGCCACTTCCAGCCCACTTCCCTCCCGCTTCTACGGTCACGGCAGCGCCCTGATCAGCACGCTGCAGCAGGTAGCGGGCGCGGCAGGTACGGCCTTGCTGGTAACCGTGATGACCAGCCGCGCGGCGCAGGCGGCGACTGAAATGGCCCCGCCTCTGGCTCAGGCGGAAGGCATCCGAGCAGCTTTCCTGGTCGCGGCGGGCGTCTCTCTGCTGGTGACCCTGCTGGCCCCCTTCTTGCGCAATGGCACGCCACCTGGAGGAGAGGCAGAAGGCGAGCGGATAGCTATGGGTCACTGAGATGAAGGACCATCAGAGGAACCTTCTGCCGTAGCCCTTCTGCCTCCAGAACTGTCCATCTAAGCTCTGGACCCGTCTCGACCTGACTCCCCCACAACACGCGGTACCAGCCGTGCCAGACGGCTCCAATGTTCAAGGATTGGATGGCTAAGCAACTCCCGCAGCTCGTCCAATTCCAGTCGGAACAGATTTGTACTGCTGTAGTCATGCGCCTAGGCACCAGATCAAGCCGATGGCGATCACCCTCAGCAATGTTGATACACGCTTGGCCTGGGTCAATCCCGCTCCCTCCACGTTGAACCCCTCTGGCCTTGGGGGCTGGGTGCTGATTTCCGCACTGTGCTCTGATAACTCTGGTGCACTGGCAACTCCGGTGCTCTGGCGCCAGCCCGGCGGCCAGCCGCGCCGTCCCCGCCTGTAGACTGGCCGCATGTCTGTTCCCTCCCGCACTGCCCAGCCCGAAACGCTGGTGCTGATTGACGGCCACGCGCTGGCCTACCGCTCGTATTTCGCCCTGCCTCCGCTCAGCAACTCCGGGGGCGAGAGCACCCACGCCATCGTGGGATTCATGCGCCAGGCGCTGCGGCTGGCCCGGCAAAAGGGCAACCAGCTGGTGGTGGTCTTCGACCCGCCCGGCGGCACGTTCCGCCATGAGCAGTACGAGGACTACAAGTCGGGCCGCGCCGAGACGCCGAGCGACCTGCCGCCGCAGATTCGCCGTATTCGCGAGCTGGTGGACGCCCTGGGCTGGCCCCGGCTGGAAGAAAAGGGCTACGAAGCCGACGACGTGATTGCCTCGCTGACCCGGCGGGCGCAGCGCGAGGGAATGGAGGTCCGCATCCTGACTTCCGACCGCGACGCCTATCAGCTGCTGGCGGATGACGTCAAGGTCATCAAAAACGACAATTCGCTGTTCGGCCCCGAGGACGTGCTGGACAAGTACGGCGTGACGGTGGAGCAGTGGGTGGATTTCCGCGCCCTGACGGGAGACGCCAGCGACAATATTCCCGGTGCCAAGGGCATCGGTCCCAAGACGGCCACCAAAATCCTGCAGGAGTACGGCACACTGGACGCCGCGCTGGACGCCGCCAAAGCCGGCACGCTGCAGCCCAAAGGCACCCGTCAGAAACTGCTGGACAGCGAGGACGCCGTACGGTTCAGCCGCGAGCTGTCGCAGATGGTGTGCGACCTGGAGCTGGCCTGCGAGCTGCGGGCCGGGCGCGGCGCCGGCGACCCGGCCCGGCTGAACGAGCTGCTGGAAGAACTGGAGCTGGACTCGCTGCGCGGCGACATCGCCCGGCTGGTGGCCGGCGAACTGGCCACGGGCGACGCAGCCCCGCAGGATTCCGGCGGTGAACCCCCTGCTGGAACCCTGGCCGAGTTCAGCACACCCGAAACTGGCGAGTGGCAGGCCCCCGCCCCCGAACAGGCCGGGCAGGCCACCTGGGGCTACGTGCTGAGCCGTGAAGACGACCTGACCGCCGAGCTGCGCGGCGCCGCCTGGCTGGACGGCCGTGTGGCGCGGCCGGTGCCCGCGCTCCCGGAAACCCCGGCCCTGTTCGAGCTGGCCGCGGAAGCGGCCCCCGCGGCCCCCAAAAAGCGCGGCAAGGCCAAAGAACCCCAGCCCCAGGCCGATGAAACTGTCCTGACAGCGGCCCTGGCCGGACAGGAGCTGGACGCGGCCGGGGCCAAGGCGCTCGCCACCTGGCTGAGCGTGCGCGGCGGCGACGTGACTCCCGGCGACGACCCCTTGCTGCTGGCCTACCTGCTGGACCCGGCCAACACGGCGATGCCAGCGGTCGCCAAACGCTATCTGGACACCGACTGGCCCGAGGACGCAGGCACGCGGGCAGCCATCGCCGCGCAGCTGCTGGAGCTGCTGCCCCCACAACTGGACGCGGCGCGGCTGAAGCTGTACACCGAAGTGGAAAAACCGCTCAGCGGCGTGCTGGCCCGCATGGAAGCGCGTGGGGTACGGCTGGACAGCGAGTACCTGCAAGGCCTCTCGCTGGCACTGGCGGAGCGGCTGGAGCGGCTGGAAGCCCAGATTCATGAGGCAGCCGGCCGCGAGTTCTCCATTCGCAGCCGTGACCAGCTGGAAGCTGTGCTGTACGACGAACTGGGGCTGGCGAGCGGCAAAAAGACCAAGCTGACCGGCAAGCGCTCCACCGCCATGACGGCTCTGGAGCCGCTGCGGGACGAGCATCCCATCATCCCGCTGATTCTGGAATACCGCGAGCTGGAAAAGCTGCGCGGCACCTACTTGGACCCCCTGCCCCGGCTGGTCAATCCGCGCACCGGGCGGCTGCACACCACCTTTGCCCAGACGGCGGTGGCGACCGGCCGCCTGAGCAGCCTCAACCCCAACCTCCAGAACATTCCCATCCGCTCGGAAGAAGGCCGGCAGATTCGCAAGGGCTTTATTGCGGACGGGGGCTTCCGGCTGGTGGCGGCCGATTACTCGCAGCTGGAACTGCGGCTGATGGCGCACATCGCAGGCGACGAGCCGATGCAGCGGGCCTTTCAGGAAGGGGCCGACATTCACCGCCGCACCGCCGCGCAGGTGCTGGGGCTGGATGAGTCCACAGTAGACGTCAACCAGCGCCGCGCCGCCAAAACGGTGAACTTCGGCGTGCTGTACGGCATGAGCGCCCACCGCCTCAGCAACGAGCTGGGGATTCCGTACGCCGAGGCCACCAGCTTTATCGAAAACTATTTCGGCATTTATCCGGGCATTCAGCGGTACATCGAAGAAACGCTGGAATTCGGACGGCAGCACGGCTATGTGGAAACCCTGTACGGCCGCCGCCGCTACGTGCCAGAGCTCAAGGCCCGCAACCGCAACCTGCGCGAAGCCGGCGAGCGACTGGCCTACAACATGCCGATTCAGGGCACCGCCGCCGACATCATGAAAATGGCGATGGTGGCGCTGGAGCCGCAGCTGGACGCGCTGGGCGCCCGGATGCTACTGCAGGTCCACGACGAACTCCTGATTGAAGCCCCCGCCGACCGCGCCGAGGAGGTCGCCGCGCTAACCCGGCAGGTGATGGAAGGTGTCGTGGAGCTGAACGTGCCGCTGGCGGTGGAAGCCGGCATCAGCGACAACTGGTATGAGGCAAAATAGGGAATGCCGAAAAGGAGCTGTGAAGCTGGGTCTGCCCTGGGCAGGCCCGCCAGGCTGCACCCCATTTACCCGCTGGCTCTGCTGCTGACCTGGGTCGTCCACGACGCCGAGGAGCTGCGCGACCTGCAAACCTTCTAGCCGCCAGTGCCGGTCCCGTTCACCAGGCAAGCCGCTCAGGACCACATGAGCCGTGGTGTCAAGGTGATGGGCGGCCTGATGGTGGTCCTGGCCGGCGTGGGGATGGTCAGCGGCGGGCGGCATCCCCTGTTCCGCGCCGCCGTGCGGGCCAACCTGGCCCACGCCCTGTGGCATATCGGGGCCACTGCCGCGCTGGGCCGCAAAACGCCGGGGGTCTGGACCGCCGCTGGCCTGGTCCTGCCCGCCACGCTGCTGAGCGAACGTGCCCTGGACCGTGCAGAAGTGCCGCCGCCACCTGCCAGTTCCGTGGCCCTGTTTCCGGCAGCTCTGGTCACGGCCCATACGCTGGCCTGGGCCTGGGGGCGAACTGCCAAGCGCTGAGTGGCGCAGGATATGGGCACAGGTGGCTGAACGTGTAGTGAACGCAACCGCAGCAGCGTGGCAGGAGGAGCTGCCTTTGCCGCCTCTGCGGTCAATCTGTCCGAAAGGTCAAAGCCAGACTGAAGGCAAGCGACAGACATACAAACCGACTCCCGCTATGCTGGCGCTACTTCCCAGGAGGACCTTCCGAGTAGAGTAGCCGGCGCCGCAACCTGGGGGCATGACCACACCTCAGCTCAGGTCCACGCGACTTTGGAACAAGAACTTTGTGCTGTGGTGGCTTGGCAGCGCCCAGAGTGCTTTCGGTACGGCGCTGGCCAGTATTGCCACCAGTTTCCTGGTATTGCACCAGACCGGCAGCGCAGGAGCAATGGGCCTCAATCTCGCGCTGGGCCTACTTCCAGCATTACTCCAACCCTTCATGGGCGCCGTAGTAGACCGCTTGCCACTCAAACCTCCACTTATCCTAGGGAACCTGCTGCGTGGCCTCCTGCAAATCAGCGTCGGCCTGCTGGCCCTACGCGGCGAGGTCCCGCTGACCCATATCTACTTGGCCTCTTTCCTCACGGGTCTGATTGGAGCCTTCTATATGCCAGCCACTCAGGGGATGGTGGCACGGCTGGTGCCCGCCGAGCATCTGGAGCGAGCCACTGGTCTGATACAAGGAAGCAGTCAACTCATGACGATGCTTGGCTACGCAGGGGGCGGCGTGCTGGTCGCGTCACTGGGACGGGCGCAGGCTTGCTGGACGGCTTTAGCTTCCTGCTCTTTGCGGCACTGCTCCTTCTGGTCCAGTTTCCAACCCGCGCTCCAAGAGCGGCCGGCGAGACAGTCTGGCAAACATTTCGCGAAGGGCTACAGTACGTCCGGGGACGCACTCTGCTGGTCGGTCTGCCAGCGGTATCCTTTCTGCTCAATGCCTCATTTGCCCCAGTTGAAATGTTACTGCCAGGAAAAATGCTGGCTTTGGGGGCAGGTGAACGGGGATTCGGTCTGTTTTTTGGCCTTTTGCTGGGCGGTATGGCAGCGGGAAGCCTGCTGGCAACCGCGCTGGGGCCGAAGCTGAAAGCTCAGGCCGCTTCGGTGTGGGGCATGGCCGCCGTAGGGCTTTGCCTCCTGACACTGGCCCTTACAGGAACTGCTCTGCAGATGTATGTTTTGGCGGCGCTGCTGGGTATCGCCATCGCCCTGGGCAACTTCGGCACCGGAGTGATATTTCAGCGCTACGTGAACCCAGACTACTTCGGGCGGGTAGGCAGCCTCATCAGCACGGTCAGCATGGTTGGGATGCCGCTGACCCTACTGGCACTTGCGCCCGTTGCCGACAGATTGAGCATCCAGACTGTTTTTGCCAGTTCAGGCAGCCTTTGTTTGTTGGGAGCTGCGGTCTGGGCAAGGCTCCTGAACCGCACGGAACTTGGGATATGAAGGCCGGCCGAGTGGGCTTATCTTTCAGCGGGAAGAAGCCCTAGAGTGAACAGGTAAGGCCGCCGTCCGTCTGCTTCTGGTGCTGATCTGACGGCCTGCTGGGTGGCCCAGCGCTGAAGTTCACGCAGCCGGCGCTCGTACTCTGCGGCCACTTCAGGCGTGAGGTGAATCTTGCCCACTGCATCAGCGCTCCATAAGTTGCCGGTTCTGACGCTGGGGGCGCAGACATAGGTCTCAGATTATGGGCCAAGTGGCCGGCTAAGGTTCTTTCAACGACTATTTCCAGAGCGGAGTTGCAGAAATGCTGCCCTACCGCCTGATAGGTCTGCAAATGAAGTGGGCCCAGTAAGGTACTGATCCATTCTTCTCCATCGGCAGCGCTGGTCAGGTGCATAGGGACGTGATACCTCTGCGCCGCTGCACGGTAAAGCTTGATAGGCCGACCACCCCGGCCGCGCTGTCCCACCACATGAGTCAGCCCTGCACGTTCCAGTCGAGTAAGGCGGTAATGGGCGGCCTTGAGTGGGAGCCCAGCGACCTGCGCCACCTCCGAAGCGCCACGTGGGGTATCCAGCAGCGCAGACAGTACCGTGACATACCCCTCAGAGAGAAGTAGCCGTGCCTGCTGCGTGGTGTGCGCCTGCAAGGTGATGGGCTGGTGGGGCCCGAGTTGTCGCTGTTCGGCTGGGTGACTGGTCACACGTCTATGATGCACGTACAACCCTTCGCATACGGATTCAGGGAGCCGTGCCGTCGAGGCGATACTGGGCCCCGAGGCAAGGCCACCGCTTCATCCGGCCAGCTCGCGCACCAGCCCCAGCAGGCGGGCGTCCTCGCCCCAGGGGGCCACCAGCTGCACGCCCAGCCAGTCCACCGCCGAGGGCACGGCCACTGCCGGAGAGCCCAGCATCGAAAAAGGCGCAGTCAGCCGCAGCACGGCAGGCCGGATATTGGCCGGGCCACCTGCCAGCGCCACCTCTTCTACACCGATGCGGGGCGGGCAGCAAGGCACGGCGGGAGCCAGAAGCAGGTCACAGCTGCTGAACACGCCGGCCAGCAGCGTGCGGTACTCCTCTCGGCGGGCGTAGGCGGCCTGCATCTCTGCAGGGCCCAGCGCCTGACCAGCGCGCAGCTTCTCCAGAATCTCGGGGCTGAAGCCGGGGTCGGCCTGGGCCAGAGCCGCCGCGTGAACCTGCGCCGCCTCGTGGCCCACGATGGGACTGTAAGCGTCCAACATGTCGGGCAGGGTGACCGGCTGCAACACCGCGCCCAGCTGTTCCAGTCGCTGCGCCATGCCGCTTAGGGCCTGCTGCGCGTCCGCACCCAGCCAGCCTTGTGGGTGCCACACCCCCACCCGCAACCCGGCCCAATCCTGCGGCGGCACCGTTTCGCCGCTCAGGGCTTCATGCACGCGCATGATGGTCCCGAACTCACGGGCCAGCGGGCCAGCGTGGTCACAGGTGGGGCTCAGCGGCAGCACGCCGGCTGTGGGCCAGGCCGGGTGGTCCTTGGTGGGCTTGTAACCGTAGAGGCCGCACCACGCTGCCGGAATGCGGATAGAGCCGCCGGTATCGGTGCCCAGCGCGAAATCGACCTGTTCCAGCGCCGCAGTGACTGCCGCGCCGGAGCTGCTGCCCCCCGTGACGTGGCCCGGCAGGAAGGGATGCTCGGTGCCGCCAAAGGCGTTGGCACCCAGGATACCCATAGCGATTTCGTGCAGGTGGGTCTTGCCGGCGGCGCTGGCTCCCAGCTGCAGCAGGTGCGTGACCAGCGGACTGGGCGCCACCTCCGGCAACAGGGCGCGGGTGCTGGCGCTCAGCGGCCAGCCGGCCACCCCAAACAGGTCCTTGACGGAAAAGGTCAGCCCCGCAAGGGGGCCGCCCGGCACTCCGGGCAGCGGGTCGGCGGGGCGGTAGGCCCAGGCCCGCCGGGGGTCAGAGAAGGAAGGAGCCGGCATGGGCACAGTCTAAGGTTCCCGCGCTCCAATCACTCGTCCTCGCCAGTGTCCTCCTCGGCGGCGGCCGCAGGCGGCGTGCGGTTCTTGCCAATTTCGCGCACCTGGCCGGCAAAACGGCCACGAATGTCCTCGTACATGGGGTGGGCGCGGATATCGCGGATAGGAGCGCCGCCAGCCGGCGAACCGGCGGCCTGGGTTGCGGCAGCCGGTCGCTGTGGCGCGGCCGGGCGTTGCGGCGCGGGCGAGGCAGCGGGTTCACCCCGCTTGGCTCCCCCCGGCTGACCACCTGCCACGGGTGCCGCCTCCTGCGGCCCGGACGGCTGCAGCCTGGAAGGAGCAGGCGCCGCAGCACGTTCGCTCGGCGGTCCGAAGTCCTCCCAGGCGGGTTCTTCGGTGACCGGCTCGCCCAGGTACAGTTCGCGGGTGGCTGTCTCGGCCGGGGTTTCGGGGGTGTGCTCGGCCACTCCGGCCGGCAGCGGGGGTTCCTCGGCCGGGTCGTCCTGCCAGGGTGGGGCCTGTCCCGGCAGCGGAGCTTCGGCCATATCGTCGGGGGTCGGCGGAGGAGCAGGACGCAGGCGGGCAGCGGCCGCTGCGGGAGCCGTCTGGGGCTCCTGTATCTCCCGTGTCTCCGCCCGAGGCCGGCTGGCCGACTCCGCCGATTCCGCCGGCCGGCCCTGTGGCGGGGCTTCCCGGCGGGCCGGCGCAGCGCGGCGGGCCAGAGGGTCGAACTCGTCCACTGCAGCGGCCGCAGGCTTCCGGTCAGTCGGGGCAGGCGGGGAGGCAGAACCCTGTGCTGCCTGCACCACTTCATCCCGCGCCATTTCAGGCGGTGTCAGGTCGTCCTGCCCTGATGGCGGGGTCGGGGCGGCAGGAGCCGTGCGGGCCGCTGCCGCCTGCCCACCCCCTACCGGAATCTTGCGCCCACCACTGCCATCGGCCGTGATGAGCTCCAGCGTGACCGGGCCGAAGACCCGCTCCAGCAGAGGGGTCAGCTCGTCCAGCTTGGTCATGATTTGCCTGGCATGAAAACTGCCTTTGGCGTCGTAACTGAGGCTGACATAGCCGGCTTCGGCGTGCATGCGGGCCGGCTTGAGAAAGGCGCGGGTCTGCATGCTGACCATCCCCAGCACGTCGGCCCAGGTGCCGTTTGCCGGGGCGGCCACCTGCGGGGCGGGGCGGGCACCCACCGGAGCCGGGGTGCGGCGGCGCTGGCCGGGGTCGAAGTCGTCCACGGCCGGACCTGCCGGGGCCGCTGCAGCCGGCGCCACCGCACTTTCCCCCGCTCGCAGCGCGGCCAGCTCGCGTTCTAGCCGGCTCAGCCGGGCGGCCAGGTCGCTGCTCACCGCCGGGGAAGCCGCTGGCGCAGCGGCACGGGCTGCAGCAGCTCCCCCACCTGCGCTGCCGTCCGCCCCACCGTCTGCAGCCAGCAGCGCGTGGGTCAGTGCCAGTTCCAGACTGAGCAGGTCGGCAGCGCGGGAAAAGCGCGCTTCCTGCTCGTCCAGCGCCGCTTGCAACCGCAGCAGCCGGGGCACGTCGGCGCCGTCCAGCCGGGCGGCCTGAGCTTCGGCACCCTCCAGCACACCCAGCTCAGCGTGAATGGCCTGCGACAGTGCCTCTACCAGCCCTTCCACCACCGTGCGGGCCGCGAACCCGGCGCGGTACAGCTCGCCCGCGCTGCTCAGCGCTGGCCCGGCGTCTCCCTGCGCCAGCGCTCCGGCCAGCGCCCGCATCTGTTCGCCGGGGGGCAGGCCCAGCGCCTCTTCCACACTGCGCCGGGTCACAGCGGTGCCGGCGGCCAGCATCCGTTCCAGCAGGCTTTCACCGTCGCGCATGGCGCCGTCAGCCAGGCGGCCAATCAGGCCCAGCGCTTCGGGTTCGGCGCTCACGCCCTCTCCCTCGGCCAGCCCGGCCAGCTTGCCGGCAATCTCCTCGGCGGTCAGGCGGCGAAAGCGGTAGTGCTGGCAGCGCGAGAGGATGGTGGGAATGATTTTCTCCGGCTCGGTGGTCGCCAGAATAAAAATAACGTGCTCGGGCGGCTCTTCCAGCGTCTTGAGCAGCGCGTTAAAGGCGGCGCGGGACATCATGTGCGCCTCGTCGAGGATGTAGATTTTTTTGCCGCCGCGCATGGGCGCCAGGCCCACTTTCTCGCGCAGCTCGCGCACGTCCTCTACTGAGTTGTTGGAGGCCGCGTCAATTTCCAGCACGTCGGGGTGCGACCCGGCCCGCACGGCGCGGCAGTTCTCGCACTCGCCGCAGGGCTTGGGCTGCGGCCCGGTGCAGTTGGCGGTCATGGCAATGAGGCGGGCGGTGGTGGTCTTGCCCACGCCGCGCGGCCCGCTGAACAAATAAGCGTGGCCCACACGCCCCTGCTCCAGAGCGGTCTTCAGCACACCTTTGATGTGCTCCTGGCCCACCACTTCATCCCAGTGGATGGGACGGGCGCGCTGGTAGATGGCGCTCACAGCGACGCCCCGGGGACGTGTAGGACAACAAACATAGAACGAGCGCGAGAAAGGCTGTGCTGGGGGGTCGGCTCGGTGCTCACTGCCTCAGTCTAGCCCGCGCTGGCCGGCAGCGACTGCGGCCTGGGTTGCCAGAGCGTAGGCTTACTGACCAGCACGCGGCGACCCTGTCAGCCGGTTGGCACCCGGCCCCATACGCCCGTACTCGTCGCCTGGGTTGTAGAGGCGGCAACTTTCCAGGCTCAGGCAGCCGCAGCGAATACACCCGTTCAGGTCGTCGCGCAGGCGTTCCAGCGTGACAATTCGGGCATTCAGTTCTTCGCGCCATGCCGCCGAGAGCCGCTCCCAGTCGGCAGCGGTGGGCGTGCGGCCTTCGGGCAGGGTGGCCAGCGCCGTGCGGATATCAGCCAGCGAAATCCCCACCCGCTGTGCCGCGCCGATAAAGGCCAGCCGCCGCAGGGTGTCACGCGGGTAGCGGCGCTGGTTCCCGCCCGTGCGCGTGGCCGTAATCAGCCCTTCTTTTTCGTAAAAGTGCAGTGCGGACACCTTCAGGCCGCTGCGCTCGGCCACCTGCGCGGGGGTCAATTCAGTCATGTTTACCTCCAGGGCTTGACCTGAAGTTTACTTGAGGTTTTACAGTGCGGGGCATGACTGACAAGATGCCGACTTCGGCGCTGCTGAACTACCACCCGCGCTTTCCAGTGAACTATCACGCCGCGTCCACGCTATGTGAATTTACCTTCTGGAGCGGCAGCGAACTTCACACCCTTAAAGGACAACCCGCATGACCTGGCGCAGCCACAAGTCCAACATAACCGGATTAAAAACACTGGTGGTAGGCGGCACGGGGATGCTGTCAGGCACCATTCAGCACCTGCTGAACAGCGGGGATGAGGTGTATTCCATTTCCCGCCACGCCCCGGCCATCCGCCATCCCCGCTTGCACCCCCTCCTGCTGGATTACCGCAACTCGGAGGCATTGAAAGCCGCGCTGGCCACCTGCGGTTCCTTTGACCGGGCCGTGATATGGATTCACTCCATCGTCCCTGAAGCACCATTTGCAGTAGCTGAAGCTGTCACTGGCCCATATTTTCACGTTCTAGGAAGTGCGGCGGCTGACCCGTCACGTCCCGGCGCTGCCCGGCTGGAGCGTTTCCGCGCCCTCGGCACCGATTACCGCGAGGTCATTCTGGGCTTTCAGGTCACGGCGCACGGTTCCCGCTGGCTGACTAACGCGGAAATCAGCGCGGGCGTCTGGCACGCCATAGCGCAGGATGCCCGGCGGTTTGTTATCGGCACGGTAGAGCCCTGGGCCGCGCGGCCCGAATGGTCATGAGTTTGCATTTGGAACTGTTTGTCCGTGATGTGCCGGCGTTCAGCTACCGCCCCCTGCACCTGGGTGACATGCGAATCGCTGTGCAGGACATCCGCACCCCTACGCCGGAGAGAAGGAGAAAAAAACATGCATGAGTTCAGAGCAGATAAATTGGACAAAACCAATGCTGTGACCTTGGTTGGGGAACATCAGGACGCCAGCAACGCGGCGCAGCCGAATTTCCAGCCAACCCTGGAGTTGCCATGATTACGGGATTATTCGAGACCCACCTCAAGGTGGCCGATCTGGAGCGCTCCATGCACTTTTACGGCGAGGTGCTGGACCTAGAGCTAGCGCACCGCGATGAGACGCGGCCCATCGCCTTCTACTGGCTCGGAACACGCGGGGACGCCATGCTGGGCCTGTGGCTGGAGCCACCAAAGCGTATTCAGCGTCAGCACTTCGCTTTTCGCAGCACCGTGCAGGATGTGCTGCGTGCCCCCGCCTGGCTGCGTGAGCGTGGCCTGACGCCCCGAAATTTCCTGAATGACGGCACGGACGACCCCATGGTGTTCGCCTGGATGCCTGCTCTCGCCCTTTACTTCACGGACCCGGACGGGCACTCTCTGGAGTTGATAGCCATGCTGGAAGAGCAGCCGCGCCCGGAACTGGGCGTAGTTTCCAGAGAAAAATGGGAATCTCTGTCATGAAGATTCTCACGGACACTGAAGTCCAGCTTTTTCCGCGTGCTAGGGCAGTGGAGATAATACGCGGGGCGGTACTGGCAGCCGAACGCGGGGACTTGACCTCGCCTGCACGACTCCACACAGCAGACATGACTTTCACAGCAGGCAGCGCGGCAGATATCTTCGGCTTCCGGGCCTACCACACGCGGGACACGGCCTTCGACGAGCAGGTGATCGTGATCTGGGACAGTTCCGGACGCGTGGCGGGCGTGGTGATCGGCACGGAGTTGGGCCCCCTCCGCACCTCAGCGCTAGGCGTACTGGCGACGCAGGTGCTGGCCCGACCGGACGCCTCGCGCCTGGGCCTGATTGGGAGTGGCGTTCAGGCGCGGCAGCATGCGCTCACGCTGGCCAGCGTTAGAGAACTAACGCAGGTGCTGGTGTATAGCCGTCAGGCAGCAAACCGGGAGACACTGGCGGCCGAACTACGGGACGCCGGGTTGCCCGCGCAGGCGGCACATTCCGCTGAGGAAGTCTGCGCGGCGTCCGACCTGCTGACCCTGGCCACCACGAGCAACGTGCCCGTAATTCACAGCGAATGGGTGCAGCCTGGCAGCCACGTTTGCACGCTAGGACCAAAAGAAGAGCACCGCCACGAGTTTCCACCCGAACTGGCCCGCCGCGCCACACAAGTGGTCACAGACAGCCTGAATCAGTTGCAGGGCTACCCAGGGAACCATGTGCTGGCCGGGGAAGCTGTCACGCCGCTGGGCGCGTACTTGACTGGCGGAGTCACGCGCCAGCCAGACGACATTACCCTGTTTCTGTCGGTGGGACTGGCAGGAACAGAAGTGCTGCTGGCACAAGCTCTCTTGTAATACGGACTCCGTATCAAAAGGCAATGCAGCGCAGACAGTCATGCTGGCCGGCAGATGCTCAGCCCCACCCCCTAGCCCTCACTTCGCTTTTCGGTTATACTCCGAGGCGTTGTTATGCCCAGAACAGAATCAACCGCTACACAACATCTTCCCTTTCGGCTTTCCGTCTTCTCCGCTGCACCGGCCGCCGTCAGGCGCAGCGCGTGACCGGTTCGCGGAGCAGTTCGCGTGGCCGGCGGCCGGCTGGCCCCTCTGCTGCAGGCAGCGGCCGGCTGCGGCTGTTTTACGCCCTCAAGGTGCCCGACAGCGTGGCTGCCGAGCTGGCGCAGGCGCAGAGCAAACTGCGCGGCAACTGGCGGCGGGTGGAGCCCGCGCAGCTGCACATCACCCTGGCGTACCTGCCGGGCGTGCCGGCAGACCGTCTGGACGACCTCAAACGCCTGGGCGTGCAAGCTGCCCAGACGGCAGGACCGCTGGACATCGCCTTACGCGGCACTGGCTACTTTCCCAACGAGGGCAGCCCACGGGTGTGGTTCGTGAAAGCCGAGGCGGCGGGCCTGGACCCGCTGGCCGAAGCCCTGCGTGCCGGCGTGGCCGAGCTGGGCCTGGACACCGATGACAAGGCGTTCAAGGCGCACGTGACCCTGGCCCGCAAAAAAGGCCCCGCCCCCCGCCTGCCGCCGCTCGTCTTTGAGGACACCGGCTGGACCGCCGGCCACGTGAGCCTGGTGAAATCGGTGCTGCGCAAGACCGGACCCGTCTACCAGACCCTTTCCCGCTTTGAGTTGCGGGGTGCCCCAGCCGGGGACGCCGCACCCGACCCCACCGCCAAGCTGCCGGAATCTGCCGGGCAGCCACAGGAGAACTCATGAGCAAAACCAACCCCAAAGAAATCGCTGCCGGGCCTACCGACGCCAAAGAGCGCCAGAAAGCCATCGACACCGCCCTGAGCCAGATTGAAAAGCAGTTCGGCAAGGGCTCCATCATGAAGCTGGGCGCCGAGAGCAAGCTGGACGTGCAGACCATTTCCACCGGCTCCATGAGCCTGGACCTGGCGCTGGGTGTGGGCGGCGTGCCGCGTGGCCGCGTCACCGAGATTTACGGCCCCGAGTCGGGCGGCAAGACCACCCTGGCCCTGAGCATCATCGCGCAGGCCCAGAAGGCGGGCGGCACCGCAGCCTTTATTGACGCCGAGCACGCCCTGGACCCGGTGTACGCCCGCGCGCTGGGTGTGAACACCGACGAACTGCTGGTGTCGCAGCCCGACAACGGCGAGCAGGCCCTGGAAATCATGGAGCTGCTGGTCAGAAGCGGCGCGATGGATATCGTGGTGGTGGACTCGGTGGCCGCCCTGACCCCCAAGGCCGAAATCGAAGGTGACATGGGCGACTCGCTGCCCGGCCTGCAGGCCCGCTTGATGAGCCAGGCGCTGCGCAAGCTGACTTCCATCCTGTCCAAGACCGGCACCGCCGCCATCTTCATCAACCAGGTGCGCGAGAAGATCGGCGTGATGTACGGCAACCCCGAAACCACCACCGGCGGCCGCGCCCTGAAGTTCTACTCCAGCGTGCGCCTGGACGTGCGCAAAATCGGTCAGCCGATCAAGGTGGGCAACGACGCCGTCGCCAACACCGTCAAGGTGAAGACGGTCAAGAACAAGGTCGCCGCACCGTTCAAGGAAGTGGAACTGGCACTGGTCTACGGCAAGGGCTTCGACCAGCTGAACGACCTGGTCACGCTGGCCAGCGATATGGACATCATCAAGAAGGCCGGTTCTTTTTACTCGTACGGCGACGACCGCATCGGCCAGGGCAAGGAAAAAGCCATGCAGTACATCGCCGAGCGCCCTGAACTGGAAGATGAAATCCGTGCCCGCGTGCTGAACGCCATCCGGGCTGGCAACCAGACCGACGCCGCTCCTGCCCGCGATGCGGAGGCCGACGTGCCTGCCAGCCCGGCCGAGGAAGCCGAAGTCGAAGCCTGAGCAGTCCCCCGGCCCCACTCCGCCAGCCCCGCCAGCAAAGGCCGGGGCTGGTCTTTTTTGACGTGCAGCTGCCGTGTAGCCGCAGGGAAAGGAGGCGGCGGGCTCAGGTCCAAGCCAGTGGGGCCGGCAGCAGGGTCTGGCGGGCCGCCTCAATCAGGGACTGGGCGCTGACCTCGTCCAGCGGCGTGCCGGGCAGGGCCTGCACGCAGGCGTAACCGGCCGAGGGCCGCAGCGACTGGCCCCGCAGCGACACCCCGTTCAGGGTAAAGGCGAAGTAAGCGGCAATGTCACGTGCCTCCACGTCCGAGTGCACCGGGTCCACAATAAAGACCAGCTCGTCGCGCTCCCAGCGGAAGCCGAAACCTTCCAGATTGGGCACCTGCGGCCCCAGGTCCCTGAGCCGGCGCAGGCCCTGGTCCACGCCTTCTTCGGCCCACTCGTGCCCGAAGCGTTCTTCCAGCGTGGCGTAGCCTTCCAGGCGAATCAGGAACAGGTAGGCCTGTCCGCGGCTCGGGGCGCTCAGTAGGGTTTCCACTGCCTGCGACAGGCCGGCGCGGGTACCCAGCACCTGTTCGCCCAGGGTGGAGTGCAGCCGGACACCGCGCCGGGCGAGCAGGTCCTCTGCGGCGGCCAGGGCCAGACCCACCAGCGCCGCCGTGGCGAGTGTCAGGCCCGGAAACGCCACACCAGCCCGCCACAGCGCCAGCAGCAGCAGCGGCATCAGCAGGGCAATCAGCAGGCCCCAGGAGCGGTTCAGGATAAAACTCAGTCCCGCCACCAGCGCGGCCATCAGAGCCGCCGCCCAAACAGGAAAGGACAGGTAGGGCGGGACCAGCAAGCTGGCCACGGCGCGGGCCTGCAGTTCGCTGCCGGTGGGCCGCGCCGGGTCCGGCGAAGCCTGACCGATCACCACCACCTTGTCCTGCACATCGGCGTAGCGGAAACTCCCTGTCGCCACGTCACGGAAGCTGAGCCGGGTGTCCACCACCGCAGGGCTGAAACGGTGCAGAAAGCGGGGGCGGGTGTCCAGCGGCACCTGGGCGCCGGCAGCGCGGGCCAGTTGCCAGGCCAGCGTGGGCAGCAGCTCGCCCTGCGCCGTGCGGTAGCCGGTGCGGAAAGCGTAGGTCATGCCCAGCGAGTCACGGTCCAGCGCACTGACACCGGACCGGACCGGACGGTCTGCCACAGCGGCCGGTGGGGTCAGCGGGTCGCCCGGCCAAGCGGCCAGCACGACCCCGGCCTGACTGAAGACCTGATTCAGCTCCGCCGCCCCCGGGCGGGCGGGGTCCAGCAGCACGTCCACCCCGATGGCCCGCGCCCCGGCCTGCTGCAACTGCTCAGCGGCGGCGCGGTACACCGCGGGCGTCCAGGTGTTCAGGGGGCCGTAGTCGGCCAGACTGACCGGGTCAATATCCACCAGTACGGCCTGAGGCTCGGAGCGCGGGAACACCTGCCCGGCGAGGCTCCAGGCGGCCGGATTGTACGGCCAGGCCACCCCCACAGCGCCACCGAGCACCAGGCTGGTCAGCAGCAGGTAGGGCCAGCTGGAATGGCGGCCAGGGGCCGACCACCAGGGCCGGGAACGGGCACGGTACGGCGCCATCTAGTCGCGGTTCTCCACAGGGCCGGGGACAGACGGTACAGGTACAGACGGTGCAGGGGCGGGCAAAACCGAGGCAGGCAGCGCCGGCGACAGCTCCTGACGTTGGTCGTAACGCCGCGCCGCCACCCGGAAGGTGTAGCGGCCAGCCGGCAGTGCGGCCAGCTGCTGGCGGCCCACCGGCGACAGCGTGTAGGTGACAGGGTTCAGGCTCAGCGGCCGGCCCTCGCCGTCCACGGCCACTTCTGCCTGCGGACGCAGCGGCCAAGCCCACAGCACCCCGTCCTCGGCGCGGGCTTCCAGCCACACTTCACTGAGGGGAGCCGCCTGCACGGCCAGCTCAGTCTCGCCCGGCACGGTCAGGTCGCGCAGGCCAATCGGCTGGGCACGCAGTTCGTCCAGCGACAGATTCAGGGCGTCCTGGGCGTCGGGTTGCAGGACTTCCAGGTGCTCACCCCGGAGTTGCTGTCCACCCTGCACCGCCGCTGCACCGGCCTCCACCTCGCCCTCAAACACCTTGACCAGGCCGCCTGCGTCCACGCGGTAAACCGTACCGCGCACCGCCGTACTGATAACCGGCGTGGTCAGGCGGTAGCCGCCCTGCCCCTTGGCGACCACGTTCCAGGCGCTGCCCCGGTTCAGCTGCAGCCAGACCTCGCGCCCACGGGTGGAGGTCTGCACGGCCGTCACCTGCAGCTCACTGTCGGCCTGAAGCCGCAGGTAGCCCCCGCCGGTAAAGCCCAGCTCAGCCCAGGAATTGCGGCCGGTGCGCAGCCGCTGTCCCTCCGCCAGCGACTGCCCCACGCCGGCCGGGCGCAGCTGCCCCTGCCCCACGGACACCTGCCCCCGGAGCGCCTCGATCACCGCGTCACCGCGCCCGGTGATGCGCGACAGGTACCAGGGGTCACTCTCCTGGTAGGCCGAGGTACGTGCTGCGCTCAGCGAGAACTGGCTGCCGGCCGCCACGTTCACCGTGCGGGAACCGAAAGCCACCCGGGCGGTGCCGCGCAGCGCGGCAATCCGCGCACTGCGGGGCAGCAGGTCCACACGGGCCGCGCCGCCGGCCGGCACGTTGAGATGGTATCCCCGCACGTACAGCTGCACTGGCCCGGTCACATAGGCCTGCCCAGCCATGACCTGCAACTTGCCCCCGTTGACCTGAGCCTGGACCGCGCTGTTCAGCAGGGCGGTGCCGCCGCCCCAGCGCAGTTCCAGCCGCCCGGCGCCGGTACGGACCCGCTGGGCCTGCAGTGGACCGGCTTGCAGCGGGCTCCACAGTCCGCCGGCCCTCTGCCCCTCGGCGCTGCCGTACACCTGCTGCACCTGCAGCTGGGCCTGAGCCGTTCCCAGGCTCAGGGTCAGCAGAAGCAACAAAGCAGGTCGGGCAGCGACTTTCCACATGCGGCCCAGTGTATCCTCCCCGTCATACGAATCCATGACCTTGGCCTCATGAGAGGCTGTTCCAGCTCTATTCCATTTGCTCATGGTCATTTTCAGCGGCCTGCCCCCCCGGTTCCGGGCTCCCGCCAGGCCGCCCGCTATACTGCCCCGCGTGCTGGTTGCCCTGAAAAACGCCGAGAAATACTACGGACCCCACCGCGTGCTGGAAGGCATCGATTTTGCGCTGCACGCCGGTGACCGCATCGGGCTGGTGGGCCGCAATGGGGCCGGCAAGTCTACCCTGCTGCGGCTGCTGACCGGCGAGGTCCTGCCCGACGGCGGCGAGGTGCTGCGGGCCCCAGGCGTGCGGGTCCGCAGCCTGAGCCAGGACCCCAGCTTTGCGCCGGGCAGCACGGTAGATGGGGTGCTGGAAGCAGCTTTCCGCGACCTGGACGCCCTGGAAGCCGAACTGAACCAAGCCGCCGCCGCCATGACCGACGGCAGCGAGGCCAGCATCCTGCGCCACGAGGAACTGCTGGAAGCGTTCGGGCGCCGGGGTGGATTTCAGCGCCGCAGCCGCAAAGAGGCGGCCGCGCTGGCGTTCGGCTTCCGGGGCCGCGAGCACGAGGAAGTCGCGGGGCTGTCGGGCGGCGAACGCACCCGCCTGGGCCTGGCCGCGCTGCTGGTCGAGAACCCGGACGTGCTGCTGCTGGACGAGCCCACCAACCACCTGGACATCGTGATGGGGGAGTGGCTGGAAACCTTTTTGGGCCGCTACCCAGGCGCGGTGCTGGCCATCAGCCACGACCGGGCCTTTCTGGACGCCGTGACCACCGAAACCGCTTACCTGCGCGGCGGCCTTCTCAGGCGCTATCCCGGCGGCTACACCCGCTTCCGCACGGCGCTGGAGCAGGACCTGCAGCAGCAGGCCGCCCAGTACGCGCAGCAGCAAAAGGCCGTGGCCGACCTGCAGGCCAGCGCCGACCGCATGAAGGTGTGGGGCCTGGGCATGTCCAAGCTGGCGCGGCGGGCCAAAGCCATGCAGGCCCGCGTGGACCGCATGGCCGCAGCTTCGGTGAGTGCGCCCCCGCCCGAGCAGCGCACCACCTCCATCACGTTCCACGCGCCCGAAAGCGGCGAAGTGGTGCTGGACGCGCAGGGGCTGACCCGACGCATGGGCGAGCGCACCTTGTTTGAAGGGGTGCGGGTACAGCTGCGCCGGGGGGAACGGGTCGCCATCATCGGCCGCAACGGGGCCGGTAAAACCACCCTGCTGCGCACCCTGCTGGGGCTGGACCCTTCCGACGACCCCCAGGGCCGCACCCTGACCGGCGCCCGCGTCAGCGTGGGCTACTACGACCAGCAACTGCGCGGCGTGGACCCGGATAGGACGCTGTTCGACGTGGCCCGCCAGTACACCCAGAAAGACACCGAAGCCCACACGCTGCTGGGCACGTTTCTGTTTCCCTACGAACAGCACGACAAGCCCACCCGGATTCTGTCGGGCGGCGAGCGGGCACGGCTGGCGCTGCTGCGGCTGGCGCAGGAGGACCACAACTTTCTGGTGATGGACGAGCCCACCAACCACCTGGACATGGAAATGGTCGAGGCACTGGAGGACGCCCTGGCCGGCTACGGCGGCACCCTGCTGATGGTGAGCCACGACCGAGCCTTTATCGAGGCACTGGCCGACCAGGTGTGGCTGGTGGAAGACGGGGAGTTCTACCGCTACCCCGGCTGGGAGGATTACCGCGACCAGCACGCCGCCCGCCGCGCCGCAGCAGCCCCGGCCCCCACTGGCCCGGCCACGCCCAACTCGGCCACACCCAGCCCGGCCACGTCCAGCCCAGCCCCGGCAGCGGCTGCTGCTTCCCAGGGCCGCTTTGCGGAGGTCAACACCTACCAGCTCGGCAAGCGTGTCCAGGCGCTGGAGGCCGACATCGAGCGGCTGGAAGCCGAAGTGGAGGCCGCCGGGCTGGCCCTGGCGCAGGCTGCCCCAGACGCCGACTTTGCCGAGCTGGGCCGCACGGCACATGCGCTGGAACAGCAGCTGGAAACGGTGCTCCAGGAATGGGAGGAAGCCGGAGCCGAGCTGGAAAGGCGCGGCTGATACAGCCAGTGTGGGTTTGCCGCCGCTATACCTACGCCGCGCTGCTGGCTGCTGAGACCAGAGCGCACTGCGCGTGACTTTTTCACTCCGGCTTTTTCCTGGGCGCGGTGGCTGTCCCAGCGGCCGCCTGTTCAGACAGCCCCCCGCCCCCGGAGAAGGCCCAGCCCTTTCAGCAGGCCCGCTCCTGCTGGCCGTATCCGGAGAACCGGAGCAGGCCGGCTGGGCGCAGCACCCAGGCTTCCACTGAGGGCAGCTCCACGGCCACCCCCACCCGGCTCAGCCCCGCTACTCCAGCAGGTCGGTCTGAGCCAGTTCGCCGGCGTCCCAGACCTCGTCCTCTTCTTCCAGGAGGGGCAGGCGCACCCGGAAGGTGGCTCCACCGCCGGGCGTGTCCACCACGTCAATCTGACCGTCGTGACCTATGATGACCTGTTGAGCGATGGTCAGGCCCAGCCCCGCCGAGCCGGCTTCCTTGCCCCGGTAGAACTTGTCGAAGATGCGCGGCTTGATCTCATCGGGAACGCCGGGACCCTGGTCGATGATGTGCACCTCGGCAAACCCCTCGCTGCGGCGGGCTTCCAGCGTCACCTTGTCGGGCGTGCCGCACACCCGCACCGCGTTGCCCACCAGGTTCACCAGCACCTGGGTCAGCCGGCCAGGGTCGCCCAGCACTTCCAGCGGCCGGTCCAGCAACCGCGCCTGCACCTGGAAATCGCGGCCCACCTGCTCCACCAGCCGGTCCAGATTCACGAAGTGCATTTCGATGTCCTGCACCAGCTCGCCCCGCGAGATTTGCAGCAGGTCATTGACCAGCCGGGTCATGTTCTCGGCCACCCGCCGGGCGTCCGAGAGGGTCTGCGAAGGCCCCTTCTCGCGCTCCTGGCGGTGCAGGTAGCCCAGCAGCGCCGTGAGGGGCGTCCGCAGCTCGTGGCTGGTTTCGGCCAGGAAAGTCTGCTGCATGGTGAGCGCCTCGGACAGCTGCTGCGCCTGCACCTCCAGCCGCTGACGCTGCGCCTCGGCCACGCCGCGCAGCCGCTCCACTTCCTCCAGGCGCTGCTGCAGCGACAGGTTCAGCTCGCGCACGGCCTGCTCGGCCATTTCCTGGCGGCGCTGGGCGTCATATTCCGCGATGGCGCGGCGCACACTGGGCGCCAGCCGCTCCAGCCGCTGCTTGAGAATGTAGTCGGTCACGCCCTGGCGCAGCGTGTCCACCGCGATTTCCTCGCCCATCGCGCCGGTGACAATCAGGAAAGGCAGGAAAGGGTCATGCGCCTCGGCTGCCCGAAAAGCCCGCAGGCCGTCGTAACTGGGCAGCGCGTAGTCGCTGAGAATCAGGTGGGGCGAGAAAGTCTGCAGCTCGTGCAGGAAGCTCGCCTCGTCTTCGGCGCGGCGCACTTCCAGCTGCCAGGGCAAGTCGGTGCGCAGCGATTCGATCACCAGCTCATGGTCGAGGTCGTTGTCTTCCAGGTGCAGCAGCCGCAGCACGCGTTCGTCAGGCTGGGTCATATCCGGGCGTCCGTTTCGGTGCCGGCCGGCAGTTCCGGGCGGGGCTGCAGGGGAAGAGTCACACTGAAGGTGGCACCCACGCCCGGCTCTCCGTGCGCCGAGACCCGGCCCCCGTGTCGCTGGATAATCCGCCGCACATTGGCCAGGCCGATGCCGGTGCCCTCGAATTCGTCGCTGTTGTGGAGTCGCTGAAACACACCAAACAGTTTATCGGTATAGCGGGGGTCAAAGCCCACGCCGTTGTCGTGAACCCGGATTTCAGCCATCTCCTCACCGTCTGGCACGCTGTCCACCCGAATCAGGACCTCCTCGCGGGTACGCGAGTATTTCAGCGCGTTGCCCAGCAGGTTGGTAAAGACCTGTGCCAGCAGCCGCTCGTCGCCGTAGACGGTGGGCAGCGGCTCCAGCTGCAGCGCCACGCTGTGGCCCTCGCGGTCGGGCTGCAACTCCGCCCACACACCGGTCACCAGTGCGCCGAGGTCCACCCGCTGCTGGCGCAGTTCGGCGCGGCCGGTGCGGGAGAATTCCAGCAGGTCGTCAATCAGGTGGCCCATGCGCTGGCCCGAATCCAGAATCACATTCAGGTAACGCTCGGCCTGCTGAGACAGGTCTTCGTTCTCGGCCTGGAGCTTCTTGCGCAGCAGCTCCCCGAAGCCGGTCATGTGCCGCAGCGGCGTGCGCAGGTCATGGCTGACCGAGTAGCTGAACGCTTCCAGCTCGCGGTTGGCTTCGCCCAGCTCCTGGGTGCGTTCGCGCACGCGCTGCTCCAGCGAGCGGTTGAGCTGCTGCAGCTCTTCCTGGGCCAGCGAGGCCCGCTGGCGCAGCACATCGTTGTCCAGGGCCAGGGCGAAGCGCTGAGCCACCTGCTCGGCCAGCTCGAAGTCATAGGAGTGGATCGGGCGCGGGAAGGCCAGCCCCAGCATGCCGCGCAGGCTGCCGTCGTGGCCCCGCAGCGGAAGCGAGAGAAACTCCGCCGTGCCCAGCGCCTGGAGCAGCGACGAATCGCGGTCCACGAAAGCTTCCTGTCGGGCGGCCGCACTGCGCACCAGCTCCTCGATGGTCTGCATCATCTCGGGCGTGAGCTGGTAGTCCTCCTTGAAGCTCTGGCCCATCCAGTGAATCTGGTACTGCGGCTGCGCTGGCGCGCCGTCCGTCTCCATCTCGCTCCCAGGCTCAGAGGGCAGCGGGTCGGTGCGCCACAGGGCCACGGCAGCCCCCAGCGAAGCGGCCATCAGCTCCACGGCGTGCTGGTAACTGCGGCGCTGAATCAGCAGCTCGTTGCCCTGGGCCAGCGGCGAATGCGACAGGGCGTCCGAAATCTGGACCATCAGGCGGGCGCGGAACTCGGCACGCACCTGGTCGTCCACGTCGGTGGTGGTCCCGACCCACTCCACCACGTCGTCGCCGGCACCCAGCAGCGGCACGGCGCGCACCACGTAGGTGCGGTAATGTCCCTCGGGGCCCACCATCTGCACTTCGACCTCCAGCGGGCGGGACATGCTCCGCGCCTCAGCCACCGCCTGGTAGAACCGGTCCAGGTCGTCTGGATGAACCGGCAGCGCCAGGTCGTCCAGGTCCACTGGAGCGGGCAGGCCAGGCTGCAGGTCGTACCAGCGCCCGTTCACATAGGTCACGTTCCAGTCGGCGTCCACTGTCCAGACCAGCTGCGGCATGCCGCTCAGCACCATGCGGTAGTGGTCCTGCTCGGCCAGGGCCAGCTGCTCGGCCATCAGGCGGGCGTGGACATCGGTGGCCACGGCAATCCACTCGTTGACCTCACCGCTGATGGTATGCAGCGGCGCCACCTTGAGCGAGACCCAGCGCCAGCCGGGCGCCGGCGCCGAAGGCTGCTGCCCGTGCAGAAACGCGGCTTCGGGCGTCCGCAGGGCCAGGCGCAGGTCGGCTTCCTGCTGCTGACCGCTGGTGTAGGCCACTTCCCACAGGTCGTCGTAGGCGGCCAGGTCCTCAGGGTGCACCTGCCCGCGCACCACCGGCCCGCTCAGCAGGTCGCGGAACTGCTGGTTGGCGTAGGTCAGCCGGCCGCGGCGGTTGGACAGCCACAGCACATGCGGCACCCCGTCAAGCGCTGCCCGCGACTGCTGCTCCTGGTCACGCAGGCGCTGCTGGCTTTCGAGAGCCTCGCTCACGTCGCGCAGCACGTGCAGATAGCCCAGCAGCTCCTGCCCCTGCCCCATCACGCGGATACGGCTCATCTCTCCCCAAAAGGTCTGGCCGCCGGGGCCGTGCAAGCGGCGCACCACCCCGCTGTACTCTTCGGGGGATTCGTCCGAGAACAGCGCGTGGCGGTTGCCCGGCTCATCCACCACCGTCTGCTCACGCACCTGGTCGATGTGGGCGCCGGCCAGCCCCCGGAATTCCAGGCCCAGCAGGTCCAGGTAACGGCGGTTCATCATCCGCACGAACCCGTCGGGGGTGGTAAAGGCGGCTCCGCCGTCCATCGCCTGGAAAATGGCCGAGAAATCGGCCCGCGACTGCTCCAGAAAGCTCTGGGAGGCGCCCAGGTCGAGGTTGGCCTGCTGCAAACGGCGGTTGAGCCGCAGCTGATCACTGACCAGCCGGTGCGTGAGCAGGCCGGCCAGCAGCCCCATCATGACCACCAGCGGTGCCAAGAGGCTGGACGGGTCCCGCGCCGAAAGCTGCGGCACCCGCACCTGCAGCGTCCAGTCGTGGCCCAGACGCGGCACGGTGGTCTGCAGCAGGTCGCCGCTGGCGCCGGTGTTCAGCGCCACCGGCTGCCCTATCAGGGCCAGGAGGCCGCTCTGCTCACGCGGCTCCGGGCTCAGCGGGCGGCCGTCCATCAGAATCTTCACCTGGGTGGTCGATACCGGCGAGAGCTGCTTGACTTCCTCCAGCAGCTGCTCGACGTTGACCAGAGCGTACAGGGCACAGGGCGCCTTCCCAGTGGTGGGCAAGACCGCGCAGGGCTTGACGACCAACAGGGAGTGGTACTCCTCGCCCAGCGGTGAGCGGCTCTGAGCGCTGAACGGCGCCGTAAGGCCGGTGGTGCCGCTCCGGACAGCCGCATTGACGGTTTGCTGAATCATCTGCCCCGCCTGCGGGCCGAACGTCACCGGCCCGAGTTGGCGCGGAGGCTGGGCCAGGCGGCCACCACTGAACCGCAGGATGTTCAGCTCGTGCACGCTGGGGAAATACTGCTCCAGATGCAGGCCGGTGGTAAAGGTGCTGATATCGGTGCCGGGCTGCTTGTCGGCGTACAGGAAAGAGTAGGTGGACAGCAGCAGCGTCTCGTAGTCGGACAGACGGTCGGTCAGCACCTTGGCGTGTAGGTCCAGCTGATTCTGCGTCTCGGTCAGCTGCTGCTGGCGCACGTAGGTATGGACCGCCACCGCCGAAATCAGCGTGACCAGCACAATCAGAATCAGCAGCTGGGTCGCCAGCGAAATCTGCAGGAAAGCGGGGCGGCGGCTGGGAGGCGGCGTGCCGGCGGTCATGCCTGGGCCTCCGCACCCGGTTCCGCCGGCCTACCCAGCTCCCGGTGGGCCGCTGCCAGCAGCACTCCAGGGTCCACCGCCTGCCCCGTCCAGCGGGCAAAGGCCAGCGCCGCCTGGTGGGCCAGCATCCCCAGGCCGCCTGCGGTCCGCACGCCCTGCGCCGCCGCGTCCCGCCGTAGCCGGGTGTGCTCGGGGCGGTACACCATGTCGTAGACCAGAGCACCGGGCGGCAGCTGCTGCCACTGCGGCGGGGTCAGTGGCAACGGGGTTTCGTCCGGGCGATCCAGACCGGCACTGCTGGCGTTGAGAATCAGGCCCACCTCGGCCCAGTTCACCGCCTGCGGTGACGCCGCCTGCGGTGACGCCGCCTCCACTGTCCAGCCCTCCACTGTGTAACCCTCGACGGCGCAGCCCTCCTGGGCCCACTCGGCGGCCAGAGCAGCGGCCCGCTCCGGGGTGCGGTTCAGAATCAGGGTGGGCACGCCCCACTCGCGCAGCACCCACAGCGCCGCGCGGGCGGCTCCCCCGGCCCCCAGCAGCACGGCGCGCTGCCCAGCTCGCTTTTCTGGCGCGGGGGCGTAGCCGGCGTCCAGTAGCGCGGCCTGCAGGCCGGGAGCGTCGGTGTTGTCGCCCAGCAGGCGGCCTTCCTCCCAGAACACGGTATTGACCGCACCGACCGCCGTAGCCGCTGGCGTCAGGCCGTCCAGCAGGGGAATGGCCGCCACTTTGTGCGGCAGGCTGAGGTTGGCTCCGGTCAGGGCGCCGGCCGCCGCCTGTGCCCGCAGGGCCTGCAAGCGGGCCGGCAGCGCGGCGGGGGGCACGTCTTCGGCCCGGTAGCTGCCACTCCAGCCCACCGCCTCCAGCGCGGCGCAGTGCAGGGCCGGTGAGAGCGAGTGGGCCGCAGGGTGCGCGAACAGAAAGGCGTGGAGTTCCGCCGTAGGCATGACAGCCAGTCTAACCCATGTGTTTTGGGGTGCTGGAGCCAGGATACGAACTGGCCGGCCTGCTGCTCTGCCAGGCGAGAAGGCTGCTGCCACTTCGGCCCAGTTTCCGGGGAGATGCTCTAAGCTGCACGGCGTGACCGACCCTGCCCGCCTGCCTGCTGCCGACGCCCTCACCTTTCGCTGGAGTTCCCTGGCACGGCTGGGTGAGCGGCCTGCCGAGGAGGGCACCGGAGGGGAGCTGCGGCGCGAGCTGGCCGACTTTCAGGTAGAGGAGCTGCCGCTGTACCTGCCCGCCGGCGAGGGCGAACACCTGATGATTCACCTGCGCAAAGAAGGCCACACCACCGGGCACCTGCTGCGCGAACTGGCCCGGCAGCTGCGCGTCAAGGACCGCGACATCGGCAGCGCGGGGCAAAAGGACCGCCACGCCGTGACCACGCAGTGGGTGTCGGTGCCGGCTGCGGCCGAAAAGCGGCTGCCGCACTTCGCCCTGCCCGGCGTGGAGGTACTGGAAGCAGGCCGCCACACCGGCAAGCTGGGGCTGGGGCACCTGCGCGGCAACCGTTTCCGGGTGGAAGTGCGCGGCGCGCCCGGCACCGCCGAGCAGGCGGCGGCGCGGCTGCGTGAGCTGGAAGCGCAGGGCATTCCCAACTATTTCGGGCCGCAGCGCTTCGGGCTGGGCGGCATCAACGCCGCCGAGGGCGTGCGGGTGCTGCGCGGCGAATCGAACTTGAGCGACCCCCGGCTGCGACGCTTTCTGGTGTCGGCCCTGCAAAGCAGCGTTTTCAACGCCTACCTCAGCCGGCGACTGGAGCGGGGGCTGTTCGCGGCCCTGCTGCCGGGCGACCGGGCCAAGAAGCACAGCAGCGGCGGTGAATTCTGGGTGGATAGCCCCGCCGAAAGCGAGCGGGCCGCACGCGGCGAGGTCAGCGCCCTAGGCAACCTGTTCGGCAAGAAGAGCCAGCCGCTGCGGGAAGAGGGCGGCCTGCTGGAGCAAGAAGCGCTGGCAGCGCTGGACCTCACACCGGCAGACTTCAGCACGCCGCTGGCGGGCCTGCGCGGCGATACCCGGCTCACACGCATCTACTTTCTGGAAGCGCCGCAGCTGAGCCCCACGCCGGACGGCTACACGGTGCAGTTCGCCCTGCCGCGTGGCAGCTTCGCCACTGCCGTGCTGCGCGAACTGATGGGCGGCGAGGTGGACACCCTCCCGCTGCCCGGGGAAAAAGAGGCGTGACGCGCCGTGGCCCCGGCCCTGGCCCAGCGCCGCACCGTGACCCGCGGCATGGCGACCCACTGCACGGTGACCCGCTCCGCCACGCTTTCCTGACCACCCGTTACGGCACCGCTGCCGAACCGGCCTGGCTGAGCGGGCGCCCCGGCCCCGGCCCCGGTTGGGCCGCCGGGCGCTGGGGCATCGTCACGGCCTGGAACCCTGCCGGGCAGCAGGCGGACAGCAGCAGCAACGCGGCGCGGCAAGCTGAACTGGAGCGCCGCCTACGCAGTCTGGGCCGGCCCTTCTTCCCCGGTCACAACGGCGAAGGCGAGTGGCAGGAACCCACGTTCATCGTCAGGGGGCTGGGCCCGGCCGAGCTGGCAGGGCTGGGCGGCGACTTCGGGCAGGCGGCCGTGCTGCACGGCAGCGGCACGCGGGCAGCGCTGCTGTGGCTGGACGGGTCTCAGGTCACCGGGGCGGAGCGGCGCTGGCTGGTCAGCGAGCCGCCGCAGCCCGCATGAATCCGGAAGCAGCATGAAAAAAACGCTTCCCACGGGGGGAAGCGCTGCCGGGAGACGATAAGCTGGGTTCTGTCCTGCCCCTGCGGGCAGGGACGACCATCTCTCTGGGACGCCTGTCGCCAGACGCCTCAAGCGACCATCCTGGCGCTGCAAACGGGCGGGCCGCCCTCACGCACTGTCGGGTCTTGCACCGGATGGGGTTTACCAGCGCTCCCAGTCTCCTGGGAACCTGGTGCGCTCTTACCGCACCGTTTCACCTTGACCTGCCGCCTGCCACGCCTGGCATACGCGGCCGCAGGCCGTCTTGTTTCTGTGGCACTGTCCTTCGGCTTCGCCGCTTTCCCCCGCTGCAGGCGCGCAGCAGGGGCGCTGGGCTCGCCGACCAGCCGTTAGCTGGCATCCTCGCCCTGTGGTGCCCAGACTTTCCTCACGGTCTGTGCCCAGGTGGGCGCAGCCGCGCGGCCGTCTGTCTCCCGGCGGGGCAGTCTAGCAGACTGTGAGGGCCCGGGGAGGCCTACAGCCACAGCCGGCGGGTCAGGGCCTCCTGCTCACGCTGCGCCGGCGACTGCTGGCGTGTGCCGGGCTGCAGCAGCCAGTCCAGTTCCTGCTCGCCCAGCTGCACGAACTCGCCGGGGCCCAGGTCGCCCAGCCACAGGCCGCCCACCCGGTAGCGCAGCAGCCGGTCTACCGGGCAGCCCACCTCGGCGAACATCCGGCGCACCTGCCGCTTGCGGCCCTCACGCAGCAGGGCCAGTGCCCCGCCGGGAGCCGGCTCCACCTCGGCGCGGGCGAACCCCTCTTCCAGCTCTACGCCGCGCCGCAGCGCCGCCAGCTCCTGCTCGCCGGGTTCGGGGAAGCACCACACCCGGTACACCTTTTCGTGCTCGAAACGGGGATGGGTCAGGCGCAGGGTCAGGTCGCCGTCGGTGGTCAGAATCAGCAACCCTTCGGAGTCCTTGTCGAGCCGGCCTACCGGATGCAGGCCGGGCACCGGCGGCATGGCGTCCAGCACGGTTCGGCGGCCCAGCTCGTCCTGCGCGGTGGTCACGAAGCCGGCCGGCTTGTGCAGCATGTAGGTGACGTGCGGCGTGGGAGCGGCGACAGGCTCGCCGTCCACCGTCACGCGGTCGCCCGGCTGGACCCGCACGCCAAGGCCCGCCGGGATACCGTTCACCGCCACGCGGCCTGCCGTGATGAGTTCCTCGGCAGCGCGGCGCGAGGCCACCCCGGCGCGGGCCAGGACTTTCTGGAGGCGTTCGCCGGAATCAGTCATGGCGGACCGCTTCGTGCATGGGGACTGCTGCCGGGCGGCGGGGAGCCAGCAGCCCCACCAGCCCCAGTGCCAGCAGCAGGGCAGCCACGGCCAGCACGGTGGTCTCGCCGGGCAGGTCCAGGCGCAGCGCAGCGGCTCCCAGCGTGGCGGCCAGCAGCAGGTTGCCGGCCACCAGATTCACCCGGCCGGTGGGGTCGCTGCGGTAACCGGCGTACAGCAGGCCCAGGCTCCAGGCCGTAAGCAGTGCGCCGGCGCCGCGTACCAGCCACAGCGGCGAAGCGCCCAGCAGGTCAGCAGTCGCCTGGGGCAGCCAGTACAGGCCCAGCCCCAGCGGAAGCAGCAGCAGAGCGGTCAGCCAGAATGCGAGACGTAACACAGCGCCCAGTGTAGCCGCCGGGGAGGCCGGCACACCGTAGCGCCGGGCCGAGTCAGGGATTCAGTTCGCGCAGCAGCAAAAAGCCCGAGAACTCCTGGCCTGAGCGTGCGCCCAGGTTCAGCACCAGCTCACGCGGTCCCTGGTCCCCGCGGGCGGGCAGGGTCCACAGCGAGGTAGCAGAGCGCTCCTGCACCAGCTCCCCAGCCTGGGTCCAGCCCTGCTGCTTCAGCTGCGCGGCGTAGTGACTGTGCAGCGCGCTCAGCGTCACCTCACCCTGCAAGCTAGTGGACTGATGCCAGTCCGCGTCACTGCGGCCGCTCCCGCCGCCTCCCACTGTGACGCCTGCCGGCGCCCGCAGGGTGGGAAGGTTGCTCGGCCCATAGCCCGGCCCGAACCGCTGTGGAGAGCTGACCTGCCGCACCGCGTCGGCTCCTGTTCTGTACCACAGGACCAGCGGGCGGCGGCCCTGAGTGTCCGCCGGACCGCTGAAGGTCAGCTGAATCACAGCCGCCGGCGCAGTGCGGTAAAAGATCAGCGGCTGCCCTGCGGCATCCGGCTCCTCGGCAGCCACGAAACCACTTTCGGCCTCACCCCAGCCGGGCTGCCCCTGCTTCCATCCGCTCTGGGCCAGATAAAAGTCCTGCAGGGCCGCCCCACTGAGGGCCGTGTCCAGATAGACGGCCGCGCTGCCGCCCTCGGGGGCAAACTGACCGCCGACAATTTCCGTGCGCGCAGGCAGCGGCACCTCAACGCCCGGCGGCAGCTTGCCCAACACATAGTTGCCCTCGGAGATGCGGCTCAGCAAGCGCTCCAGCGCAGCCGGGTCTGCCGCAGTGGCCTGTACCCGCGCTGGAGCCTGTCCCTGTCCCTGTTCCTGTGCCGCTGCCGGCGCCGCGCTGCCTGCTGCGGCTTGCCCTAGACCCAGCGCACCGCTCAGCAAGCAGACCAGCCCCACCCACTCCATTCCTTTTTTCGCATATTCCCAAAGTAGCGCCGGGCACTCCAGGCCACATGTTGGCCCGGTGATGCCCGGCTGACGGGAGGTTCATTCTCAGGGCTTAGCGCTCCAGCACGCTGACCACTTCCACGTGACTGGTCTGCGGATAAAAGTCGTGCGGCACCACGCGGCCCAGTTTCCAGCCCCGCCCCACCAGGTCGCCCACGTCGCGCGCCCAGGTGGCCGGGTCACACGACACGTACACCAGGCGGTCGGCGGTCGAGGCATGGATGTGCCCCCGCACGGCCGGGTCCAGACCGGCGCGGGGCGGGTCCACCACAATCACTTCGGCACTCAGTTCTTCCAGTTCCTCGGCTGCTCCCTGCTGAAAAGTGATGTTGCGGATTTCGGCCTCGCCCGCCGCCTGCCGGCCACGGGTCAGGGCTTCGGCGGAGCTGTCCAGCACGGTTACCTGCTCGAAGCTGCGAGTCAGGTGCCGGCCGATGGCGCCGGCCCCGCCGTACAGGTCGGCGGCGTGGCTGCCCTGACCGGCCAGCTCGGCCACCTGCAAGTAGGCCAGACCGGCAGCGGCCGGGTTCACCTGCGAGAACCCCACAGCGCTCACCGGCAGAATCACGTCGCCGAAGCGCTCGGGCACGGTGCTTTCGCCGGCAATCAGGCGCACGCCCGCGCTGAAGCGCTTGCCGGCCGGCGCCGCCAGGCTGACACCCACGGCGCCGGCGTCCATCAGGTGGTCGGCCGCCCGCAGGTAGGTGCGGGGTTCGCCGGGACCAATCAGGGCGGCCACCACTTCACCGCTCAGGAACGAACCGCGCACGGCGATTTCGCCCGCGGGTGCCAGCAGCGCCGGATCCAGCCGAGAGAGCAGCTCGGCCACGAAGGGAGCAATCAGGGGGTCGTGCTCCACCAGTCGGGGGCGGTGTTCCCGGCGCTCGCGGTAGGCCAGGCCCTGCGGCGTCACCAGATACTGGGCGCCGCTGCGGTAGCCGGTCTGGGCCGGACTGGGCACCGTCTCCTCCACCCGGTGACCGCTCAGCTTGCCGATGCGGGTCAGCGCTTCTACCACGAAATCGCGCTTGTAGCGCAGCTGCGCCGCGTAGCTGGCGTGGGCCAGGTCAGTGGTGGGCAGGGCAGGTTCAGACCTGGCCACCCGGTCGGGGCTGGCTTCCAGCACCTCGGTCACGTGGCCCTGGCGCACGCCCTTGCCGCTGCGGATTTCGGCGCGCACACGCTCGCCGGGCAGAGCGCCGCGAATCAGAACGACGCCCGACTCGTCGCGGGCCAGCCCCAGCCCGCCCGACACCACCTTTTCAATCAGATAGGTGGCGGCTGCGGGCGTGCGGGAGGAAAGAGACTGCATAGCGGGCAGCTTAGCGCGTCTGCCCGCTATGCCACAGTGCGCCCACTTCCCAGCGGGTACCTGCTTCCCACACGAGACCCCTATTCCGCATCAGCTGGAGCGTCTGGCCGGGCTCGGCACTGCGGAGAATGTGCCCTGCCAAGGAGGCCCGGGACCACCCTCAGTCGGACCCGGCGGCCGGCTGAAATGTGGTGGCCACCACCCGCCCGTCCCCGCCGTACCGCACCAGCAACCAGTCCTCGGTTTCGCAGCCGGGAGCCGTGAATCCGCAGCCCACCCGGTAGGCTTCGGTCATGGCCGCCGGGAAAGCGTCGGCCGGACCCAGCAGGGTGTACACCTGCAAGCGGGCCGGGTGCCGGGCTTCCAGCCAGTCCTGCGCCGCGAAAGCCATGTCACGGCGCGGGTTGGCGTCCGGTGCCGTGGCCACGTCCGCCCCACGCCAGACTGCAGAGTTCAGCGGCCGGTACTGCGGCCCACTGCCGCTCAGCTGCCACAGGGAAAATCCGCCGACCAGTACGCCCAGGATCAGCAACCACACGGCGGCAGCTCCAGCCAGCTGGGGCCAGCCTCTGGGCACGGAGACCCGGGGAACCGACAAAGCCACGCGCATACCAACTTTCAGTATTGCAACCAATCTGACACTCAGCTGATCTTAAGCAGTTGGTGAGGGTACGCTCAAAGGGGGTGGACAGCTTGGGGGCAGCGCGCTGAAGACCGGGCACGGCCGCGAACAAACAACGCAGAGGCGAGCCTGGCTGGGCCCACCTCTGCGCTTCACGCTCTATCCCGTGCCCCGCGCCCGGCTCAGCTGCGGCGGCGGCCCAGCATGTCCATGACTTCGTTCAGGGCACTGCCGTCGCCGTCACGGTCCAGGGCGCGGTTCAGGGTACCCAGCAGCCCACCGAGGTTGCCAGCGCCGGTTCCCGCCGCGCCGGGCAGATTCTGCATGGGGGCATTCTGCCCAGTACCAAGCTGTCCAGCCCCAATCTGTCCAGGCAGGCTCTGGCCGCCCAGGCCACCGCCCAGCAGACCACCCAGCACGCTCGTCAGGACCGAGGTGATGTCGCCGCCCGCCGGAGCTGCGGCGCCAGTCTGACCCGGCAGGCCACCAGGGAAGCCGCCGGGCAGGCCGGCCGTCTGACCTGCGCCGGCCCCCTGCTGACGCTGGCGGTTAAGGTAACTCAGCACCAGCGGCGCGGCGATGCTCAGAATCTGCAGGGCCAGCTGGGGGTCAATGCCCGAGCGCTGGCCCACCGCGTTGGCCGCCGCCTGCTGCTGACCGCCGAAGATGTGCTGCAGGGCGGCCTGACCGTCCTGCATGTCCGGCAGCTGACCGGCGCGGGCGAAGCTTTCCAGTTCCTGCTCGCCGTGCTGAGCCACCGCCTGCTCAATGGCGGCCGCCTGACCCTGCTGAGCGTTGCGGGTCAGGGCACCCAGCAGCAGCGGCACGGCGGCCTGCAGGGCGTCCTGGGTCTGCTCGGGGCTGGCGCCGACGCGCTGGCCGACCTGCTGGGCCTGCATCTGGCCCGCCAGAAGTTGCAAAAGTTCCATACGCCCGAGTATAGGGCGGCCGGCGCCCAGGCCCAGGCGCCGGTAAACCAAACATCAATTGAAGCGGAAGTCGGTCAGCTTGACATCCAGCTGTGACGTTTTCTTGCCCCGCTGCACGGTCAGGCGCACCGTATCGCCCACCCGCTTGCCAATCATGGCGGTGCGGATGTCCTCGGAGCTGTCCACCTGCTTGCCGTCCACCGCCGTGATGACATCGGCGTCACTGTTCGGCATCACGCTGCCGTCGTCGCGCCGGACAGGTTCGGCAGCTTTCAGGCCCGCCGCAGCGGCCGGGCTGCCAGGAAAGACCCGCGTGACCAGCACTCCCGTTTCGGGCAGGCCGGCTTCGCCGCGCAGCTCAGGGTCGGCGCTGCTCAGGTCCAGCATGGAAATGCCCATCACCGGCGTCTTGATTTCCTCGCCGCTTTGCAGCTGCGGCAGCAGACCCTTGACCGTGCTGACCGGAATGGCGAAGCCCACGCCCGCGCTCTGGCCGATGCCCCCGGTCAGAATCTGGGTGTTCACGCCCACCACCTGCCCGGCCGAGTTGAGCAGCGGCCCGCCCGAGTTGCCCGGGTTGATGGCCGCGTCGGTCTGAATGACCGGCTGCAGCACGTCGCCCACGCCGACCGGAGCCTCGCGCTCCAGGCTGGAAATGATGCCTTCGGACACGCTGAAGTCCAGCCCGAACGGAGCCCCCAGCGCGATGGCCTTGAGGCCCACTTCCAGCGATTTGTCGTCGCCTAGCGGGAGGGC
Source organism: Deinococcus proteolyticus MRP (assembly GCF_000190555.1). Taxonomy (GTDB): domain Bacteria; phylum Deinococcota; class Deinococci; order Deinococcales; family Deinococcaceae; genus Deinococcus; species Deinococcus proteolyticus. The sequence goes on from NC_015161.1 coordinate 1,128,597, forward strand.
GTGAATCTCCTCTTTCGGCAGGTTCTTGGCGCGAATCAGGGCCAGGTCGTAGTCGGGGGCGGTGCCCACCACTTCGGCGGGGTACGAGCGGGTGTCGTTATGCAGCCGCACGGTGATTTCGTCGGCGTCCTGCACCACGTGGTAATTGGTCAGGATGTCGCCGCTGGACGTCACGAAAAAGCCGCTGCCCAGGCCCTGGGCCTCGCGGGGTGTCAGCGGCTCGCGGCTGCCCTGCCCGAACAGCTGTTCCAGCATCTGCTGCTGCAAGTTGGGCTGCACGGTGCTGGTGGTCTCGATAAACACCAGGCCGTCGGAGCTGGATTTCACCACGCTGGCCGTGTTCTGCTCGGATTCGGTGCGGGCGGCGCTGTCAGCAGCCAGAGCCGGAGCCGACGCCGCAGTGGTCACGGCCCGGGCCTGAGCGGTGCTGGCCGTGGCTGCGCCCGAAGCCGGGTCGGCCGAGGGGTCAAGCTGCACCACCTGGGCCGGCTCGCCGCGCAGTTCGGAAAACTGATAGCCCCCGTAGGCACCGGCCGCCAGCAGCGCCGTGATCCCCAGGGCAGGAAGAACTCTATTCATGGGGCCATGCTGCGCGTAGGGCGTTACAACTCGGTTAAAGGCGGCGCCCAGACGTAGTAAGCGCCCGACAAGCAGGCCGGGCACAGCACCCGCTCACCCCGGCGCACCCAGCGCTCGTTGATAATTTCCTCGCCGCAGCCGCTGCACACCTCGCGCTGGCCGTGGCGACTGAGCAGGCCGTCCAGGTCGAAGTTGAGCGTCACCTCCCGCGCCGCCAGCAGCCGGGCGTCGGGCCAGCTGCGGTAAGCGTCCAGATAGGCCTGATAACGCTTTTGCTCCGGCGGCCGGGCAGCACGCACCCGTTCGCGCAGGTCGGTCTGCGGCCACACGCGCACGGCCCGCCCGGTGCGGGTATCCACGAAGGTGGCGGCCACCCGCCCGTAGTCCATCAGCCGCAGGGTGCGCCGGCCCAGCCAGCAGCCGCTCGCCGCCGAAAGACCGTCGGCGTAGCAGCCATCGGTTTCGGCCAGGACCAGCAGGCGCTTGTCGGTGCGGGGCAGCGGCAGGTCCAGCAGGCGGCCGGCCAGCAGCGCCGAGCGCGCTCCCAGCACTTGCCGGGGGCACAGGTGGCCGTGCAGCGCTGCACTCTGGGCCAGGGCAGCGTCCAGTGGGGCAGGGTCGAGGGGTGCACCGGACAGGACCGGGGCAGCACCGACGGAGAAAGGGGGGCCGGAAACAGCCATGCGCCCCAGCCTAAAGCATCGGCACCGCAGGAAATGGGCCACTCGGTGCAGAAACGGCCCATCCGGGACAGGCGGTCAATTGGAGGATGCGGAGGATGAGGGCGGGGCTCAACCCCGGCGGAACACCCACTCCACGCCCCCCTGGCGCAGGATGAGGGTCTCCCCGTCCAGCACGGTTTCGGGCGAGGCCTGCAGGGTGGCTGGCAGGCTGGGCATGGTCTCCAGGCTGGGGCAGAACATCATGGTGCCGGCCAGCGGCTGAGGAAAGGCGAGCTGGCCGCCTACCCACTCGTAGCTGCCACCGAACGTATTGCAGCCATCCGAGCCGCCCAGCGTCGCCTGGCCCTGAGGGTCCTGGCCAAAGGTCAGGGTGACCGGCCGGTTGAAGGTGCCCAGGTCCAGCACCTCCGCGCCCCGGCGCAGCTCGGCCAGGGTGTAACGGCCGCTCGGGCGCGTGGCCTCCGCCGGCTGCGGGTCGGCCGCCGCAGTGGGCGTCAGCTGCAGCTCGCCGCGTGCCGAGCGCAGCGCGAGGGTCTCGCCTTCACGGAACAGTTTGAAGGAATCGCCCAGCAGCGCGGTCACACTTTCTTCGGCGCTCATGTCGGCGCAGGCCATCAGGGTGCCGCCCAGTGCGGCAAAGCTCCAGCCGTTTCCTTCGGGCTGACCGGTTCCGAACAGCCTATTGCAGCCGGCGCTGCCGCTCAGGCGCAGAGAGCCGTCCGCCTGAGGCTCGAACCGGAAGGTGGCGGCCTGGCTCAGGGTCACGTCCTGCCCCTTCAGGCGCAGCGCCGTGCCCTGATAACTGGGAGCCCACACGGAGGCTGCTTCCCCAGCCGCACGTTCCAGCACCAGTTCCCCGTTGACCGAGCGCAGGGTGAGCCGGTCCCCCGACAGCTCGGCGCTGAGGGCTCCACGCAGCAGGCCCGTCAGCCGGGTTTCGGCGGCCGTCAGCTCAGGGTCACAGGCCATGCGGGTGGAAGTGACGCCCGTCAGCAGCCACTCGGTCTGCTCGGTGCGGCCCTTTACCCCGGCACTCTGTACCTGCCCGGCCGCCCGCAGCCGGTTGCAGCCCAGGCTGCCCGACAGCTCCAGCGCCGGGCCCGTGAAGCTCAGGTCAAACGCCGCACCGGGACGCAGCGGCACCGGCTGGCCGCCCACCGTCAGGGAGCGGACCTGCCAGCTGCCGGCAGCCGCTTGGGGAGAGGCCGGAGCCGGCGCGGAACCGTTGATAGGTGTCATGGGCGGAGTCATGCTTTCCTCCTGTGGGGCCGGAGTCAGGGGGCTGCCCAGATTGAGGGCCGGGCCGGTGCGGCGCAGCAGCAGGTCACCCTGGCTTCCCTTGAGGGTCAGCAGTTCGCCGTCCAGTGCAAAGCGGGTGACGCGGTTCAGGCGGCTCAGCAGCTCGCTTTCCACCTGCATGGTCTGGGGGTCGCAGGCCATGCGGGTCACGGCCAGGCCCGAGGTCAGCAGCACCGTGCCGCGCGCAGCGTAGCGGCCGCTCAGGCGGTTGCAGCCCGCCGTGCCGCCGAGCGCCGAGCGGCCATCCAGCGTCAGAGACGGCGCCCTGCCGGCAGCGGCGCCGCCCACCACCTCGTCCGGTCCCACCACGGTCCACTCGCCAGCGAGCGAACGGGCTGGGGCGGTCTGCGCACCCGCCGCACCCAGACTCAGCAGCAGGCTGCCACTTAGACCGCAGTTCAGCAGGTTACGGCTCCATTTTTTTCGGTTGTTCATAGTGAGCGTTCTATCACCCGGTTCTGACTGTGGAGTGACGGTGGAATGATGGCGAAGTTATAGACAGTCCCGAACTGGCGGCCTGACATAGAGCGAGATGAAATAGTGGCGGAGTGACCGCCTCCCCCGCCTCTTCCCACCCGCACAGCTTTCCTGTTCTGGCCGCCCGGCTATGGCCGCTGTATCTGTCTCAGGCACTGGCGACCGGGGCCACCACGGTGAGCACCATCCTGGCCTCGCTGGTGATGTCTGACCTGGGCAGCGAGCGGCTCAGCGGGCTGCCCGCCACCCTGATCAGCGTGGCAGCGGCCCTGTCGGCGGCCTACTTCGGGGCACTGATGCTGCGCCGGGGCCGCCGGCTGGGGCTGGCCAGCGCGTTCGGACTGGGCACGCTGGGCGGGGTACTGGGCTTTTTGGGCGCCAGCTGGGGCATGACGCCGCTGTTTCTGGCCGGGGCCGCCACCCTGGGCGCGGCGCAGGGCGGCTTTCAGCAGGCGCGCTACGCCGCCGCCGAAAGTGTGCCGGCGCAGGTTCGCGGGTTGGCGCTGGGCCTCCTGATGATGATGAGCGTGCTGGGCTCGTGGGTGATGACCGGCTTCGGGGTGCAGATTACGGCCCTGGGAAACCAGCTGGGCACCGGCGAAGAAGTCACCGGCTGGCTGGTGGGCGCCGGCCTGCTGGGCTTGGCCGCCGGACTGATGGCCCTGTGGCGTCCGGTGCAGGAGCCGGCAGCGGCAGCGCAGAGGGGCGCCGCAGCGCCCGCCCGCCCTTCACTGGCCGCAGCACTGGCCATGCCGGGCGTCAAAAGCACTGCCGCCGCCTTTGCCGCCGCTCAGGCCATCATGGTGACACTGATGAGCCTGACCCCACTGCGGGCACACCACATGGGGCAGGAACACGGCTCCATCGCGCAGCTGATTTCAGGCCATATCGCGGGAATGTTCGCCTTCGGCCTGCTGACCGGCCCGCTGATTGACCGGCTGGGCCTACGCTTCGGCTTCGTGGCGGGCGGGGCGCTGCTGCTGCTGGCCGCGGCCACCTCGGTATCGGAGACCCACGCGGGGCTGCTGCTCAGCATGTTCGTGCTGGGACTAGGATGGAACCTGATTTCGCTGACCTCTTCCAAGGTGCTGGCCCGCTTTCCGGCCGCGCAGGGCCCCAGCGACTCGCTGGCCTTCGCCGCCTCGGCGCTGGGCACGCTGCTGGGCGGCCTGCTGATGGCGCAGGCCGGATTTCCGGCCCTGGCCGCCGCTGCCGGCGTCCTGGCCCTGCTACCGCTGTGGAGTGCCTGGCGGGTACGGCCCCACTGACCGGACGGCAAGGCAATAAAAAAACCGCCCTGGAATGGGGCGGCAGTTCTGTCTTGTGGCGGAACGAGAGGGATTCGAACCCTCGATAGAGTTGCCCCTATACACGCTTTCCAGGCGTGCCCCTTCAACCACTCGGGCACCGTTCCACAGCGGCAAGCAGCTTACCCCAAAGCTGCCCCGGATTGCAAATAGGCTCGCACCGCCAGCAGCGGAGCATAAGTGTGGGCATTCAGCGCCGCCATGACCTGCTCTGCGCGGGCATAAATGGCCGCCGACTGCGCCGCTGTCAACTCCCCGCCGGCCACTGCCCCGGCCAGCTCGTCCCCGTCCAGCAGCAGCAGGTGCCGGGGCTGCCAGCCGGGGCCGAACAGCCCGGCCACGTCGAGGTACAGGTCGTCTATCCAGGGGAGGCCCGCCATCTCATCCCAGCCGCCGCCCTGGTGGATATCCACGTACAGTTCCAGCGGCGTACCAGAGGCGTCCAGCAGCACGGTGAGTGCGTCTCCCACCACACCCGCCGGAGCGTCCAGCGGATGCGCCCGAATCCAGCGCCAGCCGTGGTCGAATAGCCGCAGCGGTTCGCCGTCAAAGTCCACGGTGAGCGGCCGCCTGACCCGGTAAGCGGTAAAGTCCACCATCAGGAAAGGGCCGAAGGGGACGGGGCGCTGGGAATAGTCCAGCGCTCCGGTCCACTCGCGCAGGTCGTGCAGTTTACGGCGCACCCGGCCGGGTCCAGCCGGCCAGGAACCGCCCCAGCGCCCGCACGTACAGCGGCCCCTCGGTGGCCTGCACGCGGGCGCGCAGCTGCTCCACCGAATCGGTCAGCAGCACCGGCACGTTGCTCTGCGCCAGCACCGGGCCTTCGTCCACCCCGGCCGTGACCAGATGCACCGTGGCGCCCGATTCGCGCTCGCCCGCTGCAATCACGGCGGCGTGAACGCGGTCGCCGTACATGCCGGGGCCGCCGTAGTTGGGCAGCAGGCTGGGGTGGATGTTCAGGACGCGGCCCGCGTAGGCTTCCAGCACCTGCGGCCCCAACACTTTCATGTACCCGCTCAGCACCAGCACGTCCACGCTGTTCTCCTGCAAAAAAGCCAGAATGGCACCGTCCAGCTCGGCGGGGTCCGGAAAGCGGGCACTGCTGAGATGTGCGGCAGCCAATCCTCCTTCGGCCCGCGCCCAGGCCAGCGCCGAGGAGCGGCTGTTGTTGCTCGCCAGGGCCACCGGCACGGCGGCCAGCTCGCCGGATCGGCACGCCGCCGCGATGGCGCGCGCGCCACTGCCCCCGTGTGACGCCAGAAAGCCCAGGCGCGTCGGCACTTTTTCTTTATTGATCATGTCGTCCCTTCCGGAGCGGCGGGACGGCCCGCCACTCTTTTTCGCTACTCGCTCTCGCTCGCAAGGGCGATTTCCTGCATCAGATACGCGCTGGTCAGGATGCCGTTGAAGTAGTCCTCCTGCGCGAAGCTCTCGTTGGGGCTGTGCAGGCCGTCCTCATTCACGCCCAGGTCCACCAGCAGGACGGGGGCACCCAGGATGCGGGCAAAGTCGGCCACGATGGGAATGCTGCCTCCGGTGCGGCCAAAGGCGGCAGGTTTGCCGTACACCCGCTCCAGCGCACGGTCAGCGGCTTTGATGAAGGGGCTATCCAGGTCAAACTTGACCGGCTGCCCGCCGTGGTGGTCAATCACTTCCACCTGCACACCCTTCGGAGCCAGGGTGGGGATGTAGTCCATCAGGGCCTTGGTCACGGCCGCCGGGTCCTGACCGGGCACCAGGCGGCAGGAAATCTTGGCCCCCGCCTTGGCGGCAATCACGGTCTTGCTGCCCTCGCCCTGGAAGCCGCCCCAGATGCCGTTCACGTCCAGCGTAGGCCGGCCCCAGATGCGCTCCAGCGTGGAGTACCCCTGTTCACCAGGCAGCGCCGAAGCACCGATGCTGGCAGCGAATTCCTCATCGGAGTGCGGCAGGTCCGCCCACATTTCGCGCTCCTGCTCGGTCAGCGGAATCACCGAATCGTAAAAGCCGGGCACGGTGATGCGGCCCTGCTCGTCCTTGAGTCCCGCGATGATTTCGCACAGTGCGTTGATGGGGTTGGGCGCAGCCCCGCCGTAGCTGCCCGAGTGCAGGTCGCGGCTGGCCCCCTGCACGCGCACCTCGATGTAGGCCAGTCCGCGCAGGCCGTAGGTCACGGTGGGCACGTCCTTAGCAAAGCGGCTGCCGTCGGAAATCACGATGACATCGTTTTTCAGCTCGTCCTTGTGGGCTTCCAGGTAGGGTTCGAGGTTGGGGCTGCCGATTTCTTCTTCGCCTTCCAACAGGAATTTGAGGTTCACGGGCAGCTCGCCTTGCGAGAGCAGCAGCTCGGCGCCGCGCACGTGGGCGTAGGCCTGGCCCTTGTCGTCGGTGGCCCCACGGGCGTAGATACGGCCATCACGCACCTCAGGTTCAAAGGGCGGGCTGACCCATTCCCCGACAGGGTCTTCGGGCTGCACGTCGTAGTGGCCGTACACCAGCACGGTGGGTTTGCCGGGGGCCTTGAGGTGCTCGGCGTAGACCACGGGGTGCCCAGGGGTTTCGTCCACGCGGGCGCTGAAGCCCAGGCTTGCCAGCTTGGCCCGCAGGTACTCGGCCGTTTGGCCCATCGCCTCCTTGCGGGTGCTGTCGGAGCTGACCGAGGGAATGCGCAGCAGCTCGAACAGTTCGGCCTGGGCCGAGTCGCGGTCCAGCAGGGCGGCAAGGTTGGACGGGCTTGGTTGTGTCATAGGGACATCATAATCCGGGACGAAACGGCTGGCCCTGACCCGCCCCCCCGCCTTGCTGGGACAGTTCGAGGCAGCGTGTCAGCCCGTGGAAGTCCCGTCTCCAGCCCCCAACTCGCGCTCCAGCCGCGCCACCGCCGCCCGCAGCCAGTCGCGGTCGGCCCGGGTCAGCCACAGGATGCGCTCCAGCGCCAGACCCACGCTGGAGGTACAGGGCGAACGTTCCGCAGCTGCCTGCGCCGCCGCCAGCTGCTCTTCCGCACCCGCCAGCCGCTCACGCAGCGCCGCCAGCACTTCCGCAGGGGGCAGATGCTCGGAGAACATCACCGGCACGTTGCCTTCGGGAATCAGCGCTTCGCTGCGGGGCAGATGCTCGGCCAGCAGGCGCTGAAAGTGCGAGCGGCCCGCTTCGGTCAGATGAAAGACACGCCGGGTAGGGCGCTGGCCCAGGGCCTCGGCGCGGCTTTCAATCAGGCCGTGACCTTCCAGCCGCGCCAGCAGCTGATAGGCCGTGGCCTTTTTCAGCCGAATCACTGCGTCCAGATTGCGCTCGATAAAGTCGTTGATTTCGTAGCCGTGCCGGTCCTGCTCGGTCAGCAGGCCCAGCAGCAGCAAGGTCCGGTCGTCGGCCGGGAAGTGGTCTGAAGAAAGCTTGGTCACCCGCTCATTCTAGAATAGTCAGAAATGACTATTATGGAACTGACTAAGAGGAGGTCCACCATGAAACGCAGAAAAAAACTGCTGAACGCCGTTCCCACCGCCATCGCTCTGGCCCTGCTGGGCACCGCCGCCGCACAGGCGGTACAGGTGAACCGTGCGCCCGCCGTGCAGGCCACAGGCAACCAGGCTACTAGCAAGCAGGCCGCTGGCACCCTACGCCCCGCCGTGAACGGTGAGGTGCGCTCGCTGCAGCTGCCCGGCTTCGGCACGGTGCGCTACTACGCCAGCGAAAGCGGTACAGGCCGGCCACTTGTCCTGACCCACTCGGTCAATGCCGCCGCCAGCGCCTACGAGATGAAGCCGCTTTGGGACGCCTACGCCGGCAAGCGCCCGGTCTACGCACTGGAGTGGCCCGGCTTCGGTCAGAGCGACCGTCCCGATACCCGGTACACGCCCGAGCTGATGGCCCAGGCCCTACAGGCGCTGGTGAGCGAGCTGGACACCGACGTGGACGTGGTGGCCCTCTCGCTGGGCAGTGAATTCGCCGCCCGCGCCGCCCTGCAGGAGCCCCGTATCCGCAGCCTGGCCCTGCTCAGCCCCAGCGGCCTGGGAAAATCGCGTGGAAACAGCCAGCAGTCCAGTGCAAACGACCGTGGTGAGCGCACCTACCAGACGCTCAGCCGCATTGAGAACCCCCTGTACAGCCTGCTGCGGACGCGCGCCAGCCTGGTCTACTACCTGAACAAGAGCTTCCGTGGCCCGGTGCCCGAAGACGTGGTGCAGTACGCCTGGGAAACCAGCCGCCAGCCCGGCGCCTCCAACGCACCGCTGCACTTCATCAGCGGCAAGCTCTTTACGCCGAATGCCTACGGCGAACTGTACAGCCGCCTGACGGTGCCCACCGCCGTGCTGTATGACCGCGACGGCTTCGTGTCGTTCGACTTGCTGCCGCAGTTTGATGCCAAGAGCAACGTGGCCGCCGTGCGGATTGCGGGCACCGACGGCCTGCCGCAGTGGGAGCAGTCTGCCGCCGTGCAGCAGGTGCTGGGCGAACTGTGGAACCAGGCCCGCTAAGGCCCCTGCATAGACCACTCCTTTTTTCGGGGCGCTCCTGAGGTGAGCGCCCTTTTTCCTGTCACTTCTTTTTTTCATGTCACTTCTTTGCGCCGCTCACTCCTGACTCCCGGCGCGGACCCAGGCCCACCGCAGCAGATGCGCTAGGCTGAACCGTGCCGGCCGCCGCGCCTTTTTTCAGGTGGCCGCAGATCCCCCACAACAGGAGAACCCACAATGCAGTTCATCACCCCAAAGCCCCGCGTGGGCATTTTTATTGACACCCAGAACCTCTACCACTCGGCCCGCGACCTGCTGGAGCGCACCGTGAACTTCGAGACGCTGCTGCACGCCGGCGCGGACGGCCGCGAGCTGGTTCACGCCATCGCCTACACCGTGGAGCGTGAAAACGAAAGCACGGCCCGGCCCTTTATCTACAAGCTGTCCACGCTGGGCTACAAGGTGCGGCGCATGAACCTGACCCTGCACTTCACCAGCGACTCTGGCCGGCCCATCTATGAGGGCAACTGGGACATGGGCATGGTGGCCGACATGGTGCGGCTGATGGACCACCTGGACATCGTGGTGCTGGGCAGCGGCGACGGCGACTTTACCGACATCGTGGAGGTGCTACAGGAGCGCGGCAAGCGGGTGGAAGTGCTGGCTTTCCGCGAACACACCGCCCAGAAGCTGATTGACGCAGCGGACAAGTTCACCCACCTGCCCGACCTGAGCGGCGCCCTGATGCCGGCCCGCCGCAAGGCCGAAACGCCCGACGCAGGACCCGAGGAAGAATGACGCTGAGCCCTGACGCCGCGCTGGCGGCACTGCACTTTGAGCTGCCGCCGGGCCGCATCGCGCAGACCGGCGCCGAGCCGCGTGACTCTTCGCGGCTGATGCGGGTGCCGCGTGCCGGAGAGGTGCAGCACCACATCTTCCGCGAGCTGCCGGAGCTGCTGCGGGCCGGCGACGTGCTGGTGTTCAACCAGAGCCGCGTGATTCCCGCCCGCGTGATGGCGCGCAAGCCGAAGGTAGGCGGGCAGGGCGGCGGCCAGATAGAAGTGATGCTGCTACGCGAGGAAGAAAACAATGTCTGGAGCGCTTACCTGAAACCCGCCCGCCGCGCCGGGAACGAGCTGTGGTTGGGCGACCCGGCCGGCGTGCAGCACCGCGCCGAGGTGGTGGGCGTGCAGGAGGACGGCGCCCGGCTGCTGCGCTTCGACCACGACATCAAACCCCACCTGGACGACATCGGGCGGCTACCGCTGCCGCCCTACATCGAGGCCGGCGAGGACGACACCGTCTGGTGCGAGCGCTACCAGACGGTGTACGCCCGCGAGAACGGCTCGGTGGCGGCCCCGACCGCCGGCCTGCACTTCACGCCCGAGCTGCTGGAGCGGCTGCGTGCGCTGGGCGTAGAACAGCATGCTGTCACGCTGCACGTGGGGGCCGGCACCTTCAAGCCGGTTCAGGGCGCCGTGTCCGAACATGTGATGCACGCCGAGCAGTACCACATTCCGCCTGCGACGGCGGACGCCATCAACCGCGCCCGCGCCGAGGGCCGCCGGGTGGTGGCAGTGGGCACCACCACCGTGCGGGCCCTGGAAAGCAGCGTGGACGGGGGCGGCGAGGTGAGGGCCGGCAAAGGCGACACCCGCATCTTCATCACGCCGGGACAGGCGGTGCAGGTGCCGGACCTGCTCATCACCAACCTGCACCTACCGGATTCGACCTTGATGCTGCTGGTGGCGGCGTTCGCGGGCGTGGAACGCATTCAGACCGCTTACGCCGAAGCGCTGCGCCACGATTACCGCTTCTACTCGCTGGGCGACGCGATGCTGCTGGACAATACCAGCCGCGACAGGCCGTAACGCGTGAGCGGCGGCCCCAGCCGGCTGCTGGCCCTGCTGCCGCCAGCGGACGTGGCCGAGCAGGTACAGGCTTGGCGCAAGCAGCACGGCGTGCAGGACGCGGCGGCCACCCCGCACATCACGGTCAAGGCGCGCAGTGGACTGGGTGCGGGGCAGGACTGGGTGCCGGCGGCCCAGGCGGTGGCGGCGGCCACGGCGCCGGTCACACTCACGCTGGGCGCCGCCCCCCGGCTGTTTCCGCGTGGGCGGGCCCTTTACCTTCCCGTGACCAGCCCGGAGGCGGTGGCCCTGCATCTGGCGCTGCTGGACGCCCTCAGCCCAGCTCGGCGCTTCAGGTACGAGGGGCCGGCCATGCAGCCGCACCTCTCGCTCGCCTTGGGGCGGCGCGGCGTGGACCTGCCCCGGCTGCTGGCCGCCGCCGAAGCCGAACTGGCGGAGCTTGCCGGCCTGAGCTGGACTGCCCGCTGCCTCGCGCTGCTGCGTAAGCCGGGGCCGGGTGGGGCTTACGCGGTGCAGGAATGCTGGCCGCTAGGAACGGCAGCGGAGCAGGCCTGAAGGCGGCCACGCCTCCACCACCCGCCCCCTCTCCGCCACCTGACTCTTACCTGGAACCCTGCAGGCCCTGGCGCTCCTTGACCGCGCTCAGGCCGGCTTCACGCTGCTCCATCGCTCCGCCCGCGCCCCAGTACATCTTCAGCAGGCGCGCCCAGTCGCCGGGCTGGCCGCCACGCGCCGCGATAGGGTTCATCTGTTCGATGTTGCGGCGCAGTTCGGCTTCGTCGGGCAGGCGGTAGCGGTCCTGATGGACCACCGTTTCCCGCTCCAGGCGGGGGCGGTAAGGCGTGTCCTCGTCGCTGAGGCCCACGGTGAGCGCCGAGAACGGCAGCACGCCGGCCGGCAGCTCCAGCAGCTCCACGATTTCGGCCAGGTGGTTCAGCACGCCGCCAATCCAGCAGCCCTGGTAGCCCAGCATCTCGGCGGCGGTCAGCAGGTTCTGGCCGGCCATCACGGCGTCGCCCACCGCGAAATGGTTCGCCACGTCGGGCCAGGCTCCCGGCTCTACGCCGTCCAGCCGCAGAATCTGCGCGGTGCGGTGGATATCGGCACACAGCACGAAAGCCGCGCCCGCCGCAGCGATATGCGCGTTGCCGGTCAGCTCGGCCATGCGGGCACGCACGGCGGGGTCCGACAGCTGCACGACGGAATACAGCTGCGAGGTGGAGTGGGTGGGCGCCCGCTGCGCGGCGTACAGCACAGCGTCCAGATGGTCCTGCGGCAGCGGGATAGGCTGGCCCCCTTCGGTGCGGTACTGGCGCACCGTGCGGTGCCCGGCAAAGAACTCGCGCACCTGCTCGGCGGTCTGCTGACGGCCGGAAGCGGCCTGGGGGTCTGATGCGGAAAGCTCTGACATAGGGCGCCAGCATAAGCCACAAGGCATTCCTAAAACGTTCAGCCTTGTCACGCTTTTCGCCGCCCTAGACTGGGGGCCATGACAATCCCCACCCATCCCCAGCACCGCTCCGAAGACCCGGTGGTGACGCCTACGCTGCTCCAAGGCGCCCGGATGAAGAGCCTGGAACTCACCAACCGCATCGCCGTCTCTCCCATGTGCATGTACCAGGCCCAGAACGGGCTGGCCAACGATTTTCACCTCGTCCACTACGGGTCGTTCGCGCTGGGGGGCGCGGGCCTGATTCTGCTGGAAGCCACCGCCGTGAGCCCCGAAGGCCGCATCAGTCCCTACGACCTGGGGCTGTGGGACGACGGGCAAATCGGGCCGCTGGGCCACATCACCGACTTCGCCCACCGGCATGGGGCCAAAATCGGCGTGCAGCTGGCCCACGCCGGGCGCAAGGCGTCCACCCACCGCCCCGGCGAGGGCCACGGCGCCCTGTCGGAGGAGCGCGGCGCCTGGGAAGTGATTGCCCCCAGCGCCCTGGCCTACAGCGAGAACTACCCGCAACCCCGCGAGATGACGCCCGAAGAAATCGCCGCCACGCCCGCCGCCTTTGCCGCAGCCGCCCGCCGCGCCGAAATCGCTGGCTTCGATACGGTCGAGATTCATGCGGCGCACGGCTACTTGCTGCACCAGTTCCTGTCGCCGCTCAGCAACGCCCGCACCGATGCCTACGGCGGCACCTTCGAGAACCGCATCCGGCTGCTGCTGGAGGTGGTCCGCGCCGTGCGTGAGGTGTGGCCCGAGCACCTGCCGCTGCTGGTCCGTATCAGCGCGACCGACTGGGTGGAAGGCGGCTGGGACCTGGAGCAGTCTGCCGAGCTGGCCCGGCTGCTGCGTTTCGAAGGCGTGGACGTGCTCGATGTCAGCAGCGGCGGCCTGGACCCCCGCCAGCAAATTGCCGTGGAGCCGCTGTATCAGGTGCCGTTCGCGCAGGCCATCAAGCAGGCCGCGCCCGAGCTGGAGGTGATGACGGTGGGCCTGATAGAGACGCCCATGCAGGCCGAGCAGGTGCTGCAAGAAGGCATGGCCGACTGGGTGGCACTGGGCCGCGCCCTGCTGCGTGACCCGCACTGGCCGCAGCGGGCCGCCCGCGAGTTCGGGATTGCCCCGGCCCTGCCGCAGCCCTACGCACGGGCGGGCTGGTAAGGCGTCGTTCGTCAGGACAGTCCCTGAGCACAATGCGAAAGGGCCGCCGGAGCTGAACTACCGGCGGCCCTTTTCATAGCTTGATACTGCATGGCCTGATACTGCACCCGGCGCCTCTTCGGCAAAGCGCCGGCTGCCTTGCTCTCAGGGCGTCATCCGGCGCAGGAAGCGGTTGCCCGCCACGCCACCGATGACCATCACCACCAGGAAAATCCAGCCAGAGAGCGAGAAGTTGGCGATGGGGGTAAACAGCGCGCCCACGTTGCAGCCGTTGGCGAGCCGGGTGCCTACGCCCATGCACAGGCCGCCCAGGGCATAGAGCCCAGCTTCCTTCGGGGTCAGGTGCAGGGCAGAACGCACCACCTGGCGCAGCCGGTCGGACATCAGCAGGAACAGCACCACGCCGAGGGTAATGCCTATGTTCTGCACGGTGATGGGGTGCTGGAAAAACGGAATCAGAAAAGGCTTGGCGCCCAGGCCGGTCCATTCGCCCAGGCGCTCCGGGCTGACACCCAGCGCCATCAGGGCCTGACCGAACCACAGACCATAAGGGGTGCTGGCGCCCCAGCCACTGCCCGTCACGGCCATCAGCAGGAAGAACAGCACCGCCAGCACGGTGGCTCCTTCGGCCATGGTCCAGGGACGCACGAACAGCCGCTGGTACCCGGCCTCGGTCAGCCAGCCGCCGCGCAGCTCAGCGCCGGCCTGTTCCCGGCGGCGCTGCTGGCGCAGTTCGTCCTGGCGGCGCTCACTGGGCACGTATCCCAGGCGGCCCAGCCGCTCACGCCGGCCCTGATACTGCCGGCTCAGCCACACCACGCTCAGGCACAGGGCGCCGGTCAGCAGCAGGGCGCCCAGGTAACCGCCGGTGCCGTCCCAGGCGAACAGGTCCGGCAGGAACACGCCTCCTTTATCCAGCGCGGCTCCGGTGGGCGTGGTCAGCCAGGACTGCGTGACCAGGCTGGCCTTTTGCTGAACAGGAAAGCCCAGAAAGACTCCGGCACTGAAAAAGACCAGCGTAACCAGCGCCCGTGGCGGCCCCGTGACCAGGTCGGTCAGCACGCCCGAAGCGCAGCAGGATGAAAAGGTCATGCCGAAGCCGAACAGTAGCCCGCCCAGCAGCAGCCCGCCGTTGATGGGATTGATCCACAGGTCCAGCGCTGTAGGGCCGGCGGCCACCATCACCCCGGTGGTCAGCAGGGCGCTGAGAAAAAAGAGCCCCATCAGCGCCTGCATCAGCCGGGTGGACCCGGTGTTGTAGGCGCGGTTCACGCTGCCGGCAAACCCCAGCGCGGCGCGGCTCAGGGTGTAGCCCAGGGCCATGCCGATGCCCAGGCGGAATTGCAGGTCCGGGCCGTAGAAGTGCCCGGCCAGCACTGCCAGGCCTGCCAGTAGGGCAGCAGCAGCCCAGCGCTCAGGGTGGCGTGCCTGCGGCGAAGACGTGTGAGAGACAGGAAAAGTCGAGCGTGTCATCAGCAGCTATCTTACTCTTCAATATCTGATATTTCTATAGACAATAACTTTGGCCGTGGTCTCTTGCGCCCGGTGGGCCCGGCGTGGCCCTGGGCACCGGCCGCCTCTTCACGGGCCAAGCGTCTGCAAAACAGTGAGCAGCACGGAAAATGGAGTGGTGCGGAGAACTGCTCTAGACTCTTATTCATGACTCCTCCCCCCTCGTCCCGCCGCAATCCGCCCCAGGTGGGCCAGCGCAGCAGAACCAAAAGCACCTCTTCCCAGCCGGCCGTGACCCTGACCCAGCAGGCCCTGCGCCGCATTGCCGGGCGCTATCCGTTCGGCCACAGCAAGGATATTCAGGACGCTCCCGCTGGCCTGGAGCCGGGCGTGGTGGTCACGGTGCGCGGCGCGGACGGTTCCTTCGTGGGGCGCGGCTACTGGAACGAGGGGGGCGCGACCCCGCTGCGGCTGCTGACCTGGCAGGATGAGGAAATCGGCGCCGCTTTTTACCGCCGCCGCGTGGAAGAAGCCCTGAAACGCCGTGCGGGCCGCATCACCGGCACGGACGCCCTGCGCGTGCTGCACGCCGAGGCCGACGGCCTGCCGGGCGTGGTGGCCGACCAGTTCGGAGACGTGCTGAGCGTGCAGCTGCGCAATGCTGGCGTGGAGCGGCACCGCGAGCTGATTCTGAAAGCCCTGCGCGACGTGACCGGGGCCGCCGCCGCCTTTGAGCGCAGCGACACGGGCGAGCGCCGCAAAGAGGGTCTGGAGCTGACCAGCGGAGCCCTGTGGGGCGAACTGCCGGAAGAAGTGGAGTTCTTCGAGGACGACCTGACCCTGTTTTTCCGGCCGCTGGAAGCGCAGAAGACCGGCTTTTTCCTTGACCAGCGCGACAACCGCCGGCTGATGCGCTCGCTGGTGCAGCCGGGCCAGAGCTTCCTGGACGTGTACTCGTATAC
The DNA here is from genome assembly GCF_000190555.1 of Deinococcus proteolyticus MRP. Classification (GTDB taxonomy): domain Bacteria; phylum Deinococcota; class Deinococci; order Deinococcales; family Deinococcaceae; genus Deinococcus; species Deinococcus proteolyticus. The sequence goes on from NC_015161.1 coordinate 1,144,268, forward strand.
CGGCTCCTTTAGCCTGCACGCGGCCAAGGCAGGCGCGAAGGCCACAGCAATCGACAAGGACAACGTGGCGCTGGCGACCCTGGAAACGGTGGCCCGCCGCAACGGAGTCAGCGTGGGCGTGCGCTGGGGCGACGCGCTGGAGGGGCTTGCCGTACTGCAACGCGAAAAGCGCCGCTTCGACGCCGCCGTGTTCGACCCGCCCACCCTCGCCAAGCGCCGCGACGACCTGCCCCGTGCCAAGAAAATCTTTACCGACGGCACGGCGCAGGTGCTGGACATGCTGAATCCCGGCGGGCATCTGCTGGTCAGCACCTGTGCCCACTACATCGGCGTGAACGACCTGCTCGACAGTGCCCGCGTGGCCGCTGGGGCTGCAGGCTGCGGCGCGGAAGTGGTGGACATCACCTACCAGCCCGCCGACCACCCCCACCTGCTGAGCGTGCCCGAAAGCCTGTACCTCAAGAGCATCCTGCTGCGGAAGGAGGCCTGAGATGCAGGCGATTCAGGCGCTCCCCGGTGCAGTACAGGCCGGCTTCTGGGGACTGGTTTCGGGCGCGGCGCTGCTGCTGGGCGCGCTGGTCGGGCTGCGCTTCGAGTTGCCGGCGCGCTGGGTGGCCGCCGTGATGGCCTTCGGGTCCGGCGTCCTGATTTCGGCGCTGGCGTTCGAGCTGATGGACGAAGCCTACGGGCGTGACGGCCTGACTTCCACCGCGCTGGGGTTTCTGGGCGGCGCGGTGCTGTATACCGCTGCCACCATCCTGCTGGACCGCTGGCAGGGGGGCAGCGGCGACCAGGAAGGAGAGCAAAGCGGGGCGGCCTTCGTGGCCGGCGCCCTGATTGACGGGATTCCCGAATCCATCGTGGTGGGCCTCAGCCTGCTGGGCGGCGGGGCGGTCAGCCTGGTCACAGTCATCGCCATCTTCCTGAGCAACATTCCCGAAGGCCTTTCCGGAGCAGCCGGCATGAAGGGCAACCACCGCCCCGGCCAGATCGTGCTGCTGTGGACCGGCGTGACCCTGCTGCTGGGGCTGGCCTCGCTGCTGGGCTATACCGCTTTTGCCCACGCGCCGGCGGGGGTGGCGGCCACCACGGCGGTCGCCGCCGGCGGCATTCTCGCCATGCTGGTCAACACCATGATTCCCGAAGCGTTCAAGGAAGACCACAACTGGTCGGGACTGATTGCGGCGCTGGGCTTTTTGGTGTCGTTCGCGCTGAGCAAACTGGGTGAGGGGGGCGGCGCATGACGGCGACTCCTTCGGGCACCCACGCCACGCCTTCTCTGCCGGCCACGTCCGCCCTGCGCGGAGCCGCGCTGCTGGGCCTGGTCACCCTGATCTGGGGCAGCACCTTTGCGGTCATCAAAACGCTGGGCGCACAGCTCGACCCCGCTGCCATGGTGGCCTGGCGCTTCACGGTCGCGGCGGCGGTGCTGGCTCCGGCCACGCTGTGGCAGATACAGCGCCGGCGGCGCAAATACGCGGCGCGGCGGCCCTGGACTGCGGCGCTGTGGCGCGACGCGGCCATTCTGAGCGCGTGGCTGCTGGCCAGCTACGGCACGCAGACCGTGGCCCTGCAAACCACCACCGCCAACCGCACCGCCTTTTTCACGGCGCTGAGCGTGCTGCTGGTCCCGCTGTGGCTGGCGGCCGTGCAGGGGCGCCGGCTGCCCGCCGCGGTCTGGCTGGCGCTGCCCCTGGCGCTGGGTGGGCTGGGGCTGCTGTCCTGGGAGGGCGGCGCCCTGAATGTAGGCGACGCCTGGGCGGTCGGCTGCGCGGTGACCTACGCCGGGTTCATCATCGCGCTGGAAGGCATGGCGGGGCGGTACCCGGCGCTGCCCTTCACGCTGGCGCAGGTGGTGTGGGTGGCGGCGCTGGGCTGGGGCTGGACCCTGCTGAGCGGGTCAGCGGCCCTCCCGGCGGCCAGCGGCGCGGCCGCCTGGGCCCAGGCCTGGGGACCGCTGCTGTATCTGGGCGTGTTCGCCACGGCGCTGACCACGCTGCTCCAGACTCTGGGCCAGCGCCACGTGAGCGCTCCGGTCGCCAGCCTGATTTACTCGCTGGAGCCGGTCAGCGCCAGCGTGTTCAGCTTCCTGCTGATTGGCGAGAAAATCGGCCCACGTGGCCTGCTGGGCGGCGCACTGGTGGTCGCCAGCACCGTGCTGAGCAGCCAGGCCAGCGGCGAGGCCCATCCGGAAACCCCCACTCCCGACGCCGGCCGCTCCCCGGAAGATGAGGACGACCTGGACGACCTGTAGGACTCGGTTCCTGGGGTGGTTCAGAGATACGTAGCTTGGGTCTCGGCACCGAGCGGGCCACACATGCGGCAGCACGGAACTTGGAGGGATGCGGCGAACGGCAGACCGCATCCTTCCATTTGCCCCTCTCCCTCCATTTGGAGTCAAGCTCCGTAGCCAGGACAGTGCCGGCCAGAGAAGACCCACTCGGACGCTGGCCTGAGGTCCCCAGGTCGCCTGATGTCCCAGGTGACCCAATGTCCCAGGTGACATAGTGGCAAGCATGACCCCTCCCAAAATCTCGGCGGCGCAGAGTTACTCGGCCGCGCAGGGCCGGCGCCAGGCCAGCCGTGAAGCCGAAACGCTGCGGCGCCCGCTCGACTTCTCCCCTTTCGCCGCCGCGCTGGACGCCCTGACCGCTGAGCGCCTGAGTGGGCTCGAAGCGCTGGTCCGGCCTGCCACGGCGGCGCAGTTGGCCGCGTGGCAAGCGGACGGCCGCCTGAGTGCCGAGGACCTCACCCTGCTGCACCTGAGCCGAATTCAGCGGCTGGACGCCGGGCAGCTGAACAGCGTGCTGGAACTGAACCCGCAGGCCCTGGCGGGCGCCCGCACCCTGGACGCTGAGCGGCGCGGCGGCCGGGTCCGCTCGCCGCTGCATGGCCTGACGGTGCTCATCAAAGACAACGTAGCGGTGGCCGGGCTGCACTGGACCGCCGGAGCAGCGGCTCTGGCCGAGCACCGCGCCGGGCAGGACGCTCCGCTGGTGGCCCGGCTACGGGCAGCCGGCGCTGTCATTCTGGGCAAGACCAACCTTTCGGAATGGTCCAATTTCATGACCGAAGACTCGGTCAACGGCTACAGCGTCCTGGGGGGGCACACCCGCAACCCCTACGGCCCGTTCGACGTGGGCGGGTCCAGCTCCGGCTCAGCGGTGGCCGCCGCCATGAACTTTGCCACCTTCACGGTAGGCACCGAAACGTCCGGCTCGCTGATTTATCCGGGCAGCCAGAACGCTCTGGCCGTGCTGAAACCCAGCCTGGGCCTGGTCAGCCGCAGCGGGATTCTGCCTATTACCGAAGCACAGGACACCGCCGGCCCGATGGCCCGCAGCGTGGCCGACCTGGCGCTTCTCCTGCCTGCACTGGTAGGCCACGACCCGGCCGACCCGGTCACCTTACAGGCGGAAGGGTTCACGCCACCCGCTGCGCTGGACCCGGCCGCCCTGCGCGGCGTGCGGGTGGCGCTGTGCTTGCCCGGCGACCTTCCCCCCAACGCCCGCCAGACCATCGAGGCCGGACTGGCGGCAGCGGGTGCCGAGGCAGTCCCCTACGACTTTCAGCCGCCCAAGCCCGACTGGCTGAGCGTGATGCTGCACGGCATGCAGCAGGACCTGCCTCGCTGCTTGCGGGAAGGCGGGGCGCCGGTCACCACCCTGGACGAGCTTGTGGGCTTTAATGCACAGCACGCCCACCGCGCCCCCTACGGCCAGAGCCTGCTGGAGCGGGCGCTGGACCCGGCCGAGCAGGTTTCGCCTGGACGCTACGCCGCAGCCAAAGCGGCCAATTATCAGCTGGCAACCGCTGCGCTGGACGGTGTGCTGGCGGCGACCGGCGCCCGCTGGACCGTATCGCTGAGCAACGAGCTGTCGGGCGTATACTCGGCGGCCGGGTATCCGGCGCTGACCGTCCCGGCGGGGCAGTACGCGAGTGGCGAGCCGTTCGGCGTCACCTTTATCGGCCCGGCCTTCAGCGACTCGGAACTGATTGGGGCGGCCTTCGCCTACGAGCAGGCCACCCGGGCGCGGCGGGAACCGCCAGCTTCATCGCTGCCAGGGTGAAGAGGCTGCCCGCTGGCCGCAGCCGAAGGGGCAGGGGCAGGGGCAAGTCTAAAGCTGTTTGTCCCTGCCCTTTGCCCCACTATCTTTTTGCCGCTTGCTTCAGGCCGGCGCCGACTTTTTCCAGGCGGCGGCCACGGCTTCTTCCACACTGCGGATGCCGGTCACCCCGTCCAGACCAGGCGGCACAATCAGGCGCTTGTAGCCGGCCCGCTGGGCTTCCTCGGCGCGGCGCAGGCTGGCGGTGGTAGAACGCACCTCACCCGCCAGGCCCACCTCACCGAACACAGCCACATTCTCGGCCAGCGGACGGCCCACCACCGCGGAATACACCGCCAGAGCTGCCGCCAAATCCAGGCCAGGGTCCGCCACCTTGAGGCCGCCCGCCAGGTTCACGTAGATGTCCAGCCCGCCCAGGGTCAGGTCCAGCCGGCGCTCCAGCACCGCCAGCACCACGTCCACCCGGCGGGGGTCCAGGCCCACCACCACGCGGCGTGGGTTGGGAAAGGGGGTCTTGGCGGCCAGTGCCTGCACTTCCAGCAGCATAGGCCGCTGCCCGTCTATGGTGGCCGCCACCACGCTGCCCGGCACCCCCACAGGCCGCTCGGCCAGGAAAGCGGCACTGGGATTTTCTACCGCTATCAGGCCCTCGCCGCGCATCTCGAATACACCCAATTCACCCGCTTGCCCGAAGCGGTTTTTCACGCTCCGCAGCAGCCGAAATGCCCCCACCGATTCCAGAAACACGGTGGTATCCACGATGTGCTCAATCACTTTGGGGCCAGCTACCGTGCCTTCTTTGGTCACATGGCCCACCAGCACGGTGGCGGTGCCCGTTTCCTTGGCGGCGCGGGTCAGCACGGCGGTGCCCTCACGCACCTGGGCGATGCCGCCGCTCACGCCTTCGCCCTCGGCAGTCACGGTCTGGATGGAGTCCACGATACACAGCGCGGGCTTGTGTTCTTCCATCAGTGCGGCCACATGCTCGGCGCGGGTGTCGCGGGTGAGCTGGATGTCACCCTGCACGCCCAGTCGGTCGGCCCGCAGGCGAATCTGCTCCAGCGATTCCTCGCCCGCCACGTACAGCACGCTGCCGCCGCGCCGCGTAATCTGGTCGGCCACTTGCAGCAGCAGCGTGGATTTGCCGATGCCTGGCTCACCGCCAATCAGGGTCACGCCGCCCGCCACCAGACCGCCACCCAGCACGCGGTCCAGCTCAGGAATCCCGCTGGAAGTGCGCGGCTCCTCGCGGGGGCTGACGCTGCTGAGCGGCGTCACCTTGCCGCCCTTGATGCCGCCATACGCCCCGCCCAGGCTGGAGCGCCCACCCGACGCGGGCTTTGGCTCCTGCTCCTCGAACGAGTTCCAGGCCTGGCAGTTGGGACAGCGGCCCAGCGGCTTGGCCGACACGTAGCCGCAACTGTTGCAGACGTACTGCGTCTTGCTGCGGGCCATCACTCTTCCCGCGTGGGCGTGTTGGCTCCGGTCGGGCGGCTGTCGGCCCGCCAGTAGCCGCGCTCGTCCGAGGTGAGGTAATCGCCCTCGGTCAGCTCGGTGAGCAGCGTGGCTTCCAGGCTCTCGTCGGCGTGGTCGCGCAGCATGGTGCTCACTTCCCCAGGCGAGTAGATGCGGCCCGACTCGAACAGCCCGGTCAGGTGGTCCAGAATCGCCATCTGGTGCTGCGTGCGCTTGTCAGAGGGCCAGGCGGTGATGCGCCCGTAGTCGTCGGTAAATCCATCGAAGCTCTTGAACATCCGCCCATGTTAGCGGCTCGGTCACGAAGCGACAGCGAGCTTCCTTCCTGCCCGCGGCCCAGCGCCTTTCAAGACCGCAACTTGCAGTCTTGCAGCAGCGGCGTGGTTTCACCCGTCTGCGGATCGTAGCGGCTGAGGCTGCCCGCGCCCTGGTGCTCCCACCACTCCAGCCCCGATGCGGTATCCAGCCCGGCCAGACCCACATAACGGCTGCCGCTGCCGCTGACCGCCGGCGCCAGGCCGTAGGTCTGCCCTTCGTAGCGCAGCACCACAAAAGTCAGCTCATGGGCCTGGACGTAACGCACCAGGACACGGCCGCCCTGACACTGCATCCCAGTGAAAGCGGGCTGGACAGCAACCGGCGGCACTCCACCCCCCCGGCCAGGGCAGTGCCCCCCAGGAGAGAAGGGCTGCCCAGCAGGGCAGCGGCCATCAGCGAGCGACCAAGTCGGGTAAACATGGAAGGCAGTCTAGCGCCTCAGTTTCTGGTTCGCAGCAGCTTTCCCTGCGCCCATCTGCCTGTCTGCCTCCGCTGCGCCGGTCTGCCTATACTGCCCCCCATGAAACTGGCGATGATCGGCACCGGAAAACTGGGCAGCGCCCTGCTGGCGGGCATGCTTTCGCGGGGCGTACTGGCCCCGGAGGACATGGGCCTGCTGAGCCGCGACCCACAGAAGACCGGCCGGGCAGCGGAGCGTTTCGGGGCACCTGTCATCGGGCGCGGGGACCTGGCCACCGCCGAGTACATCCTGCTGTGCGTGCAGCCGGGAGCGTTTCAGGAAGTGGCGGCGTGGGCGGGCGGCCATCCGGCGGGGTACATCAGCACGCTGGCGGGCGTGACCACCGGAGCCCTGCGCCAGCGCCTGGGCAGCGGGCGGGTGGTGCGGGCCATGCCCAGCCTGGCTGCCACCATCGGCCGCTCGCAGACCGCACTGACCGCCACGCCCGGGGCCGAAGCGGCCGGCGACCTGGCCTTCGCGCGGGGGCTGTTCGGCGCGGTGGGCGACACCTACGACATCCCCGAAGCGCTGTTTGACACCTTTACCGGCATGAGCGCTTCGGGCCTGGCCTACACGGCCGTCTTTGCCGAGGCGCTGGCCGACGGCGGGGTGCGGATGGGCCTGCCCCGGCCCCTCGCCAACGAACTGGCCCAGAAGCTGCTGGTGTCCAGCGGCGAACTGCTGGCCGAGCGGCCCCACCCGGCCCTGCTCAAAGACGAGGTGTGCAGCCCCGGCGGCACCACCATCGCGGGCATCCGGGCGCTGGAACGCTCCGGCTTCCGCGCCAGCGTGATGGACGCCGTGGAAGCCGCCACCCGGCGCGGGCACGAGCTGGGGCGCGGGGAGCCGGAAACGGAAACGGGCGACAGTTAGGCGGCAGGCCCGCCCCCAGGGTGGGAAGCAGGCCTGCGCGTTGCCGCTCCGGTTCAGGCTCTCAGGCTAGAATCTGAGTCTTGTCCTTCACCCGCTTGTCGCGGCGGAACTCCAGGCCGTCTCCCCCCTCGCCCAGCACCACCCGCCAGCCGTCGGAACCGGGAGCGGCGGCCATCAGCTCCAGCGCCAGCGGGTCTTCCAGCTCTTCACGCAGCAGGGTCCGCAGCTGCCGGCTGCTGCCCAGCGCGTGCTTGTGGCTGCGGGCTTTCAGCTTGCCCACCAGCCAGGGGGCCACTTCGGGGGCAAAGCTCACGGCGATGTCACGGCTCTCCAGCTCCTCGGCTATTTCGGCCAGCAGCTGCCCGGCCACCCGCTCCAGTTCGGCTTCGCCCAGCGGACGGAACTTGATGACGTCGTCCAGGCGGTCCAGAAATTCTGGGGTAAAGATGTGGCGCAGCGGGGCATTCGAGTCGGCCTGCACGGGGCTGAAGCCCACCGTGGGGTTGATGTTGAAGCCCGTGTTGCTGGTCATGATGACGATGGTGCGGCGGAAATCCACCGTGCGGCCCTGCCCGTCGGTGAGGCGGCCGTCCTCGAACACCTGCAAAAAGGCGTTGTACACGTCGGGGTGGGCTTTTTCGATTTCGTCCAGCAGAATCACGCTAAAGGGCTGGCGGCGCACCGCTTCGGTGAGGCGGCCCCCCTGCTCATGGCCCACGTAGCCGGGAGGCGACCCGATCAGCTTGCTCACGCTGTGCGGTTCCTGATACTCGCTCATGTCGAGCCGAATCAGCGAACGCTCCGAGCCGAAGAGGGTGCGGGCCAGCGCTTTGGCAAGGTGGGTCTTGCCCACACCGCTCGGCCCAGCAAAGAGGAAGCTGGCCGACACGCGGTTGCGCCCGCCCAGGCCCAGGCGGGCGCGGCGCAGCGCCGAAGCCAGCGCCCGCACGGCGTCGGGCTGCCCGTAGACCTGCTCGCCCAGCACGTCTTCCAGGTTCACCAGGTCGGCGGCGCGGTCGTCCGAGTACACGCCGCCCATGCTGTTCAGCACGCTTTCCAGGTCTTCACGCGTGACGAAAGGCCGCCCGTCCTCATCCAGCGCCACCGGCAAGTCCAGGCTGAGATTCAGGTTCACGCGGCTGGCAGCCTCGTCCAGCAGGTCGATGGCCTTGTCGGGGAAATTGCGTCCCGGCAGACTGCGTTCGCCCATGCGGATAGACAGCTCCAGCACAGCGTCGGGCAGGCGCACGCCGTGGTGGTCCTCATAGGCGGGGCGAATCCCACGCAGAATTTCCAGCGTCTCGGTGGGACCAGGCTCCAGCACGATGACCGGCTGAAAACGCCGCTCCAGCGCCGCGTCTTTTTCGATGTAGCGGTGATACTCGCCCGTCGTGGTGGCCCCAATCACCTGAATCTCACCGCGCGACAGGGCCGGTTTCATGATGTTGGCGGCGTCCAGCGTGCCTTCGGAGCCGCCCGCGCCGACCAGGGTGTGCATCTCGTCAATAAAGGCGACCACGCCGCTGGCCCGCAGCTCCTCGATGATTTGGCGCAGCCGTTCCTCGAACTCGCCCCGGTACTTGGTGCCCGCCACCACGCCGCTGAGGTCCAGGCTCACCACCCGCTTGTCCTTCAGCGCGGGCGGCACCTTGCTTTCCGCAATCGCCAGCGCGAGCCCTTCCACGATGGCGGTCTTGCCCACGCCGGGGTCGCCAATCAGGACCGGGTTGTTCTTGGTGCGGCGGGTGAGAATCTGCGTCACGCGGCGGATTTCGTCGCCCCGCCCGATGACGGGGTCCAGCCGGCCGTCCCGCGCCATGCGGGTCAGGTCGCGGCCGAACTCGTCCAGCATGGGCGTAGGCAGACTGGCGGGGTCGGGCTTTTTCTTTTCGCCCTGTTCCAGAATCCGCCAGCGGATGGTGTCGGGGTCACGGCTGATTTCCTGCAGGATGCGGTAGGCCACCCCGTCGCCCTCGCGGAGAATCCCCAGCAGCAGGTGCTCGGTGGACGTGACCGCCGCGCCCAGTCCACGCGCCTCGGCGGTCGCCAGTTCCATCACGCGCCGGGCACGGGGGGTAATGGCGGGGGCGTCGTTCAGGCGCGAGCCCTCACCGCGCCCGATAATTTCCTCCACGCGCTCACGCAGCGACTCCAGGGTCACGCCGAACTCACTCAGCACCGTGTAGGCGCTGCCGCCCTCGCGCATCAGGCCCAGCAGCAGGTGTTCGGGGCCGACCATCGCGTGCCCCAGGCGGTTGCCTTCCTCGCGGGCGTAGTGAAACACCAGCCGGGCGCGGTCATCGTAACGGTTGTGGGTCATCGGATTCCTTTCCGGCCAGTCCTGGCAGCGCACGCGCCAGCAACTTGCAGTGACATTCCTCAGTGTACCGGGCAGCCGGCGGGGGCGGCTGTTCGGCCGGCACGTTTTCAGCAGGCACACTTTCGGCCGGCATACTTTCGGCCGGCAGGTTCAGAGGGGTACAGTTCCCACGCTCGGCCCTGGCCCGGGCGGCTGTAAGTCTCCACGCCTCTTTGCCTGGAGAGCTACTTCCACCTCCCTAAGCAGGCGGTGCGGTCAGCCGGAGCTATTCGAGGAACTGGACCTGCGGCCGGAGTCTGGCTATGCAGGAGCAGAGAGGACCAGCGCAGCGGGCCAGCGGTGCCCCGACCCAGTGCCAGGGCACAGCGTTCTCCGCCAGACCGGGTTCTGCGCTGGGCCGGGTTCTGCGCTGGGCCGGGTTGTAAGCTGCGCCCGGTGATGTCAGCCGCGCGCCGGTCCTCCGCGCTGCTTGGGCTGCCATCCGTACCTCACCCGCAAGAGGCCGGGGGCCAGGGAACCGGACGCCGGAGGGGTCAGACGATCCGGGTCTGCAACGTGCCTACGCCTTCCACCTCAACCTCTACCGTATCGCCGCGCTCCAGCGGGCCGACGCCCTCGGGGGTGCCGGTCAGCACCACGTCGCCGGGTTCCAGCGTCACGTAACGGCTGACATACACCAGCACCTGCACCGGGTCAAAAATCATGTGCGAGGTGCGGCTGTCCTGCTTCACTGCGCCGTTCACGCGGGTCTGAATGTGCAGGTCGGTGGGGGTCAGCTCGGTTTCCAGCCAGGGGCCCAGCGGACAGAAGCGGTCGGCCGCCTTGGCGCGGAACCACTGCAGGTCTTCGCGCTGCTTGTCGCGGGCGGTCAGGTCCAGGCCGCAGGTGTAGCCCAGCACGGCTCCGAGGGCTTCGGGGGCGCTGAGGTTCTTGGCCCGCTGACCGATCACCAGCGCCAGCTCACCTTCAAAGTGAAAGTTCTCGGTCCACTCCGGGTACTCCACCGCGCCGCCGGGTTCCGCCAGGGCGTTGGGGCCTTTCAGGAAAATGCCGGGTTCCAGCGGCAGGTCCGCGCCGCCAGGCCCCGCGTTGCCCATTTCGCGGATGTGGTCGGCATAGTTGCGGCCTACGCAGACGATTTTGCTGGGCTCGGCTGGGGGCAGCAGCGCGGCCGGGTCAAAGGGCACGGTTTCGCCCGCGTCCGTCAGGCCCTCCTCACCCTTCAGGCTGCCGCTCAGCAGGTGAACCGTCTCGCCTTCCAGCCGTCCCCAGCGGGGAGTGCCGGCGTGCCGCAGTCGTATCAGTCGCATGGGAGACAGTATGGCAGGCGGGGGCGGGCGATGGCAGACGGCAAGAAAGAGGACTGCCAGAGCCGCTGCCAGAGCGACTCGCCTTCGCAGGCGCCCGTCACTTTCTGCGGCTGCTCCCCCGCATGCCCCCTCGCAGGCGGACTGTCCGGCGGCCCTTTCACCATTCGCCAACCGGCGACCATCAACCCCTCCCCAGCCCCCAGCGCTACACTCCTTCTCATGACTTCCCTTCCCCCCCTGATTCGCGCCGAGGACGTGCTGAGCGAGAGCTTCAGCGCCCGGCAGGCCCGCGACCTGGACCTGCGCCACGGCAACGAAGAACTGCTCTACGGCCTAAACCTGCTCGGCGTGGCGGGGCCGTTTACCCGCCTCAGCCCCTGGGAACTACAGGACGTGAACGGCGAGCGGCTCATCATGGCGGCCAGCTACGCTGCGACTCCCTTTGGCGAGATGCACCCTGAGCTGACCGACTTCCTGCGCGACTTTATGGAGCAGAACCGAGCCATGACCTTGCCGCAGCAGTCGGTCAGCCCCTGGCGGGCGGCGCTGGGGGCCAATCTGGTGGCGCTGCTGGCCTCGCAACTGCCCAGTCACGCCGACAGCCAGGTCTTTTTCTGCTCGTCGGGCACCGAAGCGGTGGAAGGTGCCCTCAAATTCGCCAAAGCCTACCGCCCGAACGCCAGCTACTTTATTTCGTTCAGCGGCGCGTATCACGGCAAGACCTACGGCAGCCTCAGCCTGACCCCCAACCCCGAGTATCAGGACGTGTTCCGCCCGCTGGTGCCGGGAGCGCTCACCAGCCCTTACGGCAACTTGGAAGCATTGAAAACCCTGCTGCGGCGAGTAGGCCCGAAAAATGTGGCCGCCATCATCGTGGAGCCGATTCAGGGCGAGGGCGGCGTGATTATTCCGCCTGCCGAGTTCCTGCCGGGTATCGGTGAGCTGTGCCGCGAGCACGGCATCGTCTGCATTGCCGATGAAATCCAGACGGGCCTGGGCCGCACCGGGCACTGGTTCGAGTCGGCGGCGCAGGGACTGGACGCCGACATCATCACCCTCGCCAAACCGCTGGGCGGCGGGATCACGGCAGTGGGGGCCACCATCGCCCGCGCTGACATCTACAAGAAAATGCTGGGCGGCCTGAGCAGCAAGCGCCACTCCAACACGTTCGGGGGCGGGGCGCTGAGCATGGCCGTGGGCCTCAAGTCGCTGGAAATGATTGTGGAAGGCAACCTGCCGGAGCGCTCACGACGCTTGGGTGAGCAGGGGCTGGCCCGCCTGAAACGGATTCAGGGCCGCTACCCAGGTCTCTTGCAGGACGTGCGCGGGCAAGGGCTGCTGCTGGCGATGCAGTTTCACCCGATGGTGGCGGGGAGCTTGCCGCTGCCCGGCGCGGTTAAGGAACTCGCCTACGAAGCCACCGCCATCCTCGCCATGCGCGAACTGCACAAAAGCGGCGTGATTGCCAACCTCAGCCTCAGCAGCAAGCGCACCGTGCGCCTCAGCCCCGCGCTGAACATACCCGAGGAGCTGTTCGGTGAGCTGCTGGACCGGGTGGACGACTTTGCAGACCGCAACCCCAGCGCAGGCAAAATCATGACCAACACGCCGCCCGAACTGCTGGCCCGCCTGGGGGCCTTTGCCGCCACCAAGCCCAAGAAGCGCACCCCCAGCGACGGATAAACGGTCCGCCATGCCCGAACTGCCCAAGCGCCCGATTTCGCACAAGCCTGGCGGCTACGTCGGGCTGGGCAACTATTCCAGCCTCGGCACGCTCTGGCGCTACTTGCGCGGGGCCGAGGCCGCGGGCCGCCAGGGGAGCGTGGTGCGCGGCGACACCCCCGACGACTGCCGCCGCCGCATCAGCGGGTACACGGTGGACGGCGCGGGCTTTCTGCTGGATACCGTGCGGCTGGAGCGCGAGCTGGAGCATGGCTTCGAGACGCACCCCGCGCTGCTGGCTCTGCTTTGCGGCAACCCGCTGCCCCTGCGCGAGGAGCTGAACGCCCACTACGCGCTGCACACCGACTTCGTGCTGGCCCTCACCGCTGGCCGCGAACTGATTGTGCGGCCCGAGTTCGTATTCAGGCCCAAAGCAGGCGGGGCAGGCACGCTCCCGCCCACGCTGCGGCTATACGGAAGGCGCATGAGCAAGGATGAATTGGGCGTGCTGCTAGCGAGGGCCTGCGGTCTCTGAGCGGACCTGCTAGATTTTCTGGATGTCTGCTGCAGTTCCCGGCTCTCAACCTTTTATCCTGACTCTCTCGTGCATGGACCGGCCCGGCATCGTCCATGCGGTCAGCGGCGCCATCATGGGCGCTGGGGGCAACATCATCCAGTCGCAGCAATTCGGTGACACCGACACCGGCCTGTTTTTCATGCGGGTAGAAGCCGACCTGCCGGGTGGCGAGGACGCTTTCCGGGAGCAGATGGCCGCGCTGGCGCAGACCTTCGGCATGACCTGGACGCTGGACCGCCAGGGCCGCCCCATCCGCACCGTGATCATGGTGTCCAAAGAAGGCCACTGCCTGTCGGACCTGCTGTTCCGCCAGCGCTCGCGCCACCTGCCACTGGACATTGTGGCCGTGGTGGGCAACCACGCCGACCTGGCCCCACTCGCCGAGTTCTACGGGGTGCCGTTCGTCCACCTGCCGGTCACACCGGACACCAAAGCCCAGGCCGAGGCGGCGCTGCTGGAACTGGTGGAGCGCGAGAACGTGGAGCTGGTGGTGCTGGCCCGCTACATGCAGATTCTGTCGGACACGCTGTGTGGGCGGATGTCCGGGCGCATCATCAACATCCACCACTCGTTCCTGCCGTCGTTCAAGGGGGCGCGGCCCTACGCGCAGGCCTATGCGCGCGGCGTCAAGCTGATGGGCGCCACCGCCCACTACGTCACGGCCGACCTGGACGAAGGCCCGATTATCGAGCAGGACGTGACCCGGATTACCCACGCCGACTCGGTGGCGGCGATGGTGCAGCAGGGTCAGGACGTGGAACGCCGCGTGCTGGCCCAGGCCGTGACCTGGCACGCCGAGCACCGAGTGCTGCTCAACGGGCACCGGACGGTGGTGTTCCGCTAAGTAGGACCTGGGCGCTCAGAGGCGGGCGGGGTTCCGGTGGCAGACACTCCGCCACAAAGCCGGCTCCCCCGTAGCTCGCGCCCGTGCAGCCGCTACCAGCCGGGGGAAACTTTTACCTCCATTTGCGGGCCCGGTACATCCGTCATGACAAACAGCTGAACGGCGACCATTAAAATGTGATAATGAATACATTCAGTTATCTGCTTATTTTTGTTGCTGGTCTTGGAGCTGTAGCAGCCATACAGAATGCCTACAAAGCCGACGATGTGTGGCTCATGCTCGGACATGGCGCTTTTGCACTGCTGTGTCTGTTCCTTGTCGTTCGAGAACTCCGGCAGCTGTTTGGCCGTTAATGAGGAGATGTGCAGCTGCGGAAGGGTACCCTCACTTCTGCACCACTGGTTCGCTATCTTCTCGACGGCCAGGCTGGTACGCCAGCTGCGCTGCCAGTCCGGCGCCTACGTCAGCTCATGCCAGGCCCGGGCTATCCCAAAGTAACCCATTTGCACGTCGCTGACGGTCTCAATGCTGCGGGCTGGGTTTGCGGGTACGCTGGGACATGACCGCAATTTGCCACCTGTGTACTGCCACTGATGTATAGGCGCAAGTGGTCATCTTCCAGCTACTCCACAGGAGCTAGGCTAGCCGGATGGAACCTGCACGCCCACCCACTGCCGCCGAGCTGGCCGCTTGGCTGTGGCGCCGCCTGGATGAACCAACGACACTCAAACACGCTCCACACGGCCCCCAAATGCCGGTCCGGCGGCTGGCGCTGACCCTGGACTGGCGCGATGTCCCGGCCGACGTCGGCACCGATGCCGTTTTTATCCACCGGGACCGGGGGGCGGCGGCACACCTGCCGGAGCTGACACTGCTGGGCTCGCACGACGGGTTCGACCTGCACCTGACCACCGGCCCCAACTCCGCTCTGGCACAGGCACTGGGCTGGCAGGAGGTACAGGAGGTCAGGGACGAGGCGGGCACGCTGCGGGGGCTGAGTGCCATGCCGCCCCAGAGCAGCTTCACGGCGCTGCACTCGCGGCTGGAGGCTGAGTTCGGCCCCGCCGAGTTCGCGTTGGAACCGGCCCAGGCGGAGGCAGGCAGCTCCCCTCCACTGCGAGTCGCCCTGATGAACGCCACCCGCCCCGCACTGGTGCGGCAGGCAGCGGCACAGGGCGTGAACGTGTACCTGACCGGCGATATGCGTCCCTCGGCCCTGAGCAGCCTGGAAGAATGCGGCGTGGGCATTCTGGCGCTGGGGCACCGGCCCACCGAAGAGTGGGGCCTGCGGCAACTGGCCCGCGAACTGCAGGGCGCGTTCACAGGCCTACAGACCGAAGTGCTGGCAGCAGGGGCGCAGCGCTAGGGCGGCAAGTGTCTTTAGGCTGGCTCCCCTACTCCGCCCAGCACCTCCAGCACCGCCTGGCCGTACTGCTCCAACTTCTTGGCGCCCACGCCGCTGACCGTGCCCAGCGTCGCCAGTGAAGAGGGCCGCAGCGCCGCAATGGCCGCCAGTGTCTTGTTGTCGAAGATGATGTAGGCGGGCACCCCCTGCGCCTTGGCTTCCTGCCCGCGCCACTCACGCAGCGCCTCGAAAGCAGGCTGGGCGCTGGGCGGCAGGTCGCTGGGAGCCGCCGCCCTGGCCTTGGAAGCGGTCTTGCGGCGCGGCTGCAACACCTCTTCACGCAGCAGGAACGGCACCTCACCCTTCAGCAGTTCGCGGCTCTTGGGAGTGGCACTCAGGCCGTAATGCTCGCCGGCTTCCAGATAACCCAGGCTGACCATCTGGCGCAGCACCCCGCGCCAGGTGCGCTCGTCGTGCTCGGCGCCCACGCCGAAAGTAGGCAGAGTGTGGTGGCCCCACTGCCGCACCTTGTCGGTGTCGCGGCCCAGCAGCACGTCGGTCAGGTGGGCGGCGCCGTAGCGGTTGCCGGTACGGACAGCGGCACTCAGGGCCATCTGGGCCTCGCGGGTCATCTCACGGACCTGGGGAGGGCTGATGCAGTTGTCGCAGTTGCCGCACGGCCCCTGGTACGCCTCCCCGAAGTAGGCCAGCAGGCTCTCGCGGCGGCAGGCGGTGGTCTCACAGTAGGCCAGCAAGGCGTCCAGCTTGGCTCCCTCGATACGCCGTACCCACTCGGGCGCCGCGCTTCCCGCCAGCATGCGGCGTAGGTTCACCACGTCGCCTAAGCCATACACCATCCAGGCGGTGCTCGGCTCCCCGTCGCGCCCGGCCCGGCCGGTTTCCTGGTAGTAGCCCTCCATGCTTTTGGGCAGGTCCAGGTGCGCCACGAAGCGGACATCCGGCTTGTCTATGCCCATGCCGAAAGCCACGGTGGCGACCACCACCAGCCCTTCTTCGCGCAGAAAACGGGCCTGCGCCTCCTGCCGCTGGGCATGGTCCAGCCCGGCGTGGTAGGCCAGGGCCGGAACACCGCTGTCGCTCAGGAACTGCGCGGTGTCCTCTACCGACTTGCGCGACAGACAGTACACGATGCCGGCGTCCCCGGCATGTTCGGTGCGGATAAACTCCAGCAGCTGCCGCTTGGCGTTGTCCTTTCCGGCGATGCGGTACTGGATGTTGGGCCGGTCGAAGGAGGCCACGAACTGCGGCGCTCCCTCCAGCCCCAGCACGCTCACCATGTCGGCGCGGGTGCGGTCGTCGGCGGTGGCGGTCAGGGCGATGCGCGGCACGCCGGGGAAGCGCTCTGCCAGCACGCCGAGACCCTGATACTCGGGCCGAAAATCGTGGCCCCACTGGCTCACGCAGTGCGCCTCGTCAATGGCGAACAGGGCCACTTCCACGCCGGCCAGCAGCCGCAGCGTGCCTTCCATCAGCAAGCGCTCGGGGGCCACGTACAGCAGGTCCAGTTCGCCTGCACGCAGCGCCGCTTCCACTTCGCGCACCCCCTCGGCACTCAGGCTGGAATTGAGGAACGCCGCCCGGATGCCCAGCTGCCGCAGGGTATCCACCTGGTCCTGCATCAGGGCAATCAGCGGGCTGACCACCACGCCCACGCCGGGCCGCAGCAGCGAAGGCAGCTGGTAGCACAGGCTCTTGCCGCCGCCGGTGGGCATCAGCACCAGGGCGTCGCCGCCGGCCGCCAGTTGCGCCACAATCTCGCCCTGGCGCCAGCGGAAGGAACCGTAGCCCCACAGGTCACGGAGCAGGTCGTAGGCGCGGGCAGGCGGCTGAGCAGGGGCGGCAGGCTGGGGCGCGGTCATGGGGCCAGGATAACGTGGGCAGGCACAGCGAAACGGTCTGCTTTTTCCCGGTTGGGTGTGCCCCTCAGACCTCCGGCTCAGTCACCTGCTCTAGCAGCGCCAGCGCGGTCGGCTCATCCACAATCAGGCGCTTCATCAGCCCGCCGCGCAGGGCCGCATGCAGCGCCGGCACCTTGCCCAGGCCGCTGACCACGCACACCGACTGCGGATGCGCGGCAATCAGCGCCAAGTCTGGTCCACTGGCCCGTGCGTTGATGGGCAGGTCTTCCCAGGACCCGTCGGCCCGGAAAAATACGGTGGCGATGTCGCCCACCACGCCCAGACGCGACAGTTCGGCCTGGTCGGCCCCGTCCAGCGAACCGGCAGCGTACACATGGCTGGGCCGCTCGGCCACTGGGCTGCCCACCGAGTACAGCAGCAGGTCGGCGCGTGCCTGCAGGTCCAGCACCTGCCGCACCGAGCGTTCCCGCCACATCATTTCCTTGGTGTGGGGGTCGTCGAAAAAGGTGGGCACCGGGAACAGGTGGGCCCGCCCACCATAGTTGCGGGCGAAGCGGGTCACGGTGTCGGTCACGAAGCCGCTGACCAATTCCTGAATGTTGGCGCTGCCGTTGAGCTGCACGAAGTCCAGCCCGCCCAACCGCCGGGGAGTCAGCGCGTGTGACACGGCATCCACCGTGTTGCCCCAGGCCAGGCCTACGGTCATGCCGCCCCGCAGCAGGCTATCGAGCAGCGCCGCCGTGGCCTGGGCCACACGCGGGAGCCAATCGTCCTCGGCGCTGCCGGGCGGCACCGGGGTGACCTGCACCTGCACGCCGGGAAAGTGGTCCTGCAACTGTCCGGCCAACGACCGCGGGTGCGCCGCCGGGTCATGAATCCGGATTTCGACCAGCCCGCTTTCACGGGCGTAGCCCAGCAGGCGGCTGACTTTGGGGCGCGACAGGCCCAGCTCGGCAGCGATTTCGCCGGTGGTCAGGCCCTGGTGGTAGTACAGCCGGGCCACCTGAACGGCCAGGGCAGTCTGTGTAGCGGCAGTCATGGACTCCCAGCATAGCCTCTGCTCTGGCGGGAGCGCCGACCTCAGCCCGCCCTCAGCCGCCCGCCACCCTGCCCAGGCACCCGCAGACTTCGCTGCCCTGGGACCTTTGCCCCCCACGGCTTGAACATCTGCTCACAAAGCCTTGACAATTGTTCAAGCCTCCTTCACGATACAGGCACCAAGAAACCAATCCGGACTGGTGGGCTGTGGGCAGAGCGCCGGCAGCCTCCCTGGTCTCAGAGGGAGAACTATGAAATTTACTCTGATGCAGGAGTGTATCGCCGAGTTCCTGGGCACCATGGTCCTGATTCTGTTCGGGGTGGGCGTGGTGGCGATGGTGGTGCTGTTCGCCAACCCCGAGTTGCCCGGCGCCGTGGTCAATGGGGGCTATACCAACATCACCCTGGGCTGGGGCTTTGCCGTACTGATGGGCATTTTCGTATCTGGCACCATCAGCGGAGCCCACCTGAACCCCGCCGTCAGCGTGGGGCTGGCGGCAACGGGACGCTTTCCCTGGGCCAAGGTGCTGCCCTACACGCTGGCGCAGCTGCTGGGCGCCTTCGTGGGTGCGGCCATCGTGTACGCCGTGTACCACGCGCAGTGGGCCGTGGCTGACCCGACCTTGTCCAGCACGGCGGGCGTCTTTGCCACCTTCCCGGCCCATCCCGGCTTCTGGCCCGGCTTCGTGGACCAGGTGGTGGGCACCGCCCTGCTGATGGGCCTGATTCTGGCCATTGGAGACAAGCTGAACAACAAAGAGGGCGGCGCCTGGGGCCCGCTGGCCGTGGCGATGGTCGTGATGGCGATTGGCATGAGCTTCGGGGCCATGAACGGCTACGCCATCAACCCCGCCCGCGACCTGGGCCCGCGCCTGTTCACTGCCGTGGCCGGCTTTCAGAACAACGGTTTCGGGGACCTGACCGTGTGGACCATTCCCATCCTGGGCCCGCTGGTGGGCAGCGTGCTGGGCGCCCTTATCTATGACTGGGGCATCGGCCGTCCGCTGGCCCAGGCCAACCTGGCGAACACCAGCGTGCAGCAGGGCGCCGACCCCAGCCCCAACGCCGGGCCGCAGTAAAGGCATGCGGGAAGAAAAGCCGCCACGCCGCTGCCTGCTCCCCCAACCCTCACCCCAGCCGAAGGAAAGGAAAGACCCACGACATGACCAACCAGAACAAATACATCCTGGCACTTGACCAGGGCACCACATCCAGCCGCGCCATCGTCTTTAACCGCCAGGGCCACATCATGGCCGTAGCGCAGCGCGAATTCGAGCAGCACTTTCCCCAGTCCGGCTGGGTAGAACACGACGCCGAGGAAATCTGGAGTACCCAAAGCGGTGTGGCGCAGGAGGCGATCACCCGCGCTGGCCTGCGCGCCAGCAACATCGCCGCCATCGGCATCACCAACCAGCGCGAGACCACCTTGGTCTGGGACCGGGGCACCGGCCAGCCTATCCACAATGCCATTGTGTGGCAGGACCGCCGCACCGCCGAGCTGTGCGACCGCCTCCGCGCCGAGGGCAAAGACGAGCTGATTCGCGAGAAAACCGGCCTGCTGCTGGACGCTTACTTCAGCGGCACCAAAGTGAAGTGGATTCTGGACCATGTGCCCGGTGCCCGCCAGGCGGCCGAGGCAGGCGAGCTGGCTTTCGGCACGGTGGATTCCTGGCTGGTCTATAACCTGACCGGGGGCCAGCTGCACATCACCGACGCGTCCAACGCCAGCCGCACGCTGCTGTACAACATCCACACTGGCGACTGGGACGACGAACTGCTGGCACTGCTGGATGTGCCGCGCTCCATGCTGCCTGAGGTCCGGAGTTCCAGCGAGGTGTACGGCGAAACCGCCGAGGGGCTGTTTGGCAGCCGCATTCCGATTGCAGGTATCGCCGGCGACCAGCAGGCGGCCACCTTCGGTCAGGCCTGCTTGGAACGCGGCATGGCGAAAAACACCTACGGCACCGGCTGTTTCATGCTGATGAATACCGAACAGGAAGCCGTGCCCAGCCAGAACCAGCTGCTGACCACCGTGGGCTGGCAGCTTGGCGGCGAACGCACCTACGCGCTGGAAGGCAGCGTGTTTATCGGCGGGGCGGTGGTGCAGTGGCTGCGCGACGGCCTGGGCATCATCCGTTCCAGCGAGGAAGTGGAGCGGCTGGCTGCCCGCGTGCCGGACACCGGCGGCGCGTATCTGGTGCCTGCTTTTACCGGCCTGGGTGCCCCCTACTGGGACCCCTACGCCCGCGGCACCCTGGTGGGCCTGACCCGCAGCACCAGCGCGGCGCACATTGCCCGCGCCGCGCTGGAAGCGGTGGCGTTCCAGTCGGCCGAGCTGCTGCAGGCCATGCAGAGCGACTCGGGGCTGGAACTCAAAGAGCTGCGCGTGGACGGTGGAGCCAGCCGCAACAACCTGATGATGCAGTTCCAGGCCGACCTGCTAGGCGTGCCGGTGGTGCGGCCCAAAGTCACCGAGACGACCGCGCTGGGCGCCGCTTACCTGGCCGGTCTGGCGGTGCACTACTGGGACAGCACCGACGCCATCGAGCAGGGTTGGGCCGTGGACCAGACCTTTGAACCGCAGATGTCCGCCGATGAGCGTGACAGCCGCATGGCCGAGTGGCGCCGCGCCGTGGAGCGCAGCCGCGGCTGGATTCAGACGGAAGGCTAAGGCCTGCTTGCGCCCCCGCCGGGGCAGAGGGGAAGCGGGGCTGAACGCGTTCGGCCGCGCTTCCCTTTTTTCGCTCCTCCCACAACCAGCTCCCTTACGATCAGGTTTGAAATTATGTTCAGCTTATGCGAACATTTGTTCAAGACCATCCATGACCCTTCTCTCCCCTTCCGAAAGGACATCCCGACATGACCCAGCACACTTCTGACCCCCGCACCGCCCAGCTGCAGGCCGCAACCCAGAGCCGCGAGTGGGACTTTATCGTGGTGGGCGGCGGCGCTTCGGGCCTGGGCACGGCCGTGGAAGCCGCCACCCGAGGCTACTCGGTGCTGCTGCTAGAAGGCCACGACTACGCCAAAGGCACGTCCAGCCGCTCTACCAAGCTGGTCCACGGCGGCGTGCGCTACCTGGCCCAGGGCAACGTGAGCCTGGTGCGCGAGGCCCTGCACGAGCGCGGGCTGCTGCGCAAAAATGCCCCGCACCTGGTCCACGACCTGGAATTCGTGGTGCCCGGCTACACCTGGTGGTCGGCGCCCTTTTACGGCATCGGGTTGAAGATGTACGACCTGCTGGCCGGCAAACTGAACCTGGGCAGCTCGCGCTATCTGGACAAGCAAGCAGCGCTGCACCGCATTCCCACCCTGCAAAATGAGGGCCTGACCGGCGGCATCCTGTACTTCGACGGGCAGTTCGACGACGCCCGGCTGGCGATTACGCTGCTGCGCACGCTGGAAGACTTCGGCGGCGTGGCCCTGAACCACGCGCCCGTGACCGGACTGATCAAGGACGGAGGCCAGGTGCGCGGCGTGCGCTTCCGCGACGAGGAAACCGGCCAGGAGCATGCAGCCCGTGCCAGGGTCGTGGTCAACGCCACCGGCGTATGGGTGGACGATGTCCGCAAGATGGAAGACCCCAGCATCAAGCCCATGCTTTCGCCCAGTCAGGGCGTGCATGTGGTGGTGGACCGGAAGTTCCTCCCCGGCAACAGCGCCATCATGATTCCCCGCACCGACGATGGGCGGGTCCTGTTCGCCGTGCCCTGGCACGACCACGTGGTGATTGGCACCACCGACACAGCCGTGCCCGACACGTCCTTTGAGCCGCGCCCGCTGCCCGAGGAAATCGACTTTATCCTGCGGACCGCCGGCCGCTACATGAGTCCAGCCCCCACCCGTGACGACGTGAAAAGCGTATACGTGGGCCTGCGCCCGCTGGTGAAACCTGCCGACGCCAGCGATACCAAAGCCATCAGCCGTGACCACACCGTGGTGATTTCGGACGGCGGCCTGGTCACGCTGACCGGCGGCAAATGGACCACCTACCGCCGCATGGGCGAGGACACCGTGAACAAGGCCGAAAAGGTGGCGGGACTGCCGGGCCGTGTCAGCACCACCCAGGCCCTGCACCTGCACGGCTGGAGCGACGAGGAGCAGCCGGACCACTGGAAGGTGTATGGCACCGACGCGTGGCGCATCCAGGAGCTGCCCGGCGCGGACCAGCCCCTGCACCCGGCCCTGCCCTACACCGAAGCCGAAGTGCGCTGGGCCGCCCGCTTTGAAAGCGCCCGCACCGTGGAAGACGTGCTGGCCCGCCGCCTGCGTGCCCAGCTGCTGGACGCCCGCGCCAGCATGGAAGCCGCTCCCCGCGTGGCCGCGCTGCTGGCCGAGGAACTGGGCCAGGACGAAGCCTGGCAGCGCCAGCAAGTGCAGGAATACCGCGAGGTGACCCAGGGTTACCTGCTCCCCACCCAGAGCTGAGTACCGCCACACCCGCGCACTTCCAAACCCGTAGAGAACGCCCCCACCGCACTTGGCTGGGGGCGTTGCTGATAGCAAATGACGTTTGGTGAGTGACGTTCTTATAGGCCAGCGCACTGGCCGGTGCGGTTGCCCGCGACCTCGTTGTTCTGGCCGCTGACGCCTGCATTGCCCTCGCAGCTGAGGTTGCCGCCCACCTGAGCACCGGATACGTCCACAGGGCCCTGCTGGCCGCTGAATTCCAGGTTGCCGTCCACCGCCGCGCCGGTTACGCGGGCGCTTTGGCCGTCTTTCAGCGACACGCTCCCCTTCACCCGGCCCCCTTCGACCGCCAGGTCGTACACTTCTTCGCCCTGCACGCTGCCGCCCACCTGGGTGGCGGACAGGGTCAGCGCCGAGCCGCGCTGCAACACCACATTGCCGTCCACCTCGCTCTCGAACAGCTGGCAGTTGGCACCGGTGGGCACCACCACGTTGCCCGACACCGACTGGTGTGCCAACCGCGCCGTGCAGGTCAGGTCGCCCTCCACCTGCTCGGTCTTGGGGGCGGGCGGGCGGGCCACTTCAGGCTCGGCCACCGGCTCGGCCGCCACGGCAGTCTCACCGGCGGCCTTCTCGCTGGCCGCAGGCTGCGAGGCGACCGGTTCAGCCCCCGGCGCCACGGGAATCGGCACAGAGGGGACAGCCGAAGCCGTCGGCTCGGGTTCGGACGCGGGCTTGCAGGCCCCCAGGCTCAGCAGGGCAACGAATATCAGGGCGGTCTGTCTCAACATGCCCTGCTAGCCTAAAGCATTTTCAGCGGCCTGACCGAGGAAGAATGGACCGCAAACAGGCCGCTTGTGCCCGGCCCAGACTTCCCGCACCAAGCCGTTCACACTGTTCGGGGGCCGCCCGCCAAAGCCGAAGCGAACGACTCCGCCGTCCATATCACATGTTGCGGCGGTACTGCCCGCCCACCTCGAACAGCGCGTTCGTAATCTGCCCCAGCGAGCAGACCCGCACCGCGTCCATCAGCACAGCGAACACGTTCTCGCCGTCCAGCACGGCCTGTTGCAGCCGTTCCAACATGGCGGGTGCTTCGGCGGCATGCTCGGCCTGGAAGTGCTGCAGCCGCTGCAGCGCCGCTTGCTTCTCCTCTTCGGTGCCGCGTGCCAACTCCAGCTCGGGGGCTTCGGCGGGGTTGGGATTCAGGAAGGTGTTCACCCCGATGATAGGCAGGGTGCCGTCGTGCTTGCGGTGCTCGTACAGCATGGACTCTTCCTGAATCCGCCCGCGCTGGTAGCCGGTTTCCATCGCGCCCAGCACGCCGCCGCGCTCGGAGAGGCGCTCGAACTCGGCCAGCACGGCTTCTTCGACCATGTCGGTGAGCTGTTCGAAGAAGAAACTGCCCTGGTTGGGGTTCTGGTTCTTGGCCGCGCCCCACTCGCGGTTGATGATCAGCTGAATCGCCAGCGCCCGCCGCACGCTCTCGGCGCTGGGGGTGGTAATTGCCTCGTCGTAGGCGTTGGTGTGCAGGCTGTTGGTGTTGTCGTAGATGGCAATCAATGCCTGCAGGGTGGTGCGGATATCGTTGAAGTCCATCTCCTGCGCATGCAGCGACCGGCCCGAGGTCTGCACGTGGTACTTCAGCTTCTGGCTGCGCTCGGCGGCTCCGTACTTTTCCCGCATCGCCACGGCCCAGATACGGCGGGCTACCCGGCCCATCACCGAGTATTCCGGGTCCATGCCGTTGGAAAAGAAGAAACTGAGATTGGGCGCGAAATCGTCAATCTGCATTCCCCGCGCCAGGTAACTTTCCACGTAGGTAAAGCCGTTGGCGAGCGTAAAGGCCAGCTGGGTAATCGGGTTGGCCCCGGCCTCCGCGATGTGATACCCGCTGATGCTGACCGAGTAGAAGTTGCGGACCTCGTTCTGCACGAAGTATTCCTGAATGTCGCCCATCACCTTGAGGCTGAATTCGGTGCTGAAGATACAGGTGTTCTGGCCCTGGTCCTCCTTGAGAATGTCGGCCTGCACGGTCCCGCGCACCTGCCGCAGCGTTTCGGCCCGCAGCTCGGCGCGCTCCTGCTCGGTGGGTTCGCGGCCCTCGCGCTCGGCAAACTTGGCAGCGTCCTTTTCAATCGCCACATTCAGGTACATCGCCAGGATGGTGGGCGCCGGGCCGTTGATGGTCATGCTGACCGAGGTGCTGGGGTCGCTCAGGTCAAAACCGTCAAACAGCACCCGCATGTCGTCCAGCGTGGCGATACTCACGCCGCTGGTGCCCACCTTGCCGTAGATGTCGGGGCGAGGATCAGGGTCCTGGCCGTACAGCGTGACCGAATCGAAGGCCGTACTCAGGCGCTTGGCGGGCATCCCTTCCGAAATCAGCCGGAAGCGCCGGTTGGTGCGGGCCGCGTCGCCCTCGCCCGCGAACATGCGGGTGGGGTCTTCGCCCTCACGCTTGAAGGGGAACACGCCCGCCGTGAAGGGAAAACGGCCTGGCAGGTTTTCCGCACGCAGGAAGCGCAGCAGGTCGCCGTGGTCGCTCAGGCGCGGCAGGGCCACCTTGGGAATGTGCAGCCCGCTGAGGCTGACCGTGGTCAGCTCGGTGCGAATCTCGCGGCCACGCACCTGGGTCACCATCTCGTCGCCGGCGTAGTCGTCCTGGGTCTGCGGCCAAGCCTCCAGCAGCTGGCGGCTTTCCGGACTCAGCTGCCCCTCGCGCTCGGCAATCTGGGCACTCAGGTCCGCGCCGCTCAGCTGCTGGGCATGGCGCAGGTCCTGCACTTCGCGGGCCAGCCCTGCTTGGGCCTCGGTCTCGGCGTGGTAGCCGCGCACCGTCTCGGCAATCTCGGCCAGGTAGCGGGCGCGGCTGGCCGGGACAATCTCATGGGTGCGGGTGCTGGCCTTGCCGTCCGGGCGGGTCAGCTTGCCTTCGGCCCAGCTGTGGCCGCGCTCCGCCAGAGCGTCCTTCACGCCGAAATACAGCGCGGTCACGCCGTCGTCGTTGAACAGGCTGGCCTGGGTGCCGTACACCGGCATATCGGCGGGCATCTTCTCCCAGGCTTCGCGGTTGCGCTGCAGCTGCTTGCCCACGTCCCGCTGGGCATCCTGGGCGCCCCGGCGGTCAAACTTGTTGATGGCGACCAGGTCGGCAAAGTCCAGCATGTCGATTTTTTCCAGCTGGCTGGCCGCGCCGAACTCCGGCGTCATCACGTACAGGCTGAGGTCCACGTGCGGGGTAATGGCCGCGTCCCCCTGCCCGATGCCCGAAGTCTCCACGATAATCAGGTCGAAACCCGCCACCTTACAGGCCGCAATCACGCCCGGCAGCGCCGCGCTGATTTCGCTGCCGGCCTCGCGGGTCGCCAGCGAGCGCATGTACACCTGCGGCGTGTCAATCGCGTTCATGCGGATACGGTCGCCCAGCAGGGCGCCGCCCGACTTGCGCCGCGACGGGTCAATGGAAATGACCGCCACCCGCTTGGAGTCGTGCTGGTCCAGCCGAATACGCGAAATCAGCTCGTCGGTCAGGCTGGACTTGCCCGCGCCCCCGGTCCCGGTGATGCCCAGCACCGGCGTCCCGATACCGGCCGCCTGAGCCTCCAGCCGCGTGCGCTCCTCAGCGGGCAGGGTGCCGTCTTCCAGCGCGGAAATGTAGCGGGCCAGTTCACGGGCGCTTCCCTGCGCCAGCACTTCCAGCGGCGGTGCGGGTGGGCGCGCAGCAGCGGCGGCGCGGCGCATCACGTCCTCGATCATGCCCACCAGTCCCAGCCGCTGGCCGTCCTCAGGCGAATAGATGATGACTCCGGCTTCCTGCAACTCGCGGATTTCGGCCGGCACAATCACGCCCCCGCCCCCACCGAACACCTGAATGTGCCCGGCGCCGCGCTCGTCCAGCAGTTCGCGCATGTACCGGAAATACTCCACATGCCCGCCCTGATAGCTGCTCACCGCAATGCCGTGGGCATCTTCCTGAATGGCCGTGTTCACCACCTCGTCCACACTGCGGTTGTGGGCCAGGTGAATCACTTCGGCACCCTGGCTTTGCAGGATGCGCCGCATGATGTTGATGGAAGCGTCGTGCCCGTCGAACAGGCTGGCGGCGGTTACGAAGCGCAGGCGGCCATGCGCGGGGTGCAGGCCGGTCATGGCGGTGTCGGGCTGACGGTCAAGTGTGGTCATGGCATCTCCTTGTGGCCGGAAGCGGGGTCCGCACCAATTCAGCGCTGCAGCGGCCAGCTTCCGGGAAAACCGAGTTGTGGGTTGCCTCAGAGAATACCGCAGCTGGCAGGTCAAAAACCTGTCCTCTCCCCTGGCCCGGTTATAGCTTGCGGCAGTACAGGGGGCAGCCCGCCCCTTCCCCGCCACACTTGCCACGCCCAGCTGCGCAGAGGCCCGCACATACGGCCAGCGGACTTTCTGGCAGCAGAAGCGTCCTTGTCGGTGCCCCGCTCAGCCCATCAAAAAACCCCTCCAGGCGGAGAGGGCAGCTCGACCATACTCAGCGTTCAGCCCTGCATTTCTTCCTGCGCCTCTGCCTGCGCTGCTGGCCTGCCCGCTTCGGGGCGCAGCAGCGGGAACAGCAGCACGTCGCGGATAGAGTCGGAATCGGTCAGCAGCATGGCGAGGCGGTCCATGCCCATGCCCATGCCAGCGGTGGGCGGCATGCCGTATTCCAGCGCCAGCAGGAAATCTTCGTCCTGCTGGTGGGCCTCGTCGTCGCCAGCCTCGCGGCGGGCCGTCTGCGCCTCGAAGCGGGCGCGCTGGTCCAGGGCATCGTTCAGCTCGGAGTAGATGGGCGCCAGCTCGAAGCCGCCCACGAACAGGTCCGCCCGTTCGCTCAGGCCAGCGCGCTCGCGGTGCCGTTTCACCAGCGGGCTGATGACCAGCGGCATATCCACCAGGAAGGTGGGGCTTTGCAGCTCAGGCTCGATGTACTCGCCGCTCAGCTTGTCCAGCAGCTTGTAGTCGGGCACCTTGCGCATCTCGGGGTGCTTTTCGTCGGCCCAGGCCCGCAGCTTGCCCAGGTCCAGCGGATCAAAATCCAGGCCCGCTTTTTCACGCAGCGCGGTCACGAAGTCCAGGCGCTTAAACGGCAGGCTGAAATCCAGCTCGCGGCCCTGATAGGTGATTTTCTCGCTGCCGCCCGTGACTTCCTTCACCAGGCCGTTCAGCATCCGCTCCACCAGTTCCATCATGTCGTTGTAGTCGCCATAGGCGAAATAGGCTTCCAACATGGTGAATTCGGGGTTGTGGGTACGGTCAATGCCCTCGTTGCGGTAGTTGCGCCCGATTTCGTACACCCGCTCGAAGCCGCCCACCAGCAGCCGCTTGAGGTACAGCTCCAGGCTAATACGCAGGCTGAAATCGTGGCTCAGCGCCTTGTGGTGCGTCTGGAACGGGGTGGCCTCGGTGCCGCCCGGCACGGTTTGCAGGGTGGGGCCTTCCACTTCCATAAAGCCCTGGCTGTCCAGGAAGTTGCGGATGTAGCGGATGGCCTGTGAGCGGGTGCGGAACGCTTCACGGCGCTCGGGATTCACGATGAGGTCAAGGTAGCGGCGGCGGGCACGCAGCTCCTCGTCCTGAAGGCCGCCGAACTTGGTGGGCAGCGGGTGCAGGCTCTTGACCAGTGGTTGCCACTCGGTCACGTGCAGGGTCAGCTGGCCGGTCTTGGTGACGAAGGGATAGCCCTTCACGCCGATGATGTCACCCAGGTCAATCTTCTTGGTGGCGGCGAAACTTTCCAGGTCACTCTTGGAGAAGAACACCTGCAGGCTGCCCCACTCGTCTTGCAGCTCAGCAAAAGCGGCCTTGCCCATGTGTCGCAGCAGGGTGATGCGCCCGGCCAGCGAGTAGCTTTCTTCGGGCCACTCCTGGCCCGGCTCCCACTTGCCGTCCTCAGTCTGGGCAGGATGGGCGGACAGCACATCGCGGCTGTGGTGGGTCTGCGCGTAGGCGTATGGGTGCGCCTCGAAGCCGGCCTCCACCTGGGCGGCGAGGTTGTTCAGGCGGCTGACCGTCTGTTCGTGCAGGTGGCTGTAATCGGGGGTCTGGGGGGCGGACTGCTGGCCTTCGTCTGACATGGTCAGAAGTCTAAAGGATATGGCGGCGGGAAAAAGGCAGAAGGCCCGGAGAGCGCCCTCCCCTACCTTCTGCCTTTCGCATCTTGCCCCCGGCTTGCAGCCTAGTAGCTGACGCTCTTGACTTTGTACTTGACCTGCTTGCCGCCTTCCAGGTTCACCACGAAGGCGTCGCCCTCGCGGCGGCCCATCAGCTCGCGGCCCACCGGGCTGTCGTCGCTGATGCGGGGGGTCTTGTCGCCCCCGCGCACGCTGGCCTCGGCAGCGCTGACCACTTTCACGGTCATTTCCTTTTTGGCGGTTTCGTTGCTCAGCACCACGGTGGCGCCCAGGTTCACGGCGCCGTCGTCTGCACCGCCCTCAATCACGGTGGCGCGGGCCAGGGTGTCTTCCAGCTCCTCGATGCGGGCTTCCACCTGGCGCTTTTCACGCTTGGCGTCTTCCAGGCCGGTATCTTCCGAATCGGTGGAGTTCTCCATCTGCTCCTGCACGATGCGGGTAGCTTCGGTCAGGCGCTCTTGCTCCTGGGCCAGCGCCTTTTCCAGACGCTCGTAGCCTTCTTTGGTCAGCTTGATTTGCTTGGTGGTGTTGGGGTTGGTCACGCGGTTTCTCCTTATGCCCTTTTGCGGCCGGGTCCATTTCGCCTGAAGCAGTGTCGGGCACTGATGAGATGGGGGCCTGGCGGGACTGGGAACAGTTGGTCTCGAAACAGCTCCGGCCTCTGCCGCCCAGCAGAAAAAAGCCGCCTGGCCGGCATCTGAAAGAGCGCGGCGCATGGGGACTGACACTGGGAAGCGGAGGAAGGGCCAGAGGTGGACAAGATGACGTGCATTTTGTCACAGGCCCCGCCGTTTCACAATCTACCTTGCGGGGCTGAACCCCCCGGCAGGGTGGGGCCTTCCTACGGGGCCGGGGTCAGTCTTTCAGCAGGCTGCGGCTGATCACCACACGCTGAATCTCGTTGGTGCCTTCGTAAATCTGGTTGAGTTTGACGTCGCGCAGCAGCTTTTCCACAGGGTACTCGCCCACGTAGCCGTAGCCGCCATGAATCTGGATGGCCTCGTTGGCCGCATCAAAGGCCATATCCGAGCAGTACGCCTTGGCAATAGCGGATTCGTAGCCGTGGGGCAGGCCCTGGTCCACCAGCCAGGCAGCCTTGAGGTACATCAGGCGGCCGGTCTCGATGCCCATCGCCATGTCGGCCATCTTGAACTGCAGCGCCTGGAAACTGGAAATGGGCTTACCGAACGCCTCACGCTCCTTGGAGTACTTGACCGACTCGTCCAGGGCGCGGCGGGCCACGCCGACCGAGCCGGCGGCTACAGGAATGCGGGTCTTGTCCAGGGTCTTCATGGCAATCTTGAAGCCGTCGCCCAGGCCACCCAGCTGGTTTTCTCTGGGCACACGCACGTTCTCGAAGACCAGTTCGGAAGTCAGGGAAGCACGCTGGCCCATCTTGTGCTTGATTTTGTTGTAGCTGAATCCTGGGGCGTCTTTGGGGACCACCAGCGCCACCGTGGCCTTGTGGCCGGCGCCGCGCTCGGTGGTGGCGAAGACCACCGTCACTTCGGCCTCACCGCCGTTGGAAATCCACATCTTGGTGCCGTTGATGACCCACTCGTCACCGTCGAGCACAGCGGTGGTGTGCATTCCCGCCGCGTCGGAGCCGTTGTTGGGTTCCGAGAGCGCGAAAGCGGCCAGCGCCGGCTTTTCGACCAGGGGGCTCAGGAAGCGCTTTTGCTGCTCCTCGGTGCCGCCCACCAGAATGGGCGTGATGCCCAGCTCGGAGGCCATCATGATGGTGAACATCCCCATGCAGCCGTAGGCCAGCTCCTCACCGATGATGCACTCGTCCACCATGCCCAGCCCCAGGCCGCCGGCATGCTCGGGCACGGCCACGTTCAGCAGGCCCACCTCGTGTGCCTTCTTGATCACGTCCCAGGGCATTTCCTCGCGGCGGTCGTATTCCTCGGCCACCGGCATGATTTCCTTGCGCGCAAAGTCGCGGGCCAGCTGTTGCAGCTGCTTTTGTTCGTCGGTCAGGGAAAAATCAATCATGGCTACCTCTGCTGGAAAGGAGAAGGCGGGACCCGGGGCCAGCACCCCGGCAGGCCGGAATAAGAGTGAATCCGCCTGTGGGGGCGGACGGATTTTGGACTGAGTATAAAATACCCGAATTTCTGGTGCCCACAAGGTAGCACAGCGGGCCAAGCGTCCGGCCGGGCACGCACTGGATCTCCGGCCTGCTGCCTGACGTTCAGCTCAGGCGCCACACGCCGGCTTTAAGATGCGCCGCGCCGGGAAAATCCGCGCCCGGCTCCAGTGGCCTCACCGGCCCGGCCGCGCGGCGACCGGCCGCCTCCAGCCCCTGCGCGACCTGCCGCCCGAAGGCCCGCCCCGGGAGGCCAGCGTGGTTGGTCATCGCCAGCAGTTGACCGCCGGGAGCCAGCAGCAGTGCGGCGGCCTTCACCAGCGCGGCGTAGTCCTTTTCGGCCTGCCAGGTCTGGCGGCCACGCCGCGCAAAGCTGGGCGGGTCCAGAATCAGCAGGTCGAAGCGGTCGCCGCGCTTATGTAGCCGCCGCAGCCACTCGAACACGTCGCCGTACAGAAAGTCCTCGTCCGGGGCGCTCAGGCTGCTCAGGGCGTAGTTCTCCTGTCCCCAGGCCAGCACCCGGCGCGACAGGTCCACGTTCTTGACGCCCAGCGCTCCTCCTAGCGCCGCACTCAGGCCAAAGCCACAGGTATAAGCGAAGGTGTTCAGCACCCGCAGGCCCGCTGCGTGCGCCTGCACCCACTCGCGCATGGGCCGGGCGTCCGCAAAGAGCCCGACGCTCAGGTCACCGCCGGGCCGAAAAAGAAACGGCACACCGCGCTCCATAGCCACCGCTTCAGCCACGGCTGGCCCCCAGACCGGCTCCGGCGGGGCCAGATATTCCCGCTCGGTGTTGGCGCGGTGACTGGCCACTTCCGGCCGGCGCTTGAGGTAGAGCGTCTGAAGGCCCAGCTCCCGCAGAGGCTGCTCAAGTGCTTCCAACAGCGCTGCCTCCTGCATAGCGCTCAGCTCCCGGTACAGGCTCAGTACTCCAATCAGCCCGATTCGGTCCAGGCTGCACAGCCCACCCGTTTCGGTGGTGTGCAGCAGCCGGTAAAAGGTCGTGTCCTGGGCGGCCACCCCGGCCCGCACGGCAGCGGCGCGGCGGAGCGTGGCGGCCCAGTCCCAGTCGGTGTGCGGCAAAGTCATGGGCCAATCTTACCCGGGTGCTCTTAGCAGGGTGAGCCACGGGCAGCAGGGTGACACATGGACAGTACGGGGACCCACGAAAAACCCCCACCGGTGGGCGGGGGTACGGCAGGGAGAACTGAGGCCCTGTTCACTGTTCACTCAGGGGCGGCCGCCCAGCAGATACCACACCAGTGCCGTGGCGATGCCGGTCACCACCCAGAAGCGCTGCGTGACCTGGGTTTCGGGCCAGCCGCTCAGCTCGAAGTGATGCTGAATAGGCGACATCTTGAACACGCGGGTGCCCCGGGTCCTAAACGAAATCACCTGAATCACCACGCTCAGCACCGCCGCCACCGGAATGATGGCCGCGATGGGCAGCAGCCACACATCTCCGTACAGGATGTAAGCCCCGGCCGCAATCGCCCCGATGGCGTGCGACCCCATGTCACCCATAAATACTTTGGCGGGATGCGCGTTGAACCACAGGAAGCCCAGCAGCGCCGCAGCCAGCAGCGCACTGACCGGCGACACCGCAATGAACGGCAGCAGCACGATGATGGCGACCCCGGCCAGCAACCCGTCCAGTCCATCGGTGAAGTTAAAGGCGTTCACGGCCCCCACCATCACGAAGGTGTAGAGGATAATGTCACCCACCCACCCCAGCGAAGGCACCAGCTCATGGCTGGCGTAAGGAGCGGCCAGGTAGGCGAAGATGAGCGCGAACAGGATTTGCAGGGGGAACTTTTCGCGGGCCAGCAGTTCCTTTTTGCCGCTGCCTTTCATGCGCGACTGGATCTTGAACCAGTCGTCCAGGCCGCCCACCAGCCCCATGCCGAGGGCCGCCAGCACCAGCAGAGCTTCGCGCATATCGCCGCCCTGCCCGCTCAGGAAAAGGACCAGCCAGACCAGCAGCGTGACCAGGGTAAAGGCCACGCCGCCGGCAGTGGGGGTGCCTTCCTTGGCAAGGTGGCTCTGGGGACCGTCGGCGCGGATCGGCTGGCCCCACCCACGCTTCTTGGACTGCTGAATAAACAGACCGGTCAGAAACCAAGACAGCAGAGCGGCAATCAGCATAGGCGCTCCTGCAAGGTGCGGCCGGGGACAGGACAAAGTGAATCCAACATTGCTCTCTATTGTAATGGACCGCCGCCTGCTGGACTGACCTGGCGCGGCGGCCCGACTTTCCTAAAGGCCACTGACCAGCTCACGCGCCAGCAGCGGCCCCAGCAGGTAGCCCTTGCTGCCCAGGCCACTCAGCTCCCATTCACTGGCACCCACCTGCCCGGCCCGCAGCCCACTGAGGCGGGTGCCGCTCCAACTGCCGGTCACATCCAGCCCAGCCAGTGGACGCAGGCGCTGCCCTTTGTCCAGCAGCCAAGCCAATGAGGAAAGCGTGGACTCCGGAGGCGACCACGCGGCGGCAGGCCGCTCGAAGGTGGCCCCCAGTACGCCGCCCTGCGCCGCCGGAGCCAGATAAGCCCCGAAACTGAGCGGCTGTCCCCCTGGGGCCTGAGCCAGGGTCAGCAGCGTACCGGCGCGGTGACTCTGGATTTGGGAAGCATCTACACTCAGACGGCGCTCAGCACCAAAGCTTCCTCCACACCACAGCAAGGCGTCCGCCCTCAGCTCACGGCCATCCGCCAGCCGGGCGCGGCCCTCGGCGGCAGCCACCACTTTCCCCGTCACTTCCTGCGCGCCGGAAGCAGCCAGCAATGCCCGGCACAGCGCGGCGCCGTCCAGCCAGCCGCCTTCAGGCAAATGCAGCGCCGCATGCCAGCCAGAAGCCAGGTCACCGGCACGTTCGGGAAGCCACCACTCGTGTGGCAGGTCGGCCAGATTGCGCTGAAAACGGGCCTGGGTGGCGGCGTCGGGCACTGGGCGCAGTACCCCAGTCCGGCCGTGCGGCACTGTATATCCCTGCTCTGTCAACTGCCGTATCAGCGCCCAGGTGACTGCCAGCCCCTCGGCGGCGCGGGGCGGCACCCGGCCGGACTGACCCCGCACCGGGTTGAGCAGGGCCGAAGGAACCTCACTGGCTTTGGCCTGGCCCGCGTCCACCACCGTCACCCGCCAGCCGGACTGCGCCGCCCAGTAGGCCGCCGAGGCTCCGGCGATGCCGCCCCCCACCACCAGCAAACTGCGGCTCACTGCTGCACCTCCGCAGGCCGCACCGCACGCAGGAACTCGCGCTTACCCGGTGGGCCGGGCCGTTTTTCCACGTGCAGGCCGGCGGCCAGCAGGGCGCGGCGTACCTGCCCAGCTGCCGAATAGGTGGCCAGCACGCCCCCCGGAGCCAGCGCCCCCGCCACTCGCGCCAGGAACTCGTCCGACCACAGCTCGGGATTGGCCTGCGGTGAGAAGCCGTCCAGATATACGGCGTCGGCCCAACCACGCGGCAGCTCGGCTTCCAGGACGTCCAGCCGGCGCACCCGCAGCCGCTGCTCCTGCACCCCGATGGTCAGCTCACCGCCGGCCGGCGGCGGCCAGGCCAGCAGCAGTTCCTGCCACACGGGATGGCCCGCACCGGCTGCCCGGCTCTCTTCTCCCCCGGTCAGATGAGTCAGCACCTCGGCAGATACCGGGTCGTATTCATAGGCGAGGTAGTCCAGCGGCCGCCTTCCCCGCGCTGCCAGGGTGGCCCGCAGGTTCTGCCCTACACCGAAACCGATTTCCAGGACGCGGGCACGTGGGCAGCCCGCTACGCCAGTCCCCTCGACAAACACATGCCGCGCCTGGGTTTCGGCTCCATGCGCCGAGCCGTAGGTTTGCCCGAAGCGGCGGCTTTGCAGGGTCAGCGAACCGTCGGCAGTAGGTTGCAGGTCGGCAACACCCAGCTCGTGGGCGGTGGGCCGCTCAGATGACATACGGCCATGATAGGCCATGGCCGCAAAAAGGCCCCGCAGGCATAAGCCTGGGAGCCCTACAAGGACAGGAGCGGAGCGGCGGCACTGCCCCTAGGCCCAGTGCCCTAGCGCAGGTCGCCTTCCAGCTCGCTACGGTTGGCGACCAGATTCTGGGGGTCTTCAACGTCCAGCACTTCGCGGCGCAGGGTTACGGTCTGCTGCACTTCTTCAGAAACCGCCCGCTTCTCGAAGGACACTTCGCTGATGGGCACGATTTCCTTATGCACACTGGCCCGCTCGGTGCTCAGTTCAACCTGGTAGGTCTGGCCGGGTTGCAGCTCCTGGTCGCCCATCCGCACACGGCCAGCGCCCTCATGCACCAGAATTTCCAGATACTCGGAGCGCAGGGTCACCGGCACCATTTCCTCACGCTCGGTCACGACTTTGCGGACGGTCACGGCACCGCGCGATTCACGCACCACATCTACACGGGCGCGCTCCTCGTACAGCACTAGGCGGTCGGTCTGGTCGGCCAGCAGCCCAGCCGCTTCGGTGCGCAGGTCGCGCTCAGCACCCCGCTCGCCCTGGGCCGTCATATCTGCTTGGTCACCCACGGCTTCCAAGTGGCGTTCGCCTGGTTTCAGGTTGTCAGTCATGTCATTTCCTTTCCGGAATGCAGCGACGAAAAAAGGCGGGATAGACCCGCCCTTTCTCTACTGAAATTGCTTAGGAACGGCGGTTCAGATCGCTGTCAACGTCGATCTGGCCGTCGCGGTCCACGTCCAGCACTTCGCGGCCCACGGTTTCGGTCACGGTCTGGGTTTCGGTCACGGCACGCTTGCCGATTTCGACTTCCTCGGTGACGAAGGTTTCCTTGCCGATGTTGGCACGCTCGGCTTCCAGATCCACCTGCATGGTCTGCTGGCCTTCGCCCAGGCGGGCGCCCTGCACAGCGCGGCCATCGGTCACTTCGTGACGGGTGATAACCACTTCTTCACGCTGCAGGGGCACTTCAACCTGCTCCTGACGGGTTTCCACGTGCTTGCCGATACGCACGCTACCAGCCTTGAAGCGCTCCTTGTTGACGGTCAGGCGCTCTTCGAGCAGCTGCAGACGGTCAGGGGTGGCGTAAGCCTGCTGACGGTACTGTTCTTCGTCCATGTTGCCGCGCAGCACGCGCTCGTCGGCAACGAACTGGTCTTCGGTGTACTGGTCGTCGGTGTAGGCTTCGCCGTAGCGGTACTCCTGCATGGCGCCAACCTGGTCCTTGGTCAGGCTGTCGAAGTACACGCCGCTGTCGTCGATGCGGGCGTGGCCCACGGGCACCAGAACTTCCTTGCTGCTGAACCAGCCGCCAGCGTCCACGATCAGGAAGCGGATGGCGCCGGTGTTGGCCACAACCAGGGCGTCACGCACGCTGCCGATCTTCTCGCCGTTGGCGCCGTAAGCGGTAGCACCGATGGGGTTGAAGACATCGCTGTCGTTGAAGAAGGTCATTTGGTCATCGCGACTCAGGTCGGACAGGCGCACCAGCTGGTCGTTAATCATGTTCGTCATAAGAAGTACCTCCAGATACTTGAAGTCGTCACGGGAAAGCTCAGGGAATGTGATTCCCGTCTCCGTTACGCCGAGTAGTCTGCCGCAACCGCCCAGGACCTTGTTGAGTAGAAACTGTAGGTTTATTCAAGGCTGGGTTTAAGGAACCCATATTTATGAATCTGCCTTTAGGCCGGGCCAAAGTGCCGACGTGAGCGGCAGCTTTTCTGCTGCTCCTCCACCCACCCTCCTCTCAGGCCTTTCCTCTCAGAACAGGACAGTCCACTGCACTGCTTGCCCTGCTCCCCGCTGCTGGGTCAGCCGCGCTCCCTGCAGCAGATGTAGCCGTAGGGCTTCCGGAAGCCAGGGCAAGCACCCGGACGGCAACTGCGCCAGGTCGGCCCACTGCACGGCGTCCGTTTTGTCCAGTGGCCGGGGTTCACCCTGCCGGGCCCGCGCCCGGAAAAAAAACGCGGCGCCCCGCACTGCCGAACCCACTTCCCCGGCGGCATTTGCAGTTCCAGCAAAGGAGTCAAAGGAACTGACACCCAGGCTGCTCAGCTGCGCCGGGTCCAGCTCCAGCCCCACTTCCTCGCGGACTTCGCGTAAGGCGGCGGCCCGCAGGTCCTCGCCGGGCTCCACAGCGCCGCCGGGCAGGTTCCATAGCCCGTCGGCCACGCGCGCACCGCAGCGCCGAGCCAGCAGGACTCGGCCCTGAGCGTCCTGCACAGCGGTCCACACGAGCAGAAGCGGTGGGGGCATGGCGCACTATAGACCGTGTCCGACTTTCAGCACCGGACCCCCGGCCCTGAGACCGGTTTGCTATGCTCATGCGAACGTCGCAGGGGTGCCTGCCTGATCCGTACAGGGGTCAAGCAGGCTGAGACACACCCTTTGAACCTGAACTGGGTCATGCCAGCGGAGGAAGCGATGCAGGCACCGGCCCAGGCCCCACCCGCACTGCTCCTGTCCCCATAGACCCGAGGAGCATGCCATGAATCTAAAATCTGCCTTGAAGCCTGCCTTGACCCTGACCGCGCTCCTGAGCCTGAGCGCCTGCACTGCGCCCGAGCAGCAAACCGGAGCCCAACCGGATAAGCAGGCTTCGGCCGCGCAAGCGAGCAGCGCGGCGCAGACGGCCAGCGCCAGCCCTGTTCCTGAGACGGGCACTGGGACGACCACACCCACCGGCAACACCGACAAAATCGGCGGCACCCTGAAAGTCATCACGCACGATTCCTTTGCGCTGAGTGACGGGATGATCGAAGGCTTCGAGAAGAGCACCGGTGTGAACGTGGAACTGATCAAGGCTGGGGACGCCGGGCAGATGCTGAACCGCCTGATTCTGACCAAGCAGGCGCCGCTGGCCGACGTGGTGTACGGTCTGGACAACTCGATGCTGCCCCGTGCCCGCGCCGAAGACCTGCTGATGGCCTACCGCAGTCCGGCGCTGAGCGGCGTCCCCTCAGAACGCCGCTTGGATGAAAGCGGCCTGCTGAACACAGTGGACTACGGCGTGGTGGCGCTGAACTACGACCGCGACGCCTGGGCCAAGACCGGCCTGCCACTGCCGCAGACCCTGGACGAGCTCAAGGGCGAGGAGTACGCCAGCCGCCTGGTGGTGCCCTCACCTGCCACGTCGTCGCCGGGGTTGGCCTTCTTGATGGCCACCGTGAACGAATTGGGAGAAGAGGGCGCCTGGGCCTGGTGGAACGAGGCCGAGAACAACGGCATGAAGACCGTGAGCGGATGGAGCGACGCCTACAACACTGAGTTCACCCGTGCGGGCGGCCGCTACCCGCTGGTGCTGAGCTACGGCTCCAGCCCCGCCGCCGAGGTGTTCTACGCTGAAGGCTACGACCCGGCCAGACTGCCGGCCGAAGCCCCCACCGCCAACCTGTTTATTCCCGGCACCTCTTATCTGCAGCTGGAAGGCGTGGGCATCCTGAAAAGCACCGGCAACGAGGCAGCGGCCAAAGCCTTCGTGGACTGGATGCTGAGCCCCGAAGTGCAAAGGGATATCCCCACCAACATGTGGGTGTACCC
The DNA here is from genome assembly GCF_000190555.1 of Deinococcus proteolyticus MRP. Classification (GTDB taxonomy): domain Bacteria; phylum Deinococcota; class Deinococci; order Deinococcales; family Deinococcaceae; genus Deinococcus; species Deinococcus proteolyticus. The sequence continues at coordinate 1,182,579 of NC_015161.1, forward strand.
TGCCGCCGCCGAAACCCCGCTGGACCCGGTATTTGCGCTGGCCGAAACCACCGAACTCAACCCGGTGAAGCCCGAACTGACCGAAAACCCTCAGGCGCTGGTGGACGCCTGGGTGGAGAACGTTCAGCGCCGGTGATAGGGAGGGGTGAAAGCAGGCAGTGAGCAGCAGGATTAGAGCGAGGGGCGTGGCAGCCGGGTGGCTGGTGGCGCTACCGTCGCTGCTGTTTCTGGCACTGCTGCTGGCACTGCCGCTGGGCCGCACGCTGCTGGCCGGCGGTATCCAGCTGGAGGTATGGACCCAGCCCTACTTTCAGAGCCGCTTGGCCTGGACGCTGATCCAAGCGGGCCTGACGGCGGCGCTGGCCGCGCTGCTGGGGGCGCCGCTCGCCTACTTGCTGTCGCGCTACCGGCTACCGGGAGGCAGGACACTGCTGCGGCTGTTGCTGCTGCCGTTCGTGACGCCGGTGCTGGTGGCCGCACTGGGGCTGAATGCCCTGCTGGGGCCGCAAGGCTGGCTGAGTGGAGCACTCTCCCTTTCAGTCAGTGACGGACCGCTGCTGATTCTGCTGGGCAACCTCTTTTTCAACCTCCCGGTGATGATTCGGCTCAGCCACGGCGGGTTCTCGCGCATCTCACCGGCCCTGCTGGGCGCGGCGCGCACGCTGGGAGCGTCTGGCTGGCGTGCAGCACTGAGTGTGGGGTTGCCGCTGGCGCTGCCGGGTATCGCGGCGGGGGCTATCCTCACCTTTCTGTACTCGGCGCTCAGCTTCGGACTGCCCCTGATTCTGGGCGGGGCACGCTACGCCACGCTGGAGGTGGAAATCTACACCCTGACCGCCTACCAGCTGCGGCTGGGCGAGGCCAGCGCCCTGATTGTGGGCCAGCTGGGCCTGACGCTGGCCGCCACCTGGGCCTACGTGAACCTGACCGGACGGGGAGAAGGCACACCGGTACGCTCCCTGCCCCGTGCCCAGGGAGCGGCACTGTGGCTGGGATTGGGACTGATGGCGGCAGTGTTCACGCTGTGCTTCGTTCCGCTGCTGGCGGTGGTGGCCCGCAGCCTGCTGGGCACGGCGGGGCCGACCCTGAGCTACTGGCAGGCCGTGTTGAGCGACCCGCAGACCGGGCACGAGCTGGGCAACACCCTGCGCTTTGGGGTGTGGGCGCTGGCCGGGGCCACGCTACTGGGCGGGCTGCACGCGCTGGGGGCGTACCTGGCCCGCTCGCGGCTACTGGACCTGCTGTCCATGCTGCCGCTGATGGTGTCGCCGGTCTCGCTGGCGGTGGGCTACCTGCTGGCCTACCCGCGCCAGGCCGCCACCCTGCCGATGTTGATAGCTGCTTACGTGCTGCTGGCCTATCCACTGGTCACACGGTCGCTGCTGCCGGCGCTGCGGGCACTGCCGCTGCATACCCTGGAAGCCGCCCGCACGCTGGGTGCCAGCGGGCTACAAAGCTGGCGCACCGTGACGCTGCCCCTGACCCTGCCGGCCCTGCGCGGCGGCATGGCCCTCTCGCTGGCCACCGTGCTGGGCGAGTTCGGGGCCACGCTGGTGCTGACCCGCCCGGAGTGGGCCACCCTCAGCGTGGGGCTGTACGAGCGTCTGGGCCGCCCCGGCGAACGCAACCTAGGCGAAGCCTGCGCCCTGGCGACCATTCTGCTGACCCTGGCCCTGCTGAGCTTCTGGCTGCTTGACGGCGGCGAGGGCGAAGTGACCTGAGCGGACCGGAGCGCAGAGCAGAGGCAGGCCCATGCTTCAAAATAGGCGGGTGACCGCATCCCTTCCCCCAGCCCTCTCCGTGCAGCAGCTGACCAAACACTACGGCCCCACGCTGGCGGTGAACAACTTCAGCCTGGACGTGCAGCCTGGTGAAACACTGGCGCTGCTGGGGCCGAGCGGCTGCGGCAAAAGTACCGTGCTGCGCTGCGTGGCGGGGCTGGAACGCCCTGACAGCGGCCAGATTGTCATGGCAGGCCGGGACGTGACCTATGAACCGCCCGAGACGCGGGGTGTAGGCATGGTCTTTCAGAATTACGCGCTGTTTCCGCACCTGAGCGTGCTGGGCAACGTGGCCTACGGCCCCCGGATGCGCCGCGTGCCCCGCGCCGAGGCGGAGCGCCGCGCCCGTGAAGCGCTGGACCTGGTGGACCTGGGCGAGTTGGAGGACCGCCGCCCCGACCAGCTGAGCGGCGGCCAGCAACAGCGGGCAGCCCTGGCCCGCGCCCTGGCGACCGGCGCAGGATTGCTGCTGCTGGACGAACCGCTCAGCAACCTGGACGAAAAACTGCGCCACGAACTGCGCGGCGAGCTGAAAGCGCTGCTGGCCCATACCCGCTCGGCGGCGCTGCTGGTCACGCACGACCAGCGCGAGGCACTGGCGGTGGCAGGGCGGGTGGCCGTGATGCGGGCCGGACAGCTGGTGCAGGTGGGAAAGGGGCCTGAGCTGTTCGCCCGGCCAGCGACCGCCTGGGTGGCGGCCTTTTTGGGACATGCCAACATCTTTGCCGGGCCGGGCGGCACCGCGCAGGTGGTTCCCGAGCAGGCGCTGCGCCTGGGCGTGGGCGACGCCTACCGCGTGAGCGCACAGCTGCTGACCGACAGCGGCACCGAAGTGACCCTGGACCATCCACTGGGGCCGCTGCGACTGCACCTCAGCCCACGGGAGAGTGGCCTGATAGAAAGCGGGCAGCTGCGCTTACAGGTGGACGGGGCCGGCGTGTTGCAGGTGCCGGACGACCGGGGGCGGGGAAAGGCCTGACCGTGGGTGGATGACGGAGGAAGGCCCACCGCGAGGGCAACCCGGAGCGCTTTCTGGGAAGATGGGCTGAGAATGCCCGCTTCTCCGAAGACCGCGCACCATCCATCCACCGCATTTATCCTCGTCGCGGGTCGCCTGACCGTGCCGACCGACCTGAGCTGGCTGCCCGCGCCCGACCTGGTGATTGCCGCCGATGGGGGGGCACAGCAGGCCGCCGCACTGGGGCTGGAAGTGGACCGCTGGGTGGGCGACTTCGATTCTTCACGCGGCACCGAACTGGACGCGCCGCGCGAAATCCACCCCACCGCCAAGGACCAGACCGACGGCGAGCTGGCCGCCGAACTGGCCCTGGCGGCCGGCTGCACCCGGCTGGTGTTCGTGGGGGCGTTCGGCGGGCGCTTCGACCATACAGCGGTGTTGCTGCTGGGGGCCGTGTCACTGGCCGAACGCGGCCTGGACCTCTGGCTGACCAGTGGCGACGAGCACGCCCGGCCGCTTCTGGGCGGCCAGCACCTGCGTCTGAGCCTGTCCGCCGGCACCACTCTCAGCGTGGTGGCCGTGAGTGACCTGCATGGGCTGACCCTGCGCGGCGTGCGCTGGCCGCTGGACCGGGCCGATATCCCACTGGGCAGCGGCTGGACCCTGAGCAACGAAACAGCAGGCAACGAAACGGCAGGCAATGCAGTGGAAGTCAGCCTGGAACGTGGCCGGGCACTGCTGGTGTGGCATTCGCCGGGCCGAAAATAAGCGCCCGTGATACCGCTGTCCGGTAGCGGCCTTCCGCGTGGCCGGGTGCGGCAGTACCCAGTGGCTCGGGAGCAGCGGGTCATAGGTCCTGTGTGCGGCGGCCTCGGGCCCGAAAGAGTGGCCGAGTTCCAGTCCCTCTTCCACGGCACATATGTTTTGCTGCTGGGACTGCTTTGCCCGAAATGAGCGAATTCAACTGCAACACGTCCCGGCAAGCTGTCAGACTGAAGTTGTTCTGCCCTTTCCCGCGACATGCCCCGCACTCCGGAGGTTCCATGACTGTTTCTCCCGCTGCACACACTCAAGCACCTCTGACCCATCCTCAGCTGACCCGCAACGCCTGGATTGGAGTTCTGCTGGGCATCGGCCTGGTGGCGGCCGCCGACGAAATCGGGCTGCACCAGCTGCTGGCCTGGCACCACTTCTACGACAAATCCACGCCCAAGGTAGGCCTGTTCAGCGACGGCCTCTTTCACGCCGCCCAGATGATCGCGCTGATTGCAGGCTGCTTCATGATGGTGGATATGCTCAAGGCCCGCGCCTTTTCGGGGCGGATGCTGGCTGCCGGCATCGTGACGGGGATGGGGGCTTTTCAGCTGTGGGACGGCACGGTCAACCACAAGGTGCTGGAAATTCACCAGATTCGCTACGGGGTGAATCTCCTGCCCTACGACCTGACCTGGAACGCGGTGGCCCTGGCGCTGCTGCTGACCGGGAGCACCTTGTGGCGGCGCGGCCTGGCAGACCCGGCGGCGCGGCAGCCGCAGTGACACACGCCCACCATGCCCCGGCTGCCGTGCCCGCCCTGCATGGGGCGGGCGGGCACGCGGCGGCGGGATTTGACCCCATCATCCTGCTGTACCTGCTGGTGGCCGCCGGGGCACTGGCCTACGCGGGCCTGCTGTGGCGGCAGCGGGCGCTGGGACGCGGCTGGCCGCTGCACCGCAGCCTGCTGTTCGCGCTGGGCATAGCGCTGGTGGCATACGGCCTGAGCCCCGCGCTGATGGCAGCCGGGCACGCCGACCTGCGGGTCCACATGACACAGCACATGCTGCTGGGCATGTTCGCGCCGCTGGCCCTGGTGCTGGGGCAGCCGCTGACGCTGCTGCTGCGCGGGCTACCGGTGCCGGCCGCCCGCCGCCTGACCCGGGCGCTGCACGCCGCGCCACTGCGCTGGCTGATGCACCCGCTCACAGCCCTCGCGCTGAATGTGGGCGGCATGTACCTGCTGTATCTGACACCGCTGTACGCCGCCATGCTGAGCAGCGGCCCGCTGCACCTGCTGGTGCATTTCCATGTCATCGCAGCTGGCTTTCTCTATACGGCGGTGCTGGCCGGCGTGGACCCCTCGCCGCTGCGGGCGCCCTTTTCCTGGCGGCTGGGCACGCTGCTGGCCGGAGCCGGGCTGCACGCCGTGCTGGGCAAGCTGATGTTCGCGGAGCTGTATCCCAGGGGGACCGCCGACAGCGCGGAGGTAATCGAAGCGGCGGCCCGGCGTATGTACTACTGGGGCGACCTGGCCGAAGCGCTGCTGGCCTGCGTGCTGTTCTGGGGCTGGCTGAAGGCCCGCGACCGCCAGCGTGCCAGGGAAGCGCGAGATGAAGAAGCCAGAGACAGAGAGGAACAGCAGCGGTTACAGGGAGGGGCAGCGGGGGCGCTCTAAGCGAACTTGACATAAGAGTGGCGTGTTCTTCGCTATTCGTTGTCCGAGTGGAACGAGTAAGTTCAGACAGAGCATTGGACGTTTGGGGAGGCATTTGGGGTGCTGTTCCCCGAAGGCCGTCATTCTGTCCAATGCTCTAAGAGCAGCTGCCCCGATGGTGGAAGAAGAGCGCTCCCTTCATCCTTTGCGCCTATGCTGAGACCATGCAGGAGACTTCGCTATGATTCGCCGCCTCGGCTGCAGCGCCCTGGGCTGCTTCGGGTCCATTGCCCTGACCTTGCTGGCGCTGGGAGTGGGCTGGTTCGGGTTCGTGCAGCCGGCCATCGGCAACCTGACGGGGCAGCTTGAGACGACACTGAACGGTGGCCCCGCCGCGCCGCAGCCCCGGGCCGGCAACCCCGAAGACCTCCAGGCCCCTCTCACCCGCGCCGAGCTAGAAAAATTTGTACGAATCCGCCGTGAGGTCAGAAAGAGCATGGGCAACGCGTTCCCACAGCTTCAGCAGATCTATGCGGACATTCAGGCGGGCGAGCCGGTGAACGCCTGGACAGCGCTGCAGGCCGTGCGGGCGCTGGGCAGCTCGGTGGCCGACGCCCGCGCGGCGCTGGAACGCGGTCTGGTGGCCGAGAACCTCAGCCGCGAGCGCTACGCCTTTGTTCGCCAGAAGGTGAACCTGGCCCTGGGACTGCCGCAGGTGGACCTGGCCGGCGTGCTGGGTGAACTGGCCCGCTCGCAGGAGAGCGGTTCACTGCCGGACCTGAGCGGCAAGGTGACCGCAGCCACCCCCGAGGAGCGCCAGCAGGTCGAGTATTTCGCCAAAGAGTTGCGGGTTACTGCGCCGCTGGGGCTGCTGGGGCTATGAAAGGTCTTTCGCTAAGTGCTGCTCTTCTTATCTGGTGGCCTGCCGCCTCGGCGTCTCTTGCCCAGGGTGCTGTACCACAGGGACAAATGGAAGCCTACGAAGCTGCTTTTGAGGCGAGCGGAGCCATAGGCTTTTCGGCTACTGCACCTCAAAACTCTGAGGGCAAGCAGCTGGCTTTTATCCTGTGGGACGAGCGGGCAATGCAAGCCTTCGTGGCCGAACTAGACAAACGTGGCCTTGACCTATCTCCCCTTTATCTGGGGACCATTGACCCTACCGAATTTCCAGAACCTTCCAGCTTGCCTCACGAGGCCAACATCCGTCAGACTGCACCGTTCCACTTTGCCCTCACAATCCGCAATACCGGCGAGTCGGCCTGGACATTTCGGCCGGATGGCGGCTGCGCACCGATGGTGATTGAGAGCCTCAGTGGTGAGCGACTGTGGCAACAGGGACCAAACGCCTGCGCGGGCGTTGGCCAACTCCCTGTAGAGGTTTTGCCCGGGCAGACATACACCCAGACATTTGCATGGGACGGCAAAGACAGCGCCAGACAGCCCATTCCACCCAGCATCTACCGCGTCCGCCTAGGGAGCGGGCCATTTAGTGCCCAGACCCTCTTCACTCTTCCCTAAACCCTCCGCCATTTTGCCTACCAGCCTCCGCCGGACCCCCGCTACCCTGACGCATGGAGACACCCCACTTCATCCGGCCCAAGCCTCTCACCGCTGGCTCCCGCGTGGCGGCCCTGAGCCTCAGCAGCGGCTTCGTGAGCGAAGTGCCGCAGCGCTACGCGGCAGGAGTGCGGCAGGCCCGCGAGTCGCTGGGCTGGGACATCGTGGCCGCGCCGAACGCCTTTCGCGGGGCCGAGTACCTCTACACCAACCCGCAGGCCCGCGCCGATGACCTGCACTGGGCGCTGGAGAGTCCCGAGATAGACGGGATGGTCAGCATCATCGGTGGGGACGACTCCATTCGGCTGCTGCCGCTGCTGGACCGTGGCCTGCTTCGCGCCCATCCCAAGGCCTTCCTGGGGTACTCGGACAGCACGGTCACGCTGATGCAGTTTCTGCAAGCGGGGGGCATGGCCTACCACGGTCCCGCCGTCCTGACCGACCTGGCGGAAAATGGCGGGATGCACCCGTATGCGGTGCGGAGTCTCCAGCAAGCATTTGGCCTCGGAAGCTACCAACTGTCGCCCGCGCCAGAGTGGACGCAGGCCAAGCAGGACTGGGAGGATGAGACTGCACAGCAGATTCGCAGACCCTTTGAAAAGGGAGATGGCTGGGTCTGGTTGCAAGGCGGTAGCGGCGAAGGCCACCTGCTGGGCGGCTGCATCGAGATTCTGGACATGCTGAGCGGCACGCCTGGCGAGCTGCCGCTAGACATGTGGCACGGCGCGGTGATGGCGCTGGAAACCAGCAACGATGTGCCCAAACCCTCTCAAGTGGGCTATTGGCTGCGGAACTGGGCGGCCAAAGGTGTGCTGGCGCAGCTCAGCGGCCTGCTGCTGGCCCGCCCCCGCGACTACACGCCGCAGATGGTAGATGAGTTGTATACCTGGGTGCGCCGTGTACTAAAGGAAGCGGGCTGCGAGGACTTGCCCGTGCTGGCGAATGTGGATTTCGGGCACACCTCGCCGCAGATGACCCTGCCACTTGGGGCGCGGGTGCGGCTGGACAGCGACGCAGGAACGGTACAGGTGTGGCCGTAAATGAAAAGGAGGTGCCTTGGAAGCCGCGACACAAAACATGGTAGACACCTCGTTCAGGACATTCTCTTTACAGCGGCCTGCCACACCCGCCACCCCAGCAATAGCCCCAACGCCAGCGCATACATCAGCGCCTCGGACTTGTCGCCCTTTAGCCCCCAGTAAAAATGCAAGGCCGCCAGCAGCGCTGCTGGATACACCAAGTAATGCAGCCGCTGCCAGCGCCCGAAGCCCAGGCGGCGCACGCTGCCCTTGCCACTGGTCAGTGCCAGGGGAACGAGGAGCGCCAGCGCCACTGCCCCCACGGTGATGAAGGGCCGCTCGGCAATGTCAGCGGGGAGGCCGCCCAGCCCGCCCTGGTCCAGCAGGTAAACGAGCAGGTGCAGCGCCCCATAAGCAAAAGCCAGCAGCCCCAGCTCACGGCGGATACGGGCGGGCCAAGTCCAGCCCGTCAACCGGCGCAGTGGGGTGCAGGCCAGCGACAGCACCAGCAACAGCAAGGCCAGCAAACCCGACTGCTCCAGCACGCGCTCCAGCGGATTGGCCCCCAGTGCGCCCCGGCCTGCGTCCAGCGCCAGCACCAGCAGCGGAACGAGGCCCCCCGCCCACACCGCAGGCCCCAGCCTGGGCGTGGGCCGCCACGCTGCCCGTGTCAGAAGTCCCTCCGCAAATCCTGGCCGCTGTACAGGCCCGCCACCTCGTCCGCGTAGCCGTTGAAGGGCAAGGTGGCCTGCCGCGCCGACAGCAGCGAGTTGCTCCCGTCCAGCCGCCGCTCGCTCGCCTGGGACCAGCGGGGGTGGTCCACCGCGGGGTTCACGTTGGCATAAAAGCCGTACTCCTGCGGGGCTGCCACGCTCCAGGTGGTCGGGGGCTGCTCGCGGGTCAGGGTGATGTGGGTGATACTTTTGGCCGATTTGAAGCCGTACTTCCAGGGCACCACCAGCCGCAGCGGTGCGCCGTTCTGCGCGGGCAACGGCTCCCCATACATCCCCGTAGCCAGCAGCGTGAGCGGGTGCAGGGCTTCATCCAGCCGCAGGCCCTCTACATAAGGCCAGTCCAGCACTGCGCCGCGCTGCCCAGGCAGACTGTCTGGCGCGAAAACCGAGGTGAACTGCACATACCGCGCCGCCGAGGTATACCCCACCCGCCGCAGGATGTCGCCCAGCGGCACGCCCCGCCAGGGAATCACCATGCTCCAGGCTTCCACGCAGCGCAGGCGGTAGGTGCGTTCCTGCACGTCACCCCAGCCGAGCAGGGTAGCGAGGTCATAGGTGCCGGGCCGCTCCACCTCGCCGCTGAAGGTCACCGTCCAGGGCTGCTGCGCCGCAATGTAGGCCCGCAGCAGCTCGGCCTGCCGCGCCGGGTCATCCTTGCCCCAGCCCAGTTCGTAGAAGTTGTTGTAAGAAGTCGCCAGCGCAAACGGCGTGACCACCCCGCCCAGCTCGTCGGTGGCGGGGGCCTCAGCGGAGGTGGCGGAGGCTGGGGCATCCGGCGATTCGGGGGGAGCAGCGCGACGGGTCAGCAGGGTCAGGCCCCCGCCAAAGGCCGCCGCCGTAGCGACGAACTGTGCGCCATATCTGAGAAACTCGCGGCGGGTGGCGGGCATGGACGCAGTATCTCGCACGGCTGGGCCGCCAATTGAGAGGGAAATAGGCCGCCTGTCACCTTCCCGTCATAAAGTAGTTGCATAATGCAATCAGTGAACCGCCTTCCTCCACCGCTGCTGTTCCTGATGAGCTTGTGGGACGCCTGGCAGAGCCTCACCCGCGAGGGCGAAGGGCTGCTGCGTGGGCAGCATGGCCTTTCACTGCGTGAATTTATCGTGCTGAGCTACGTGGGCGGCGGCGATTACCAGCCCAGCGCCCTGGCCGAAGCCCTCGGGGTGCCGCGCTACGACATTAGCCGCACGCTGGCAGGGCTGCAGGCGGCGGAATTGCTCAGCCGCAGTCCCGACCCCGCCGACGCCCGCCGCAGCCACCTGCAACTGACCGAGGCAGGCGAAGTGCGCCGCGCCGCCGCCGAGGCCACCGTGCTGAAGTTCGTGGCGGGCCGCTTGCAAGCGCTGGAGTCCAGCCCCGAGTTGCCCGACGCTCTCTCACTCAGCCGCGCCCTGTTCTCAGTGGCGGGCTCATCCGAATCCCTGTCACCCCATCTTCCACCCAAGGAGAACCTCAAATGACCCACGACCCCGCTACTCCCCCTTCCGGTTGCCCCTTCCACGGCGGCACCCACTCCCTCACCCGCCGCGAGTCGCTGCCGCCGGAGCGCAGCGGGCCGCCCGTTCAGCGCGGCGCAGACGGCGTGTATTCCATCGGTTCATTCGAGCTGTCGCGCCAGATTCTGCGCTCGGATGACGTGGCGCAGGCCGGGTTCATGGCCGAAAGTGCCCGGCAGGCCGGCGGGCTACTGGGCCGCCCGCCCGTGCTGTACGCCGAGGGCGAGCACCACCACGAGATGCGCCGCTCCACCGCCCGCTACTTCACGCCCAAGCACGTGGCCGAGTACCAGCCGTTTATTGCCGCGCTCTCGGACGAGCTGATAGGCGAGCTGTGGCAAAAAGGCGAGCTGAATCTGGACGACCTCAGCCTGCGGCTGGCCGTGCAGGTGGCCGCGCAGGTGATTGGCCTGACCGACTCGGCGCTGCCAGGGATGGAAGGGCGCATCACCGCGTTCGTGGAGTCGGGCGGCGACGGCAACCCAGCCGCAGCAGGCATGAGCGCAGGCAAAGGCATCCTGATGCAGGGCCACACCCTGAACTTTTTCCTGCTGGACGTGAAACCCGCCATCGCCAAACGCCGCCGCCAGCCCAAGGACGACCTGATTTCCTACCTGATTGAGCGCGGCTACAGCGACCTGGAAATTCTGACCGAGTGCCTCACCTACGGCACGGCGGGCATGGTGACCACCCGCGAGTTCATCTCGGCGGCGGCCTGGCACCTGCTGCACAACCCCGAGCTGCGGGCCGAATACCTGCACTCCACCGAAAACGACCGCGTGGCGATTCTGCACGAGATTCTGCGGCTGGAACCGGTCGTCACCCAACTGTTCCGCCGCGTGCTGAACGATATCGAGGTAGGGGGCGAGACCATTCCCGCTGGCTCGGTGGTGGCGCTGAACGTGCAGCAGGCCAACGTGGACGAGACGACGGTGGGCGAGGACGCCGAAAGCCTCTGCCCCCACCGCCCGCTGCCACGCGGCGTGCAGCCCCCGGTGCTGAGCTTTGGCGACGGGCACCACCGCTGCCCCGGGGCCTTCCTGGCAATTCGGGAAGCCGACGTGTTCCTGCGCCGCTTGCTCATCTGGAACGACCTTGAACTGCGGCAGGCCCCCGAAGTCGGCTACAACGAAGTGGTCAAGGGCTACGAGCTGCGCGGGCTCAAGGTGCGCTTCGGCGCAGTCGGTTAGCAGAAGGTAGAGAGTGGAATGCCTGCTAGAAAAGGTCCAGCAGGCATTCTTCTGGCGAAGCCGCACCAGTCCGGCCACCGAAAATACGAATCTCTTGCTGTGAGCTGACCCAGGCTACTTTGAATGGGCCGCCTTGGCCGCTGAGCTGCCGTCCAGCAGGCTGGCGCCGTTGCTGGCAATCACCTCGCGGTACCACTCGAACGAATCCTTGCGAATACGCCGTAGGCTGCCCTCACCAGCATCGTCGCGGTCCACATAAATCAGGCCGTAGCGCTTGCTCATTTGCCCGGTAGACATACTCACGCAGTCCAGGCAACCCCACGGCGTAAAGCCCATCACTTCCACACCGTCCTCGTTGATGGCCGCGTGAACCTGCCGCAGGTGGGCGGCCAGATACTCGCTGCGGTAAGGGTCGTGAATGCGGCCATCGGCTGTCAGCTCATCGTAAGCGCCCAGGCCGTTTTCCACCACGAAGATAGGTTTGTGGTAGCGGTCATTCAGTTCGTTCAGCGCGAGCCTCAGGCCGACTGGGTCAATCTGCCAGCCCCAGTCGGATTCGGTCAGATAAGGATTGCGGAAGCCACCGGCAATGTTGCCGTGCGAGATTTCGCCGCCTTCTTGATGACTGGCAACCACCGACATGTAGTAGCTGATACCGATGTAATCCACCGTGCCGCGGGCCAACAGTTCAGCGTCTCCAGGCTGAAGATTCAGCGTGACTCCCTTTTCACGCAGGAACGCTGCCGCCCAACTGGGGTAGCGCCCATGCACCTGCACTTCGGGAAACAGCCAGTGCGGGCGCATCATCTGCACGCGGGCCAGGGCGTCTTCGGGGTGACAGGTCTGCGCGTAGGTCGTGGGATACAGCATCATCATGCCCACCTGCGAACGTGGCGAATACTGGCGGGCCAGTTCCACCGCCCGCGCCGAAGCCAGCAGTTGGTGGTGCGCCGCTTGATAAATCACCGAGTCGCGGTGGTCTTCCGCGCCGAAACGCAGCCCCGCTGGCACAAAAGGAAACAGCGTAATGGCATTGATTTCATTGAAGGTCAGCCAGTGCTCCACGCGGTCACCCAGCCGGGAAAATACGCTCTCGCTGTAGCGCGCAAAGAACTCCACCAGACGGCGGTCACGCCAGGCCCCGTAACGCTCGACCAGGCCATACGGCACCTCATAATGCGAAAGCGTCAGCACCGGGCGAATACCGTGCGCGAGCAACTCGTCTACCAGACGGTCGTAGAAGTCCAGCCCGGCCGCGTTCGGCTCCGTTTCGTCTCCGTTCGGGAAGATGCGGCTCCAGTTGACCGAGGTGCGGAAAGCGCGGAAGCCCATTTCGGCAAACAGAGCAATATCCTCGCGGTAGCGGTGGTAGAAATCCACCGCCCCGTGCGAGGGGTAAAAGCGCCCTGGCTGCACTCCATCGGTGTAGTCACGCGGCACTTCACGGCTGCCTGCGGTGGCGACGTCAGCGGTGCTCGGGCCTTTGCCACCCTCGTTCCAGGCCCCTTCCACCTGATTGGCCGCGACTGCGCCACCCCACAGAAACCCTGGCGGAAAAGCTAGGTCAGTCATGCCGCTCAGTATGCGCCGCAGAGGTGACGGGGCGGAGCGGTCATTCGGTCAGCCGCACCTCCCACTCGCTCACCGTCGCGTAGGGCACGAAGCCCAGGGCCACATTCAGGGCGTTCATGGCGTCATTTTCCTCGGCCACGTTGGTCTTGATGGAGGCGGCTCCCGGTGCGGCCTCGCGCAGCCAGAGCAGCATGGCGGCCTTGACCCAGCGGCCCAGGCCCAGGCGGCGGCTCTCACGGCGCACGGCGGTCGCTCCCTGGTACACCAGCGCGGCGCGGTCTGGTCCCCAGTAGGTTTCGCTGTAGGCGACCAGTTTGCCGCTGCGGGTGTCCTCTACCGCGACCAGGAAACGGGTTTCGCCGTCCAGTGCGACCTGCTCCTCACGCTCGCGAATGTGCTGCGGCGTGTAGACCAGCTCGCCCAGCTCCGAGTCTCCCTTCGGCATGTCGTTGATGACCGCTTGCAGGTCGGCCATCCTTTCCAGATACTCGTCAGGGACGCGGGTCCAGCGGTGCAGCAGATAGGGGTCAGCGGTGGGGCGGGCCGTCCAATCCGTTAGCAGCTTCTCAGGAACGGCGGCCAGTTCCAGCCGCACCGTGGAATTGCTGAGGGTCTGCCGAAAGCCTGCCCCACGTAGGAACTGCAGGAAGCCAGGGTAACTTTCCACGCCCCAGGCCCCCAGCACGCTTACGCCCCGCGCCTGCGCTTCGGCTCTGGCAACTTGCCACAGCGCGGCCCGGAGCGCCTCGCCGTGCCCCGCGTCCTCAGCGGCGGGCTGAGTGAGCAGGTAAAGAGCGGCCCAGTGGGTGTTGTGCTCCTGGCTGCCGGTCAGTTGCGCCCAGGCCAGCGCCTGTTCACCATCAAAGATGGCCCAGTTCACACACCACTCGCTCTGCGGTCCCGCAAATAAGTTCTCGGCTTCGGTAGCAGCCGTCAGCGGCGGCTCTTGCGGCCAGCTGCGGCGGTAGCGCTCGGCCAGCAGGTGCCCCACGCTCAGGCGCTGCGCGGGAGTGATGGTTTCAGGGGTAATCACAGCGGCAGTAAATTGGGTAGACATACAGTCTGCCTCCAGACAAATAGACCTCTTGCGAAAGTGGGGTTCGGGCCGCCCCGAATCCCCGCTTTTGCCGAGCTGGGCGAGTATGAGCAAACCAATTTGGAATGCATGGGCGACTTTTGCAAGAAGTCTAATGAAAGAGGGCGGCTACTTAGGCCACCCTCTTTCAGCCCGGAGGCAGCCAGGAGCTAGAGGCTCGGCTGCGGCTGGGTGGCGCGGACAGGGGTGTAGATGTTGATGTTGTCCATACGCCACCTCTTGGTCTCAGGGCCATCATTTGACTGCTTGCCGCAGTCAGGCCCGAAGTGTGAGCAATTTAGCAAACGGTGTTCGCGGGCACAAGCTTCACCCCTGCAAGCTCCGCACGTAATAGTTGCCGATGAAAAAGGTCATGGCCGTAAAGGCCAGCGAAGCCACGGTAAGCCCCGCCGCCCACCGCGCCCGGGCGGCCTCGTCCCGTAGCGGCAGCCAGTAGAACAGCATCAGCAGGCCCACCGCGCCGATACCGCCGAGGTAATGCACGTACTTTTGCAGCACCCCCATCCCCTGGTCCAGCAGCTTGATGCCGACCAGCGCCTGCAAGAGCAGCAGCACCTGCAGCGCCATCATGGAGGCGGCCGCTGCCGGGGTGAACTGGCCCCGCCGGGCGCTCAGCAGGGTCAGCACCGCCGTGACCAGTGCCGCGAGCAGGGTGAGGCCCCCGGCCGCCTGGTGCAGCGCCGGCTGAATAATGAATTCGTCCATACTTGCTCCTTCCGGCCCTGAGCGCGGGCCCAGAAAATATACTTACTTACCGTACGGTAAGACAGGTAGAAAATCAAGAGAGTTCTTGGCGCTGCAAAAGCCAGCAGTTGTGGAGTCCAGCGGCGCTGGCCTTAGCCCCGGCTCCAGCCCGACTTGGGCCAGGCCGTATCCTGCCCTGCTCCCCCGTTCCTCATGGACACAGCCGGTACACTGTCTCTCATGCAAGCTGTGTACTTCTCTCAACAATTTCCCGGAGCCGGCCCGGAACGTGAACCGGACGACTGGGGGCCAGGATGCTAAGCCCGCGCCTCTCCGAACTGGTGTCCGAATTCGGCATGGTCGAGCGCGCCCTGGGCGACCCTGCCGTGCTGGCTGAAGGTGGCCGCGAATACACCCGGCTGACCCGCCGCCACCGCGAACTGTCGCCGCTGGTCACGCTGTACCGTGAATATGAGACGCTGGGCCAGGAGCAGCAGGACAGCCGCGAACTGTTGGCCGATCCCGAGCTGCGCGAAATGGCCCAGGCCGAGCTGGAGCGCATCAGCGCGCGGCTGGCTGAAGTGGAAAGCGAGCTGGAGGTGCTGCTTTTGCCCACCGACCCACTGGACCCGAACGACGCGGTGCTGGAAATCCGCTCCGGGGCAGGCGGGGCCGAGGCTGCCCTGTTCGCCGCCGACCTGCTGCGGATGTACAGCCGCTACGCCGAAAGCGCTGGTCTGCGCCTGGAAGTGCTGGACAGCAACGAGAGCGACCTGGGCGGCTTTGCCAAGGTGGTGGCGGAGGTCACGGGCGAATTCGCCTACCGCACCCTGAAGTGGGAAAGCGGTGTCCACCGTGTGCAGCGCGTGCCGGCCACCGAGTCGCAGGGCCGCATCCACACCAGCACGGTGACAGTGGCGGTGCTGCCGCAGGTAGAGCAGAGCGAGGTGCAGCTGGACCTGAGCGAAGTGCGCATTGACGTGTTCCGCTCACAGGGCGCGGGCGGCCAGAGCGTGAACACCACCGACTCGGCGGTGCGCGCCACCTACCGCGCCGGCACCCCCGACGAAATCATGGTGGTCTGCCAAGATGGCCGCAGCCAGATCAAGAACCGCGAAAAGGCGCTGATGATTCTGGCCTCCCGCCTGGCCGAGCGCGAGCGTGAAAAGCAGCAGGCCAGCGAACGCGAAGCCCGCTCCAGCCAGATTGGCAGCGGCGACCGCTCAGAAAAGGTCCGCACCTACAACTATCCCCAAAACCGCGTGACCGACCACCGGCTGGAAGGCGAAACCAAGAATTTCCCGCTGGAAACAGTTATCGGCGGAAGGTTGGAAGAACTGGTGGGTGCCCTGGCCCGTCAGCAGCGCGAACAGCAACTGCTGGACATGGCCGAGGGGACAGGCGCAGACGCCGGGGCAGACAGGAGCGCCCAGCGTGCCTCGGCGTGACCTGCTGGTGGCCGCCGGAATCCTGCGCGACCGCTTCGGCCGGGTGCTGCTGGTAGGCAACGACTGGCAGGGCCAGGGCCGCGTGCGCTACACGCTGCCCGGCGGCGTGGTGGAACCGGGCGAAACGCTGCTGGAAGCCCTCTACCGCGAAATCTGGGAGGAGACGGGCCTCAAGCTGACCGGCATCGCGCACATGGTCTACACCGTGCACATCGAGGACGAGCGGCGCGGCGAGCGGGCGATTGCGGTGGCGTTCGAGGCCACCTGGGAGGGCCTGCTGAACCCGAGCGACCCCGACGGCTTTATCACCGAGGCCCGCTTCTGCACCCCCGAGGATGCGGGCGAGCGCCTCGACTCACCGCCGATGCGGGAGCCACTGCTGGACTACCTACGCACCGGGGAACCGGGCCGCTTCTACGCCTTCAAGGGCTGGGACGGGCGCGGCGGCCTGCGGATTCCGGCGCTGAAAGGTTGATGTGACTGAGCCGCAGCAAACCCAGACCTACACCGCTACCGCAGGCCGCCTGGACGCCGTCGCCGCCGAGCTGACCGGCGAGAGCCGCTCACAGGTGGCGCTGTGGATTGCCGCGGGCAGAGTGGAAGTGGAGGGCAAAGCCGCCACCAAAGCCAGCCACAAGCTGCGCGGCGGGGAAGCGCTGCACATCTCTCCCCCGCCGCCCGCCGACCTTAGCGTGCAGCCCGAGCAGGTGCCGCTGGACGTGCTGTACGAGGACGACGCCCTGATTGCCGTGAATAAGCCCCCAGGCATGGTCACCCACCCCGCGCCAGGCGTGGTCAGCGGCACGCTGGTCAATGCGCTGCTGGGCCGCCTAGAACTCCCGCAGCAGTCCGACCATGACAGCCCTGCAGGCTACCGCCCTGGCATCGTGCACCGGCTCGACAAGGACACCAGCGGCGTGATTGTGGTGGCGAAAACGGTGCAGGCCCACGCGGCCCTCAGCGCCAGTTTCAAAGCCCGCGAAACGCAAAAGGTGTACCTGGCGATTGCGGCAGGCGAGTGGAAAGCCCAGACGCCAGCCAAGGTGGATGCCCCGATAGGTCGCCATCCCGTACAGCGCCAAAAGATGACTGTGGGCGGCGCGAACCCCCGCGACGCGCAGACCCGCTTCGTACCACTCAGCCACCACCCGGACGGGCACGGGCGCACGCTGGCACTGGTCCGCTGCGAGCCGCGTACAGGGCGCACCCACCAGATTCGAGTACACCTGGCGCACTTAGGCAGTCCTATCGTGGGCGATGCGGTCTATGGCCGCGAGAGTCAGGCCATGCCGCGTCAGGCCCTGCACGCCTGGCAACTGACCCTTCCCCATCCGGTGACCCAAGAGCCGCTGCACCTGACCGCTCCCCCGCCCGATGACCTGCTGGATGCCTGGGTGGCACTGGGCGGGCACTTACCCACCGAATTGCTCCGCTGATACGCCTGCACCATGCCATCGGCTTTGACGACGCGCCATTTGACCGCAGCCACAGGGGAAATGTGCGGGTCATAGGGGCCAGCCACAGCGGGCGCACCCTGCACGGGGTGGTCAGCGGGCAGGTGCGGCGTGATGGGCAGAACAGCACCTGCGAACTGACCCGCCTGGTGGCAGGCTACGGTGGGGACCACCTGGGCCTGATTCTGCTGCAAGGCATCGCGCTGGCGGGGTTCAACGTGGTGGATCTTCACACGCTACATAGGGAGACAGGCCTCCCCGTGCTGGTGGTGGCCCGCCGCCCACCTGACCTGACCCGCATCCGCGCCGCGCTGCTGGAGCAGGTACCCGGCGGTGAGCGCAAGTGGCGGCTAATCCAGCGAGCAGGGGAAATGGAACCCTGCGGTGGCGTGTGGGTGCAGCGCGTGGGCCTCAGCCTGAACGACTCACAGGCGGCCCTCACGGCGCTGACCGTCACAGGCCGCGTCCCCGAACCGCTGCGGGCCGCTCACCTGATTGCGGGCGGTGTGGCGCAGGGGCGCAGCACTCGGCAGCGGGTCTGAAGCATTTGACGGGATAAAGGACGGGGGCGACCCTCCAGCTTAGACACTCAATGTCAATCAGAAAAAGACGTGTCCTGAACGATGCTTTTAACCTCTGCCCACTTGTGGGGGAGGCTGGGTGGGGGGTGGAAGGCGCTAGCTTCCCCGTGTCTGCGACGTCAAAAACCCCCACCGTGAGGCAGGGGCCTTATTCGCCACTCTCGGGCTTAAGCGTTCGGGCTTAGGCGTTGGCGCTGGCCGCTTCGGTTTCGGCTTCAGGAGTAGCCTGGGCCTCGGCAGCGTCTGCAGCGGCTTCTTCAGCCTCGATGGCTTCGATGTCCTCGGCCTTCACGTTCTTCTTGACTGCGCCGGGCTTGGGAGCCATCACCATGTTCATATCCATGCCCATCATGCTGGGCTTGCTCTCGGGCGCGCCAATATCCTGCAGCGTCTCGGCCACGCGCACCAGGATGCGCTCACCCAGCTCAGGGTGGGTGCGTTCACGGCCGCGGAACATGATGGTGACCTTGACCTTGTGGCCGGCTTCCAGGAAGCGGCGCACGTGATTGGTCTTGGTCTTGAAGTCGTTGTCGTCGATCTTGACGCGGTACTTGATCGACTTGACTTCCTGCGAGCGGGCCCGCTTGCGGTTTTCCTTTTCGTTCTGCTGCTGCTCGTAGCGGAAGCGGCCATAGTCGAGCAGTTTGCAGACCGGCGGCACAGCCTGCGGGCTGACCATCACCAGATCCAGATTCTTTTCCCGCGCCATGCGCAGGGCGTCCCTGGTATCAATGATTCCGACCTGCTCTCCATCCGCCCCAATCAGGCGAATCTGACGGACCCTAATCTGCTCGTTGACCTTATGATCTTTCGCTATAGCTATCACCTCCGCACGCCGCTTCTGCGCTGTACTCGCGGGCACAGGTGCGCAGGAGCAGCGGCTATGTTCGGCCGTGTGTGGCCTGAAATACTGTAAATACTGTGGCCCGTTCGCCACGCGTCCCGCACTGCCGTTCAGGCGGGGCGACTGAAGTTCAGTTTAGCACGGCCCATTTGCGGCTCCATGACATGCTCCAGGGCAGGTACGGGAAAAAGAAGGGGCGCCGCAGCCACCGCTGGAAGCCGCGGTAAGGTCCAGTGCTCTAAACTGCCTGGCATGGACATGAAACGTCTGATGAAGCAAATGCAGCAAGCCCAGAGCGCCGCCAACCGCATCCAGGAGGACCTGGCCGCCAAGACGGTGGAAGGCACCGCCAGCGGCCTGGTCCGCGTGACCATGAACGGCCACGGCAAAGTGCAGAGCCTCAAGATCGACCCGCAGGCCGTGGACGGCGACGACGTGGAAGCGCTGGAAGACCTGATTCTGGCCGCCATTCAAGACGCCGCCGGTCAGGTGGACGACCTGCAACAGGAAGCCACCCGCGGCCTGTCCATTCCCGGTTTCTGAGGCCCGGACCTGCCCCCAGCCCCTGCCCACGCGGCGGGGGCTTTTCGGTTGCTGAGTGGTGTGGGCTGGAGCCTGACCGTCCCCCGGGCCCTTCGCCCTACGCTATCAGGCCGCAAGGTCCGACGTCAGCAACCTTCTGCCGGCAACCATCTGCCCAGCCATCAGGCGCTACCCTGTTCCGGTGAAATATCCCCCCAGTCTGGTCGCCCTGATTCGTGAACTGTCACGCCTGCCCGGCATCGGGCCCAAGAGTGCGCAGCGGCTGGCCTTCCACCTGTTCGAGCAACCAGCAGAAGATATCGAGCGGCTCTCGGCGGCGCTGCTGGCCGCCAAGTCGGAGCTGCACACCTGTCCGGTGTGCTTCAACATCACCGACGCGGAACTGTGTGACGTGTGCAGCGACCCCAGCCGGGACCAGAACCTCATTTGCGTGGTCGAGGAACCCGGCGACGTGATTGCGCTGGAACGCAGCGGCGAGTATCAGGGGCTGTACCACGTGCTGCACGGCGTCCTGAGCCCGATGAACGGCGTGGGCCCCGAACAGCTGCACATCAAGGAGCTGCTGCCGCGTGCCCGCGAGGGGCTGGAAGTGATTTTGGCCACCGGCACCACGGTAGAAGGAGACGCCACCGCCCTGTACCTGCAGCGCTTGCTGGAGCCGCTGGGCGCAGAAGTCAGCCGCATCGCCTACGGGTTGCAGGTAGGCTCGGCGCTTGAATATGCCGACGAGGTCACTCTGGGCCGCGCCCTGCTGGGACGGCAGAAAATTCGCGGCTGAGCCAGCCTGGGGCCGGCGGTGAACCGTTCCAACCCGAGCAGCTGGCAACATGATGACATTATGTCAATAAATTAAATGCATGTTAAGCGCGCAGGATTTGCTGGTGGCCCTCAAACTGCTTCAGGAAGACGCTCCGACCCATTCGTACGCCTTGCTGGGCAAAACGCTGGGACTGAGCCAGGCGCAGGTGCAGCAGGCCTACGCCCACCTGACCGATGCACGGCTGCTGCGCAGCGGGAGCTCTGCCCCCGTCCGTGCAGCGCTGGTCAACGTGCTGGTCAAAGGAGTGCCGTACTTTCTGCCGGCGCCGCAGCGAGACGAGCAGGTGGTGCGGGGAGTGGCGACCGGGTGTTCCGTGGCTCCTCTGCCCGGTACCGAAGCCTCGCCGCTGGTCTGGCCGACCGAAGAAGGCGACGCCGAAGGATTCGCCGTGGAGCCGCTGTGCCCGGAAGCGGTGGGGGCCGCCCGCTGTGACCAGCGCCTGCACCACCTGCTGGCCCTGACCGACCTTGTCCGCAGCCACCGTTCCAGCCTCAAGGAGCGCAGCCTGGCTGCCCAGCGCTTGGAACACGCGATTCTGGAGCCGGTCGCCACTTACTGACACCGAGCGCTGCCCACAGCCGCCGGGCAGGAGGGCCACGCGGCAGGGGCGGCGCAGCAGAGGCTACACTGTGCCGAGTGACGGACGCCGCTTCTCCCCCCTCTGCCCTTTCCCCGCTGGGTGCCGCGCCCCCACCGGGTCCCGAATGCATTCACCTGGGCGCCTCGGTGCTCCCCGAGGAACTGGCCCGCTACGCCGTGGGCCTGGCGAATGCGCGGGGCGGCACCATTCTGGTAGGTGTGGGCAGCGAGGGCGAAGAAGGAGTGCAGGACCTGCACCCGCTGATGCTCACGCACGCCATCTTCGAGCTGTCGGGCGGGCGGCTGAGCGTGAATGTGCAGAGCCACCGCCAGCCCGGTGGCCGCGAAGTGCTCTCGGTGTTCGTGCCGCGTGCGCCCTATGTGCTGTCGGACCCCAGCGGCGCGGTGCTGGCCTGGGACGGTCAGCATCTGGTGCCGGTGTCGCAGGCCGAAGCCGAGCCTGTGGCCGACGCCGACTACACCGCCACCATCCCGCCCGATGCCTCGCTAGCGGACCTGGACCCTGCCGAGGTGGGCCGCCTGCGCCTGTTTGCCGAGCGCAGTGGGGGCCAGCGGGCCGCCCCCATTGCGGGCCTGCCCGATATTGATTTCCTGCGGGAGCTGGGCCTCATCGCGCCGAGTGGCGGGGCGCTGCGGCCCAATCTGGCGGGCATCCTGCTGGCAGGCACACCTGCCGCCATTCGGGCGCACATTCCGCAGGCCGAAGTGTGCTTTTACCATCACCAGACGCTGGATGTGGAGTTCCATTTCCGCGAAGACCTGCTGCGGCCTATCCCCGCGACCCTGAGCCGCCTGGCAGAGCTGATTCAGGCCCGCAACCGCTTTACGCCGGTGCAGGTGGGGCTGTTCCGCATTGAGGTCTGGGAGCAGGACGAAACCGTGTACCGCGAGGCGCTGCTCAACGCGCTCACCCACCGCGATTACCAGTCGCGGGACGCGGTGCATGTGCATCTGTACCCCAATCGCCTCGACATTCTCAATCCTGGGGGCCTGCCTGGGGGCATCACGCCGGGCAACATCCTGCGGCACCAGCCCAAGCGCCGCAATCCGCTGCTGGCCGAAGTGCTGGCCCGTCTGGGCCTGATTGAGCAAGCGGGCGTGGGTGTGGACAAGATGTTTGGCCTGATGCTGCGGCACGGCAAGGAGCCACCGGAGTTCACCACCTATCCCGACGCCGTCGAACTCAGCCTGCACTCGATGGGGTTCGACGCCGAGTTCGTGCGGTTCGTGGCCCGCAAGCAGGAAGAACTGCAAACCCTGTCGCTCGACATGCTGATTGTGCTGAGCGTGCTGGCCCGCGAGGGCGAGGCCACCCGCGCCGAGCTGGCCCGCGCCCTGCAACTGGCCGAGGACCGCACCCCACGGCTGCTGCGCCAGATGGAAGACATCGGGCTGATTGAGCGGGCGGGCGTGGGGCGCGGCATCGCCTACCTGCTGGGCGAGGAAGCGCGGGAAGCCTTGCAGCGGGCCAATCTGCGGCAGGCCATGCAGGCGCCGGCGCCTGTCCCGGTGGCTGCCCCTGCCGTGCCCAGCGGCCCCAACCTGTGGTCCGGCGGCTGGGGCAAGTCACTACCGGCCACCGCAGTGCAGCTGCGGCCGGCCAGCCAGCTGCCAGTGGGCGAGATTCCAACTGCTGCGGAGCAGGAGGAACAAGCACCGCGTCAGGCCACCATGCCCCCTGCTCCCCGCTCTGACCTGACGCAGCCTCCCGCAGCCCTTACGAGCAGGGACGCCGCGCACCTGCATGGCCCCAGCCGCGCCGAGATCCGCGCTATCGCACTGGCCCTGGCCCGCGAAAAGGGTGCCGTCTGCAACGCCGACCTGCGGGGAGCCTGTGGCCTGACGCAGCCGCAGGCGTGGCGGGTGCTGCGCGGCCTGGTGCAGAGCGGCCACCTGGAACGCACGGGCGGGGGCCGCAGCGCCGCCTACCAGCTGCCGGGACGTGGGCAGAGCTGAGCCGGCCGGGACCTGGCCTATCCCCCAAAGCTAAAGCGGGTGTTAAGCTGTCGCCATGAGTCATCAGCCGGGGCAAGGTCCCGTTCAAATCACCACCGAAGAAATTCAGGCCCGCATTCAGGAACTGGCCCGCAAAATCGAGGCCGATCACGCGGGCCGCGTGCCTCACCTGATTTGCGTTCTTAACGGTGCGTTTCCCTTTTTCGCCGACCTGGTCCGCGCCATTCAGATGCCGGTCACGGTAGATTTCCTGCAGGCCAGCTCGTACGGCGACGCCCAGGAATCCACCGGCGAGGTCAAGCTGGTCAAAGACCTGCAGTTCCCTATCAAGGACCGCGACGTGATTGTGGTGGAAGACATCGTGGACACGGGCCTGACCCTCAAGTACCTGATGCAGTACCTCGAAGGCCGCCATCCCTCTTCTCTGCGCATCGCCTCGCTACTGTCCAAACCCTCGCGCCGCAAGGCCGAAATCACCATCGATTATCTGGGATTCACCATTCCCAACGCCTACGTATACGGCTTCGGGCTGGACCGCGCCCAACTGGACCGCAACCTGCCCTTCATCACCTCGGAAGAACCGGGCAGCGACGAGTAACGCCGCCCTACGGCGCCCCGTACAGAGCAGCCCCGCCAGGAATAAAGTGGCGGGGCTACTTCTGCCGGTGCCTCAGGTGACCGGACCGGCCGGCCCACGGCTGTCACGCGTTTCCAGCAGACCCTCAAGGTGGGCGTCGTCGTTGAAGCCCAGGAGCGTGCCGTGTCCGTCGGCCAGGATGACGCGGGTAAGAGAAGCGTTGGCCACCGACAGCCGCGACCAGACCTGACGCCCGGCCTCCTCTCCCAGCGCCAGCCCCACGGCCACCCGCACCAGGCCACCGTGGGTCACGACCAGAATGCGCCCGCCAGGATGCCGCTCACGCAGGGCATCGAACACCCTGCGGCTGCGCACGAACAGGTCGCGCATGCTTTCGCCGCCGGGCCGGCAGGTGGACCAGGGGTCGCGGCGCAGGTCGGCCAGGTACTCGGGAAACTGCCGGGCGATTTCCGCAGAAGTCAGGCCCGCCAGTTCACCCACCTGAATCTCGCGCAGGCCCGGTTCCAGCTGCACGGGTGGCGCTCCGTCCAGCGCGGCGGCCAGCTCCTGGGCCGTGACGCGGGCCCGCTCCAGGTCGCTGGAATACACGGCCGCAAACTGCCGGCCCGCCAGCCGCTGGGCCAGCGCCGCCACCTGCTGCTCGCCCAGCGGGCTGAGGGGCACATCGGTCTGGCCCTGATAGCGGCCCGAGGCGTTCCAGCTGCTCTCGCCGTGCCGCACCACCCAGAATTCGGCGGCGGCACCGCCGGGCAGCTGAAAGCCAAAAGGAGCCCGCGGCGCCCTGCCGTCCAACTTATTCTCCAAGGGTCACGCCCTGTCCCTTCACCATTTCCCCGATGACCCAGGGCTGCTCGCCGGCCCCACGCAGGGCAGCCAGGGCCTCTTCCCGCTGCGCCGCCGGCACGATAAACAGGAAGCCCACGCCCATGTTCAGGGCACGGAACGCCTCGCGGCGCTCCACTCCGGCCCGCTGCACAATCAGTTCAAACACCGGCGGCACCGTCCAGCTGCTCAGGTCCACCTGCATACCGATGCCCTGCGGGAACACGCGGGGCGGATTGTCCACCAGACCGCCGCCCGTGATGTGGCCCATGCCGCGCACGTCCACCCCAGCCGCTTCCAACGCA
The DNA here is from genome assembly GCF_000190555.1 of Deinococcus proteolyticus MRP. Taxonomy (GTDB): domain Bacteria; phylum Deinococcota; class Deinococci; order Deinococcales; family Deinococcaceae; genus Deinococcus; species Deinococcus proteolyticus. The sequence goes on from NC_015161.1 coordinate 1,207,050, forward strand.
TCAAACGCCTTCAGATAAGCGCGGTGCGGCACGGTGAGCAGGTCTTCCAGCCGCTCGCCGTTCAGGTCGGCGCGGGCTTCGGTCCAATTGAGGTCGTCCAGCGCCATGCGGGCCAGCGAGTAGCCGTTGGTGTGCAGGCCGCTGCTCGGCAGGGCAATCACGCTGTCCCCGGCCTCGATTCGCCGCCCGTCAATCAGGTTGGGTCGGTCCACCGCGCCCACAATCGTGCCCACGATGTCGAGTTCGCCTTCCACATATACGCCGGGCATTTCGGCCGTTTCGCCGCCCAGCAGCGCCACACCCAGCGCCTCGCAGGCGGTCGCCGCGCCGGTCACGACCTCGGCCACCCGCTCGGGCGAGAGCCGGCCCATTGCCACATAATCCAGAAAAATCAGTGGGCGGGCGCCCTGCACCAGAATGTCGTTCACGCAGTGGTTCACGATGTCCTGGCCCAGTCCGCCGAAGCGCCCGGTCCGCACCGCCACCTTGGTTTTGGTGCCTACCCCGTCGGTACTGGCCACCAGCACCGGGTCTTCCATGCCCTTCAGCCCACTCAGGCTGAACAGCCCCCCGAAGCCGCCGATGCCGCCCAGTACGGCGGGTGTGTGGGTGCGGGCCACCGCATCTTTCATCAGTTCCACGGCGCGGTGGCCGGCGTCGATATCCACGCCGGCGCGGGCGTAAGCGCTCTGCTCGTTTCTGGCATCCATTGGCCTACAGCATAAAGGATGAGTAAAGCGGGCGTCGGCCCTGACTGCGGGCGGTGGAAGTCACTTTGCAGCGGCGTCCCCACCGGTGTGAACCCATGCGGACCGGACTCGGCAGAGTCAACTCGTGGGAAAAGAGTCGCCGTGCTCCTGCACTGCGTGGCCCTGCACCTGCAACCGCCTGACTTCCCCCGGAAAAGTCAGGGCCGACATCCCCATTGTCCCCGCATTTCCCGGCGTCCATCTCCCCTATGCTGCCCGCATGACCAACGCCACCCCTGCGTCTGGCGGCCACAACCGCCTAGGAGCCGAATCCAGCCCCTACCTGCGCCAGCACGCCGACAACCCGGTGCACTGGTGGCCCTGGAGCGACGAAGCCTTTGCCGAAGCCGAGCGGCGCGGCGTGCCGGTCCTGCTGAGCATCGGCTACAGCACCTGCCACTGGTGTCATGTGATGGCGCACGAGTCCTTTGAAAATGAGGCGACGGCAGGGCTGATGAACGAACGCTTTGTGAACATCAAGGTGGACCGCGAGGAACGGCCCGATGTGGACGGCATCTACATGGCCGCCACGCAGGCGATGACAGGCCAGGGCGGCTGGCCGATGACGGTGTTTCTGGACCACCAGCGCCGTCCCTTTCACGCGGGCACCTATTATCCGCCACACGAGGGCCTGGGCCTGCCATCCTTCCGCCGAGTGATGACCGCCGTGAGCGACGCCTGGCAGAACCGCCGCGCCGACCTGGAAGCCAACGCGCAGGCGCTGACCGAGCACATCCAGGCCATGAGCGAGCCGCGCAGCGCGGGCGGGCAGGAGTGGCCCGCGGAGCTGCTGCAAGCCCCGCTGGACCTGCTGCCGCAAGTGTTTGACCCCGTTCACGGCGGCTTCGGCGGAGCGCCCAAGTTCCCCGCGCCCACCACGCTGGACTTTCTGCTGAAGTCGGGCGATGAACAGGGGCAGCAGATGGCGCTGCACACGCTGCGGCAGATGGGACGGGGCGGCATTTACGACCAGCTCGGCGGCGGCTTTCACCGCTACTCGGTAGACGCGCAGTGGCTGGTGCCGCACTTCGAGAAGATGCTGTACGACAACGCGCAACTCACCCGCACCCTGCTGGCCGCCTATCAGGTGAGCGGCGACCCAGCTTTTGCCGAAGCGGCCCGCGAGACCCTGCGCTATCTGGAGCGGGAAATGCGGCACCCTTCGGGCAGTTTCTACTCGGCGCAGGATGCCGACACCGAGGGCGTGGAGGGCCTCACCTTTACCTGGACCCCTGCCGAACTGCAAGCCGTGCTGGGCGCGGAAGATGCCGAGTGGCTGGCCCGCTTTTACGGGGTGACCGAAGGCGGCAACTTCGAGGACCCACACCGCCGCGACGCAGGCCGCCGCACGGTACTTTCCAGGGTAGGCGAGCTGACCCCCGAGCAACGCAGCCGCCTGCCTGAGTTGCGTGCCCGCCTGCTGACCGCCCGCGAGGAGCGCCCCCAACCCCACCGCGACGACAAGGTGCTCACCTCGTGGAACGGTCTGGTGCTGGCCGCGCTGGCCGACGCGTCCCGTATCCTGGGCGAACCGCACTGGCTGGAGCTGGCCCGCCAGAACGCCGCCTGGGTACGCGAAACCATGCGCCAACCTGACGGCACGCTGTGGCACACCTGGCTGGACGGTCACGCGCCGAGTGTGGAGGGCCTGCTGGAAGACCACGCGCTGTACGGGCTGGGCCTAGTCGCCCTGTATCAGGCGAGCGGCGAGCTGGAGTATCTGACGTGGGCGCGGGAGCTGTGGACTGTGGTGCAGCGCGACTTCTGGGATGACGCGGCGGGCCTGTTCCGCTCCAGCGGCGGCAAGGCCGAGGCCCTGCTCACCCGCCAGAGCAGCGCCTTCGACTCGGCCATCATCAGCGACAATGCGGCGGCGGCACTGCTGGCCCTGTGGATAGACCGCTACTACGGCGACCCTCAGGCACAGGCCCTGGCCCACCGCACCGTCAGCAGCCACCTGGCCGATATGGTGCAGGCCCCGCACGGCATGGGCGGACTGTGGCAAGCTGCCGCCATGCTGAGAGCACCGCACACCGAACTCGCCATCATCGGCAGTGCGGAAGAACGCGCTCCCTTAGAAGCCGCCGCCGCCCGCTTTCTGCTGCCCTATGTGGCCCTGGCTCCCGCCCCGACTCCCGCAGGTCTACCCGTGCTGGAACACCGTGAGGGCGGCGGCACCGCGTACCTATGCGTGAACCGCGCCTGCCAGTTGCCCACGCAGGACGCAGAAGCGCTGGCGGCGCAGTTGGCGGCGTTGTGAGCTGATAACGGATGGCAGGTCTAAGAGGCTAAGGGTCTAAAGGTTACAGCACTGCAACCCTTAGACCCTTAGCCCTTTTGACTTCTAGCCTTTTAGCCAGGAAAGCCAGCCACCATCAGGGCAGCGGAGCCATCAGCACCGTCACGCCCTCAGCGTTTCCACCGCGCCCCATCCTTCGTATCCTCCACCGTAATGCCCACCGCGCCGAGCGTGTCGCGCAGTTCGTCGGCTTCGGCGTACTGCTTTTGCAGGCGGTAGTTTTGGCGGGCTTTCAGGACAATTTCCATTAGCCTGTCCACCACCGGGGCGTCGTCCTGCGTGGCGGCCTGCCCATTCCCCGCGAAGAGGCCGAGCACGTCGCCGCCGAGCGTGCGGTAGGCGTTCCGCGCCTGCTCCAGCGTCTCACGGCCCACCGCACCCGCATTGAGTGCCGTGTTCATCTCGGTGGTCAGCCCGTAAAGCGCGGCCACCGCTTTGGGCGTGTTGAAGTCGTCGCGCATGGCGTCCTCGAATTCCTGTACGCGGGCGGCGATTTTGGCGTCTAGCGCCGCGTCTGCGCCTGCGGGTGCATCGTTCAGGCGGCGCTCGATTTCCGCCAGGGTGTCCACCAGGCGGCGGTAGCCGTTGGCCGCACTCGCAAAGGCCTCGTCGTTCATCTCGGTCACGCTGCGGTAGTGGCTGGAGACCAGCAGGAAGCGCACCACCATCGGGTCGTACCTTTGCAGGATGTCCTGAATGGTCGTGAAATTGCCCTTGCTCTTGGACATCTTTTCGCCGCCGATGGTCAGCATGTTGTTGTGCATCCAGTAGCGGGCGAAGTGATGCCCTGCCGCCTCCGCCTGCGCGATTTCGGCCTCATGGTGGGGGAATTGCAGGTCGAGGCCGCCGCCGTGAATGTCGAAGCCTTCGCCCAGATATTTGAGGCTCATCGCGGAGCATTCGATGTGCCAGCCCGGAAACCCGACGCCCCAAGGCGAGTCCCAACGCATGATGTGCTCGGGTTCGGCATTTTTCCACAGCGCAAAGTCGCGGGGGTCGCGTTTTTCCTCGCGCACGGCTTCGCGGGTGCCTTCCTCCTGGTCGTCGAGCTTGCGACCTGAGAGCTTGCCGTACTCGGGCCAGCTCCGCACGTCGAAATAGACGCTGCCATTCGACTCGTAGGCGTGTCCCTTTTCGATGAGTTCTTCGATCAGTTTGATTTGCTCCTGAATGTGCCCAGTGGCGCGGGGGTTGATAGAGGGACGTAGAACGTTCAGCGCGTCCATGTCCTTGAAAAACGACCAGAAATACTTGTCGGCCACTTCCATCGGTTCGAGCTGCTCCAGGCGGGCGCGGGCGAGCATCTTGTCTTCGCCGTCGTCCGAATCGTTTTGCAGGTGGCCCACGTCAGTGATGTTGGCGACGTAGCGCACCTTGTACCCGAAGTGCAGAAAAGTGCGGCGAATCACGTCGAAGGCGACTTCCTTCTTGGCGTGCCCGAGGTGCGCGTCGCTGTAGACGGTCGGGCCGCAGAGGTACATCCCGACATGGCCGGGCGTACTCGGCTCGAAACGCACTTTCTGGCGCTGCATGGTGTCGTAGAGGTGGATGTTGAGATCAGGGGTTTTGACGTCTGGCATGGGGTTCCTTCTTTCGTCCAAGGACCGGAGAGTCCGGGGGGCCGAGGTGGGCATTCTTGCCGGTGCCTGCAAACAGGCCCGGCTCAAAAAAAACTCCGCGCCACGTTCCGGCAAGGGAAGGAGGCGCGGCGCAGGCATGGGGCTGACCGCATTCAGGGGCAACACAGGGCGTTCATGGAGGCAGTCTAGCGCAAGACAGACCAATGCAGGGAACCTGTTCACAAGGAGGAAATATGCAATTTGTAGGATAAACTTGCAATACGCCGTCATGGCCATCCTTTGCTGTGGCCGGACGCCATCATCTTCTATCTCCAGCCCTTTCTATGTTTAAATGCGCCACACCTCCATCCCAGTTCTTACGGCAGAGACACTCCCCACCCTCCAAGCCCTTGACGCTTTGCGTATGTTTATAAATACTGTATCCATTGTTCGGGTGCTCGCTTGGCCTGAACCTGGTGCCCCCGTCAGCCCTGTGGCCCTTTCCGCCTTCCCGTCAGCTGCACGCTATGCTGAGCGGCGCAAGTTTTCCAATCCACCCTGTCCGGGCGGTGTGGCTGCACTGCTGCGCCTGCCGCCGGTATCCTCAAGGAGACACCCATGAACCAGCAAGACTTCATCGCCCTCGAAGACCAGTACGGAGCTCACAACTACCACCCCCTGCCGGTGGTCCTCTCGCGCGGCCAGGGGGCCAAGGTGTGGGACAGTGACGGCAAAGAGTACTTCGACTTCCTGAGCGCCTACTCGGCCGTGAACCAGGGCCACTGCCACCCCAAAATCGTGGGCGCAATGGTCGAGCAGGCCCAGACCCTGACCCTGACCAGCCGCGCGTTTTACAACGACAAGCTCGGCCCCTACGAGAAGTTCATCTGTGAGTATTTCGGCTTCGACAAGGTGCTGCCGATGAACACTGGCGCGGAGGCCGTAGAAACCGCCATCAAGCTGGCCCGCAAATGGGCCTACGAAGTGAAAGGCATCCCCGAAAACCAGGCCCAAATCATCGTGTGCGAGAACAACTTCCACGGACGCACCACCACCATCATCTCGTTCTCCAATGACGAGAACGCCCGCCGCTCCTACGGCCCCTACACCGACGGCTTCGTCCGCATCGCTTACGATGACCTGGACGCGCTGAAAGCTGCCCTGGAAGCCAACAAAGGCAACGTGGCAGGCTTCCTCGTCGAGCCGATTCAGGGCGAAGCGGGCGTGTACGTCCCGAGCGAAGGCTACCTGAAGGGTGCCAAGGAGCTGTGCGAGCAGCACGGCGCGCTGTTTATTGCCGACGAGGTGCAAACGGGCATCAGCCGCACCGGCAAGCGCCTGGCCGTGGACCATGAGGACGTCAAGCCCGACATCCTGATTCTGGGCAAGGCCATTTCGGGCGGGGTCTACCCGGTCAGCGCCGTGCTGGCAAACGACGAAGTGATGAATGTGATCAAGCCCGGCCAGCATGGCTCCACTTTCGGGGGTAACCCGGTGGCCGCCGCCGTCGCCGTGGCGGCCCTGACCGTGGCTACCGAGGAGAACCTGGCGGGGCGCGCCGAGGAGCTGGGCCAGAAGTTCCGCGCCGAAATCAGCCGCTACATCGAAAGCGGCAGCCGGATTGCCAAGCTGGTGCGCGGCAAGGGCCTGCTGAACGCCGTCGTGGTGAACGACCACGAGGAAAGCGAAACCGCCTGGAACATCTGCGTGCGGATGGCCGAGCGCGGCCTGCTCGCCAAGCCGACCCACGGCAACATCATCCGCTTCGCGCCGCCGCTGGTCATCAGCGAAGAAGACCTGATGAAAGGCGTCAATATCATCCTCGAAACCCTGAAGGAGTTCGAGGATGCGGGCGAAGGCGATGTGCCGATGCAGGAAGTAAACCACCCCGACCACGTCGAGCAAATCTGACACATCCCTGAGAGGACACATCCCTGTGAGAAAGCCGCCGGCCACCGTGTCTGGCGGCTTTTTTGCGGCGCGGGTTGTCCCTCCTGCCTGAAGTGACAGGGCTTGTTGCTCCAGAGCGCCGCGCCCGAGAGGCCACCGTTCCGGCAAAGGGCGTGGCCCCCTGCAGCCAGCTGGCGGTGGGCTACAGGCCAGGCCCCATCGTCCCCGGAGCCGCCCGGGTCAGCAGGCCGCGCAGCCTTACTCGCCGTCTGTCTCTGCCTTTGCCGGCGGCAGCTCGCGCCACTGGGTCATCCGCTCGGTGATGTCCTGCTGAATTCGGCGCACATTGCCTTCCATCCGCGAGCGGGTGCCTTCCAGCTCCTGGCGCAGCCGCATAATCTCTTCCACGCCGGCCAGGTTCACGCCCAGCTCCTGGGTCAGGCGCCGGATTTCGCGCAGGTGTTCGATGTCGCGTTCGCTATACAGCCGGGTCTTGCCGCTGCTGCGGCCCGGGCGAATCAGTTCCTTGCGCTCGTACAGCCGCAGGGTCTGCGGGTGCATGTCCACCAGTTCGGCGGCGATAGAAATCACGTACACCGGCCGGTCCCTGGGGTCGTCGGGCGCGGGCAGGGCCTTGGTGCGCTGCTGAGAGCGAATCTCGTCCTCAATACGCTCAATCTCGGCCTCGAACTCGCCCTGGAGGTCGTCCAGTTCGTGTTGCAGCCGCATCACCTCTTCCACGCCGGCCAGGTTCACGCCCAGTTCCTGGGTCAGCCGCCGAATTTCGCGCAGGTGTTCGATGTCGCGTTCACTGTACAGCCGGGTCTTGCCGCCGCTGCGTCCAGGCTTGATCAGGCCCTTGCGCTCATACAGCCGCAGGGTCTGAGGATGCATGTCCACCAGCTCCGCCGCGACGGAAATGACATACACAGGTTTGTTCTTGGCTTCGGCGGGCATAGGAAACAGTATAACGCGGCGTGCAGGACGCTTGAGTATGCCCCTATCATGCAGGTGCTGAGACTTCAGCGACGCAACTCCGGCTTTCGGCAGAGAGAATGCGCCGTCCGTCTCTGCAGGCCACCCATCCAGAGAAGCCATATGGCAGACTGGGCCGCATGTCTGCCTCCGAACCGCCGGCCCCCGCCAATGTCCGCTTCAATCCCTGGAAGTATCTGGGGCTGGTGGCGCTGCTGTTTGCCGCACTGGTGGGCGGCTGGACCTGGTTTCTGCTGAATCAGGGCCGCGAGGGGCGCGACTATGCCCGCGCCGCGCTTCAGGCGGCCGCCGGCCGAACCCTGCCGGCAGCGGGCGTGCCCTGCGCCGAGCTGCTGGGCCGGCCCCTGCCGAGCAGCGTGGAAAGCTGTCAGGTCAAGCCGGGAACCCCACCTACCGCCGAGCTGGCGCTGCAAGGTGGGCGCAAAGGGGTGCTGCGGGGCGAGTAGACCCCGGCCCTGCAGCCAAGATGCTCTACAGTGGGCCGGATGACCGACCCCCACGTAGGCCCCGCCGCTGCACCGCTGTACTCGCCCGCCCGCGTCAAGGACCTGATGGCGCGGCACGGCATTCGCCCCACCAAGTCGCTGGGGCAGAACTTCCTGATTGACGGCAATATCCTGCGCGCCATTGCCGACGCGGGCGGGGCCGCCGAAGGAGTCAGAGTGCTGGAAGTCGGGCCTGGCCTGGGCGTGCTGACGCGCGAACTGGCCGAGCGCGGCGCTCAAGTGACCACCCTGGAAAAAGACCAGGGGCTGCGGCCCGTGCTGGAAGAGACGCTGGCGGGATTGGACGTGAACATCGTCTGGGGGGACGCGCTGGAGTTCGACTACGCTTCGCTGCCCGCCGGCACCCGCGTGATTGCCAACCTGCCCTACTACATCACCGGGCCGCTGCTCTCGCGCTTTATGCGTGCCCCCAGCATCGTGTCGGCCACCGTGCTGGTGCAAAAGGAAGTCGCCCAGCGCCTCGCCTCGCAGCCGGGCGACGACAACTACGGCTTTCTGACCGCGCTGGCCCACCTGTACGGCACCGTCCGCCCGGTCCGCGACGTGCCCAAAGGCTCCTTTATCCCTGCGCCGGCCGTGACCAGCTCGGTGGTGCGGCTGGACTTCGACCGTGAGCGCCCTCAGCCCAGCGAAGCCTACATTCGCCTGATTGACGCTGCGCTGCACCACCGCCGCAAGACCCTACGCAACAACCTCAAGATGGCCGGGCACCCGGTAGACCGCATTGAGGCTGCCCTTGAGGCCGCTGGCCTACGCCCGGATGTCCGCGCCGAGGATGTGCCGCTGGCGCAGATGCGGCAGCTGGCAGACGCGCTGGGAGTGGACTAAGCCGGCACACCCGCCTGCTTGAGAGCCGTGGGCTATCTGCTGAGTTGTCCCTGAAGGGGTAACGCAATTTCTCGGTCCGTGACCTCCCAGGTTACGGCTCCCCCACGCCGTGGCCGGCTATGATGAACTCCATACCCCACACCATTCAACAAGGGGAAAAGGAGAAGACTCATGGCAGAACAAGCGAAGAACCTGTTTGGTGCCCGTGACGTGCTGGGCGAGCACGCTGGGCAGAAGCTGTACTACTACCGACTGGACAAGCTGAAGGAACTGGGGCACAACGTGGACCAGCTGCCCTTCAGCATCAAGGTGCTGCTGGAAAGCGTGCTGCGCGAAGCCAACGATTACGACGTGACCCAGGACGACGTGAAGACGGTCGCCGGCTGGAGCCCCACCAACGAAGAGGTGGAAATTCCCTTCAAGCCCGCCCGCGTGATTCTGCAGGACTTCACGGGTGTGCCTGCGGTGGTGGACCTGGCCTCCATGCGCGAAGCCATGAAGTCGGTGGGCGGCGACCCCGACAAAATCAACCCGCTGATTCCGGTGGACCTGGTGATCGACCACTCCGTGCAGGTAGACGTGTTCGGCACCGAATGGGCGCTGCAAAGCAACATGGATATCGAGTTCGAGCGCAACCGTGAGCGTTACGAGTTCCTGCGCTGGGGCCAGCAGGCCTTCGACAACTTCGGCGTGGTGCCTCCTGCCAGCGGCATCGTGCACCAGGTGAACCTGGAATACCTGGCCCGCGGCGTACAGAGCCGCCCCGAAGACGACGGCGTGGTCGTGTACCCTGACTCGCTGGTGGGCACCGACTCGCACACCACCATGATCAACGGCCTGGGCATCGTGGGCTGGGGCGTGGGCGGTATCGAAGCCGAAGCGGTGATGCTGGGCCAGCCCATCTACATGCTGATGCCCGAAGTGGTGGGCTTCAAGATTACCGGCGAGATGCCCGAAGGCGCCACCGCCACCGACCTGGCGCTGCGCGTGACCCAGATGCTGCGCGAAAAAGGCGTGGTGGGCAAATTCGTGGAATTCTACGGCGCGGGTCTCAGCAACATGACGCTGCCCGACCGCGCCACCATCGCCAACATGGCCCCCGAGTACGGCGCCACCATGGGCTTCTTCCCCGTGGACGACGAAGCGCTGCGCTACCTGCGCCGCACCGGCCGCCTGGAAGACGAAGTGGAACTGGTGGAGCAGTACTGCAAGGCTCAGGGCCTGTTCCGCACCGACGACACCCCCGACCCCGTGTTCACCGACACCATCGAGCTGGACCTGGGCACCATCGTTCCCAGCCTGGCCGGTCCCAAGCGCCCGCAGGACCGCGTGAACCTGAGCGACATGCACACCGAGTTTGCCGAGGCGCTGACCGCTCCTGTCAGCAAGCGCGGCTTCGAGCTGAGCGAAGACCAGCTGAACAATAAGGGCACCATTACCGGCACCGACCTGCAAATCGGGCACGGCGCGGTGACTCTGGCAAGCATCACCTCCTGCACCAATACCAGCAACCCCAGCGTGCTGATCGCCGCCGGCCTGGTGGCCAAGAAAGCTGTGGAAAAGGGCCTGAAGGTCAAGCCCTGGGTCAAGACCTCGCTGGCTCCCGGCTCCCGTGTCGTGACCGAGTACCTGGAGCAGGCTGGCCTGCAGGAGTACCTGGACCAGATTGGGTTCAATACCGTGGGCTACGGCTGCATGACCTGCATCGGTAACTCCGGCCCGCTGCCTGAGCCGGTGGTGGACGCCATCGTGGAAGGCGACCTGGTGGCCGCCTCGGTGCTGTCGGGCAACCGCAACTTCGAAGGCCGTATCAACCCGCACATCCGCGCCAACTACCTGGCCTCGCCGCCCCTGGTGGTGGCCTACGCCCTGGCCGGCACCGTGGTCAACGACATCGTGAACGACCCCATCGGCCAGGATGCGGACGGCAACGACGTGTACCTGAAAGACGTGTGGCCCAGCAACGCCGAGATTCAGGAGATTTACGACACGGCCATCAGCGCCGAGATGTTCAAGAAGATCTACGACGGTATCGAAACCAGCAACGAGCAGTGGAACGCCATCCCCGTGTCCGAAGGCGACCTGTTCGACTGGAAGGAAGACAGCACCTACATCCAGAACCCGCCCTTCTTTGAGGACATCGCCGGTGGCGTGCGCGAAATCAGCGATATCACCGGTGCGCGGGCCCTGGTCAAGGTGGGCGATTCGGTGACCACCGACCACATCTCCCCCGCCGGCTCGTTCAAGGCCGACACCCCCGCCGGCCAGTTCCTGACGAACATGGGCGTGGAACCCAAGGACTTCAACTCCTACGGCAGCCGCCGTGGCAACGACCGCGTGATGACCCGTGGCACCTTTGCCAACATCCGCCTGAAGAACCAGCTGGCCCCCGGCACCGAAGGCGGCTTTACCACCGACTTCACCACCGGCCAGGTCACCAGCATCTACGACGCTGCCCAGAACTACAAGGCCGCCGGCACCCCGCTGATGGTGTTTGCCGGCAAGGACTACGGCATGGGCTCCAGCCGCGACTGGGCTGCCAAGGGCACGTTCCTGCTGGGCGTCAAGGCCGTGATTGCCGAGAGCTACGAGCGCATCCACCGCTCCAACCTGGTGGGCATGGGCGTGCTGCCGCTGCAGTTCATCAACGGCGAGAACGCCGAGAACCTGGGCATTGAGGGCGACGAGACCTTCAACATCAAGCTGCCCGCCGACCTGAAGCCGCGCCAGAACGTGACCCTGGAAGTCACGGGCAAGGACGGCAACACCCGCAGCCTGACCGTACAGTGCCGCATCGACACTCCGGTGGAGATCGACTACTACAAGAACGGCGGCATCCTGCAAACCGTGCTGCGCTCCATCCTCGCCCGCAGCAAGGATGAAGTGAAGGCGTAAGCCTGGGCTTTAGAGTGAGCTAGCGAGAAACCCCCGCCTGGGAAACTGGGCGGGGGCTTCTCATTGGGTGAGTTGAAGTGGTATAGGGTTCTAAAGATTGGTGCCATTGGCAGCCTTGAGCACGGGCAGCAGCGTGCAGGGCCACATGCAGGTTGCCGGCAATGACATTGTGAGCATGGCTGGCCCCAGCTGGTGCGTACAGGAGCCGTCTATGTCACCGTGCCGGGTGGAATTGTCCTGCTCGGAGAGCAAATACTCTTCGACACTCACCCTGCGGAAAGCTGGCTCGGTCGTGAGCGTACAAAAGAAGGCCGCTCCCCATCACAGAGAGCGGCCCTCAATTCCTAGCTGTACTTAGCTCAGCCCTTGAACTCGCGGTCACTGAAGTCGCGGCCACCGCTGCGGCCGGTGCTGCGCGAGCCACCACGGTCGTTGCCGAAGCGGTCACTGTTACTGCGGCCTCCGCTGCGGCTACCGCCACGGCTGCCGCTGTCGCGGCTCTCAAACCGCCCTCCACCACGACCACTGCGGCCACCAGCAGAACGGCCGCGGCTGCCGCCGCTACGGCCACTGCGGAAGTCGCCTTCGTTCTCGAAACGGCGACCTCCACGGTCACCGAAGGAGCGGCCACCGTCGCGGCGTTCGCGGGTGGGCTGCTCGAACAGTTCGGGCAGTTCCTGTGCGACCTCCACGCCGATTTCGCCGTCCAGCGGGCTGGCCTTCATCAGGGCCGCCACATACTGGGTGGGCACGTCGGCCACGGCACCGCCGCGCCACTGGCGCACCTTGCCCAGCTTGCGGCTGTCCACGTCGCTGTGACGGGCCAGCAGCGCCACGGCGCGGGCAATGCTCAGGCGCTCACCATGCAGAATCAGGGTCGTCTGGCCTTCTTCGCCGCTCAGCAGGCTGGCCGGAGCCTGAGGCTCGGTCACGCCACTGATTTTGGCCAGGGCACGGGCCAGGGCTTCGGCGCCCATTTCTTCCAGCAGCGCTTCGGCCTGCTCCATGAAACCGGCAGCCGCCTCAGCGTCCACACGGCGCAGCATTTCAGAACTGGCGTGGGCGCTGGCTTCCTGCACCTCGCGGGGGGTGGGCAGGGGACGCTCAGTAAAGCGCACACCCGTCACACGCTCCAGGCCGTTGATATCGCGCTGCTCACGGTCACCGTACATGATGATGGCGGTACCGGCGCGCCCAGCGCGGCCCGTGCGGCCCGAGCGGTGAACGTAGCTTTCGGGGTCCTGCGGCAGGTGGTACTGCACCACCAGGTCCACCTCGGGAATGTCCAGACCACGGGCGGCCACGTCGGTTGCCACCAGGATGGAGGTGCGGCCCGAACGGAACGACCCCAGGGCACGCTCACGCTGATTTTGCGCCAGGTCGCCGTGCAGCGCTTCGGCTTCAAAGCCACGGTGAATCAGCTCCAGCGCCAGCTCGTCGGTTTCGCGTTTGGTGCGGGTAAAGACAATCGCCTTTTCCGGGTTGTACACGGTCAGCAGGTCAGCCAGCACGCGGGTGCGGCTGCGGCCTACGCGCACCTTGAGGTGTTCCACAGTCTGGGCGGCCTGGCTCTTGCCTTCGCCCACCATGTCCACCACCAGGGGGTCATTCAGGTACTTGTTGGACAGGCGGCGGATTTCGGGGGTCAGTGTGGCGCTGAACAGCAGGGTCTGACGGCCTTCCGGCGTGGTCTTGAGGATGGTTTCGATGGCGTCGGCAAAGCCCACACTCAGCATCTCGTCAGCCTCGTCCAGCACGGCGTACTTGACTTCCTGCAGGTCCAGGTTGCCGCGTTCCAGGTGGTCAATCAGGCGGCCAGGGGTACCCACCACCACGTCCACGCCACGGCGCAGTGCGGTTTCCTGTGGGCCGTAGGCGGCGCCGCCGTACACGGTCAGCACGGTCAGTTCACGGCCGGTCTGCTCGAACTCGGCGGCCACCTGGCGGGCCAGTTCGCGGGTCGGCGCCACCACGATGGCGCGGGGCAGACGGCTGCGTTCACGGCTGGGCTCCAGGCCCTGAATAATAGGTAGCGCGAAGGCCAGGGTCTTGCCGGTGCCGGTGCGGGCACGGCCGATCAGGTCACGGCCCTGCAGGGTGTGCGGCAGGCTCTCGGCCTGGATCGGAGAAGCCTCAGTGATACCGCGCTCAGCCAGACGCGCCGCCAGAGCGGGCGCGATCAATTCGTTAAAATTCATTTTTGGTCCTTTCGTGGGAACATGCACCCCGAGGACAGCAAATAACCCGATGTCGTTTGCCTGCCGTAACCCGCCGTGGGGCCGCCTTACTCCTTTGGCCGTCTTTGCAGGTCTTTTCCCGTGGGGGGGACATCTTCCTCTGGAGGGGCCGTGAGGCCGTCAACTCTCCAGGTCAAGAGGGCCAGTGTAACACTTTGTCAGGGCGCTGGCTAGTGGGCACCGACCGGCACGTGCAGTCTGATCCGGTACGTGCTGCCTGATGTGGTTGGGCGTCTGCCCCAGCTCACCATCCATACTGCCGGACTGCGGCAGTGTACGCGCTCCCCTGAGCTACGGCGCAGAACACTGTCCTGAAGGCCGGACGATCGACCGCTTGCCGGGCAGGTCCGGCGAAAAGGCCGTGCTAGATTGACTGTGCGTTTTCCCGGCGCCCTTCAGCTACGACCTGCCCGACAGGGTCAGAGCTCCTGTATATACAGGCTCCTGCACCGTGTTCCGTGGGTCACGTTGGCGGGAGGAAGGCCGGACCTGGAGGTTTTGCGTGAAATTTTTTGTTATTGGCGACGTGAACGTTGACCATATCTATCATCTGGACCAACTGCCTCAGCCGGGCAGGGAAGTCCATCCGCTGCGGGCGGTCATGCAGCCAGGCGGCTCAGGCGGCACCATTGCTGTGACTCTGGCCCGCCTGGGGCACAGCGTCACCCTGGCGACCAGCGTGGGCAACGATCCTTTCGCCGAGTATGCCCTCAGCCAGGTGCGGGCCAGCGGCGTGCTGGAAAGCGCGGTCCAAATAGCCAGCGACGAGGCCACAAGCACCATTACCGTGATGCAGACGGCCGACGGTCAGCGCACCATGATCAGCTCGGGCGGGGCGAACCGGCAGCTGAATGCCGGCAAGCTAAAGAAAAAAGACATCGAAAGCGCTGACGCCCTGATTATCAGTGCCTACAGCCTGGTCGAAGGCGAGCAGCGCGAGTACGCCCTCAAGGCCATTGAGTATGCCAAAAAGGCGAAAAAGCCAGTGCCGCTGTTTATTGACTTGGGCACCGGCGCGGTGAACAAGGCTGGCCAGGGCCTGATTGACGACGTGATTCAGGCCGATTACCTCAGCCTGAACCAGCACGAGATTCTGGCGCTGACCGGGACCTCCTCCATCAGCGCGGCGCTGGCCACCCTGGCCGATGAAGGGCTGCATCATGTGGCCGTCAAGGTGGGCGCGATGGGCTGCATCGTCTGGACACCTGCCGAAACCGAGCTGGTCGACGCCGTGCTGCCACAGGACGAGGAAGCACTCGACAGCACCGGCGCCGGCGATACCTTTACCGCCGTGTTCGCCCACGCCGTGATGAGCGGTCAGCCGCTCAAGGCTGCTGCCCGAATGGCCAACGCCGCCGGTGGCCTCGCCGCTACCCGCTTGGGCGCCCAGGTCCGGCTGATTACTCCCGAGGATCTCGCCCCTTACGCGGGCTGAGCTGCAAGCGGCAGACTTGACCGCTGTCCATTTATTCTGGACGTATCAGGGGTGGTGGCCTGCTGCCCCTGGAAAGAATGTGGGAACGTAAGCCATGTCATAGGAGTGTAATAGTTTTACCCTAGACTGTGACACGAGCGGTGAAGCCACCCTCATTCTTACCTCCAAGGCCGCGCACCTTCCCCCCCCTGAGCGCGGCCTTGTTTTTTTGTCTCTGTTTTCCGTCTCCTTGGTTGCCTGCCTCTTTGCATTTCTGCAGCCCACTCTGCACCCTCACAGGGCGCCTTTGCCGGACACCAAGGAAAGTTCAACCTGCCCCCGCAGCCAGGCCCTGTGCAGGCGGGTTAAAATTTAGGCTATGTTGCCGCCAATTGTCAGTCAGATTATGGACAACTTCAACTTCGACGTAGACCCGAATCTCAGCCGGGAACAAAACGCCGAGGAAGTCATCAAGAGTGCCGCGCTGCTTTCGGGCGCTGTGTCCATCGAGCCCCTGCCCTTTGCCGACATGCTGATTCTGACGCCTCTGCAGGCCAAGATGGTGCTGCACATCGGCAAAATTTACGGCTTCGACATCACTCCGGAGCGCTCGGCCGAGATTGTGCGTGAGCTGGGTGTGACGGTGGCCTACGGTATGGCGGCGCGGCAGTTCATGCGTGGCGTAGCCAAGATTGCCCTGCCGGTGGTGGGCGGTGTGGTGACGGCGCCGCTGGTCTACGGCTGGACCTTCGCGCTGGGCCGCATGGCGCAGACCTACTTCGAGCGCAAGATTCAGGGTCTACCGTTCCAAAAAGAAGAGAAGGTGCAGGTGGTGCAGGAAGCCAAACAGCAGAGCCGGCGCATGCTGCCCAGCAGCCAGGATTTCAGCGAGCTGGCCGAGGAGCTGCGCCGCCGCGCCAAAGAGCGCGAACAGAGCGGCAAAGGTACCGAGGACGGCAGTACGGGGGACAGCCACAACACCTCTGGCCGCTAAACCTTGTAGAGCAGAGCCGGACTCCTGACGCAGTGGTAGGGGTCCGGCTTTGCTCCTGATTGGGTTTCTGAGGGGTTCTTAGGGGGTTCTTGCCGTTCAGCAGCTCAGGAGCCGGGCACTGCGGTACTTGTTGGAGGCCACGTCCTTGCGCTTGGTCCAGGTTTCTTCGAAAGGAACATAGTTCAGCCGCTGCGCCACCTCACCGACCATCTCACCGCTCCGGCCAGCCAACAACGCTTCTACAGCGGCCTGTCCCAGCACCGAGGCCAGCACGCGGTCGTGGGCCGCCGGGGCGCCGCCGCGCTGGATATGGCCCAGAATGGTGACACGGGTTTCCTCGCCAGTGCTTTCGGTAATGGCACGGGCCACGCCCTCAGCACCGCCCGGAAACCCTTCCGCCACGATCACGATGGAGCTGGACTTGCCGCGCTCCTGGCTCTGGCGCACAGTCTCGGCTACCTCGGCCAGGGCCTTGGGCCGCTCGGGCACCAGCACTTCTTCGGCACCACCCGCCAGAGCTACTTCGACTGCAATATGCCCCGCGTGGCGGCCCATCACCTCTATCACGAAGATGCGCTCGTGGCTGGCGCCCGTGTCACGCAGCTTGTCCACCGCGTCCAGGGCCGTCTCCACTGCCGTGTGGTACCCGATGGTGTAATCGGTGCCGTACAGGTCATTGTCGATGGTGCCCGGCACACCTATCACCCGCAGGCCATGCTCCTGGGCCAGCAGATGGGCCCCACGGAAAGAACCGTCCCCACCGATGACCACCAGGCCGTCCACCTCCCAGCGGCGCAGGTGCTCGGCGCCTTGGGCGCGGCCCTCGGGAGTGCGCCAGGCCTCGCTGCGGGCAGTGAGCAGCCGGGTCCCGCCGCGCTGAATGATGTTCGCCACGTCGCGTGGGCCCAGCAGATCCATATCGCCGTCGTGCAGGCCATTGAAGCCGCGGCGAATGCCCACCACTTCCAGGCCGTAGAACGAGGCGGTACGGACCACGGCGCGGACGGCCGCGTTCATACCGGGGGCGTCTCCCCCGCTGGTCAGCACGCCGATGCGGCGCAGGCCAGCGAGATTCTCGACTGGGAAGCCCTGTTCTGCCGGGCACGCCGGCTCCATCTGGTGCTCAATCTGGGCGCCGCCCGTCTGTTCTGCCTTCGTCATGCCTGACAGCTTAAGGGAAGCGTGTCAGCCAATCCCAGGGTGCAGCTCACGGAAGAGCGCTGGGAGGCAGGAACTTTCCCTTTCCTGGCGCGGCCAGTTCTCTGCCTCTTAGCGGTGCTTCAGCGCCAGCGCGTAGGCATCGTTCTTGCTCACGCCGCGCTCCACCAGTGCCGAGCGCAGGTCGCGGGTGCTCAGTCCCTGCGCGGCCAGCTCGGCAGCGACCGCTTCCCAGTCGGGAGCGGTGTCCTCGGCCCCGGAGCGCCCGCCCACCACCACCACAATTTCACCGCGCACCCCCTGGGCGAAATACTCCGCCAGCTCGGCCAGGGAACCGCGCCGGGTTTCCTCATAGCGCTTGCTCAGCTCACGGCTGACGCTGGCTTCGCGCTCCGGGGTGCAGACGTCTGCCAGGTCCAGCAGCGTGGCATGCAGCCGGTGGGGGCTCTCGTACAGCACGGTCGGCTCGGGCCGCGCCGCAATGGTTTGCAGGCGCTTGCGGCGCTCACGGCCCGAGCGCGGCAGGAAGCCTTCAAAGCTGAAGCGTGCCGTGGGCAGGCCCGACAGCACCAGCGCTGGGACGAAAGCAGTGGCACCCGGCAGCACCTCGGCGGGGATGCCCCGGCCTAGCGCCTCACGCAGCAGCTCGGCGCCGGGGTCGGAAATGCCGGGGGTGCCGGCGTCGCTGACATATGCCAGACGGGGATACTGTTCCAGCACCTGCGGCGCACGGTACATGGTGTGGGCGTCCAGCCGCACCAGCGGCCGGCGCAGGCCCAGGCGCTGCAGTAGCGCTCCGGTCCGGCGGGTGTCCTCGCAGGCCACGGCGTCGGCGCTGCGCAGCACTTCTACCGCCCGGTAGGTGATGTCGCCCAGGTTGCCGACCGGCGTGGGCACCAGCCACAGGTGCGGCGCCATGCCGGAGGCTGCGCCGGCCGGTGCGTCCTCCTCCCATCCGCCGTCTCCTTCTTCGGTGCCCTGCTCGGCTGTCTCCCATTCGGCGCCGTCTCCGGCCCCACTGACCGCGGCCGGCCAGTCTACGCGGTCCTCAGCCATGTCGCTGCCCCCGGCGGCGCAGGCGCAGCAAGCCCATGCCGGCCACCGGTCCCAGAGAAATACGGATACGCTTGCCCCGGCGCAGCCAGTGCAGAAGCGTCGCCAGCAGCAGCTCGGGCTCGCCCACAGTCACGGTGACCTGGGTGCCTTCGGGCAGCTCGCCGCCCACCAGTTCCACCCGGCCGTCTTTCACTATGCCCCGGTATGCCCTCATGCTTTTCCTCCTGCCGCGTGGTGGGTCTCCGGAGCCGGCGCGGCGTCCGGCTGCAGCGGCTGGCGGCCCTGCGCTTCCCTCTGCACTTCTTGCTCCTTTTGCTCTTTTTGCGCGGCCTGCAGCTCACGCACCGGGGGCCGGGCTGGCGCTTCCCGCTTGAAGCGCCAGCGGTTGGCCGACGAGAGGGCTTCTTGCAGGGTAAGAATTTCGGCGTCCCGCGCTCCCCCCAGCCGGGCGAAGCGGTCGATCAGCTCGGCCGCCTCCCGCCGGCGCCCCCGCGCCAGCAGCAGCAGGGCCAGGTGCTGGCCGTTCACGTAGTAGGCGGCCGGGTCGGCGGGATGCTCCAGAATCTGGCAGCGGCCCTGTTCCAGTTGCTCGGCGCTGAGGCGTTCCCGGCTGACCCGCCAGCGCACGAAGGTCAGCGCCATGGCGAACACCAGAACCGACCACAGCGCCACTGCCGTGGTGCCCGCCGCCAGGCCGAGGTACTCACCCAGGCGGAGGGCCACCGGAAAGCCAAAGGCCAGCAGCACCATCACAGCCAGCAAGGCGGCGTAGTTCACTGCCTCACCGGCTGGGCGCAACTGGGCGGAACCGGCGCGGTGGCCGGTAGGCGCACCAGGACCGGTCCCTGCGGCCACAAAGAGACGAAAGACTTCATTGCTGCCCAGTTTACCGCAGCCGGCCAGCCAGCCCGGGCCTATTCCAGAATGTATTTTTCGCCTTCACGCAGGCCCACTTCATCCACCCGCTCGCGCGGCAGGACCACATTGCGCCGCCAGGGCATCCACTCGGTGTAGCCCTCCGCCGAACGCATGTAGCCGCGCCGGCCCACCTCGGCCACCCGCACCGGGCCGGCCAGCCAGCCACGCAGCGCCGCGTGCAGTGCCTGCAGCTCCGGCAAGGGTCCGGTCAGCCGCGCCGAGGGCACCTCTCCCGGAGTGTCCAGCCGGGCATACAGGTCCACGGTCAGGCCGTCCAGCGCACGCAGGGCCGCCAGGGCCTCTTCACGCGGCAGCGGCGTGCGGAACGTGACGTGCAGGTCCAGTTCGAAGCCGCGCTGGCCCTTCTCGGTGCGGCTGCTGGCCGGTGATGGGGAAGCTGCAGAGGCCAGGGAGGCAGAGTTAGGTGAGTCCGGAGAAGAAGCGTCGCTCATGGCCGCAGGCTAGCAGCCGGGCGCCGGCAGGCACTGTTATCCCCTTCTCGACCGATATCCTTCCTGACTATCCTTCCTGACTATCCTTCCTGACCTTATCCCCTATCCCCTACTTCCCTTCCCCTGCCTCCAGTCCACACCGCCGGGCCGCTTGTACGGCGGGCGAAGGGCGCGGCATGATAGGGGGCATGTCCGCTTGCGCCCCGCCGCCCTCTGCCTCCCTGCCTGCCAGCGGGCCGCACCGCACCAGCCTGCGCGTCCGCTACGCCGAGACCGACGCGATGGGAGTCGCCCACCACGCGGTCTATCCGGTCTGGTTCGAGGTGGGACGCAGCGACCTGATGCGTGACCTGGGCCTCAGCTACGCTGAGGTGGAAGAGCAGGGCTACTTCCTGATGCTGACCGACCTGAACGTGCGCTACCGCCGCGCCGCCCGTTATGACGAGGAACTTACCCTGCTGACCCACATAGCGGAGGTCCGCTCGCGTACCCTGCGCTTCGGCTACGAGCTGCGCGGCCCAGGCAGCGAACTGCTGGCGAGCGGCCACACGGCGCACATCGTGACCGACCACAGCTACCGGCCTCAGCGCCTGCCAGAAACTCTGCTGAACAGGCTACGGGAGCAGGTGCCGCACGGGACGGACAGGACGGAACCGGGACAGCCGGAGGCGAACATATGACTCCGCTCCCGCGCACCCTGCCGATCAAGCGGGCCAGCCATGTCTATCTGGTCCAGAACGGCCAGCTGCTGCTGGTGCAGGAAAAGATGGACGACGGCAGCATTTTTTACGGTCTGCCCGGCGGCAAGGCGGGCAGCGGCGAGAGCCTGGGCGGGGCCGCCGTGCGGCAGGTGAAGTACGAAACGGGCCTGACCATCTCGGAACTGAACTTCGTCAGCTTGCTGGAGGGCGAAATCCTGACCGGCACGCCGCACGCCTGCTTCGCCAGCTTCGGGCGTTTCACGGCACAGTTCAGCGGCGAGCTGATGCCTACCGATCCGGACGTGGTAGGCGTGAGCTGGGTGCCGCTGGACCAGGTGGAAAGCTTGATGCGCTACGGCCCACCGCCCGAGTGCGAGGAGCGCTCGCCGCTCATCTGGCTTCCCACCCGCGATTTCGTACGTGGCGAGCCGCGCTCGTATTACCCCATCTGATACACGTTGCGGACGGTCAGGAAACGCAGGGCAGTGCGCAGGACTTCCTTTCCGGCAGCTGGAGGCGCACTTGCAGGAGCCCTTAGAATGTAACCCACCACTGGTTCCGGGCGGGTGCCCTTCGCATACTGAGGCCCATGTGGCCTTTTGGAAAGAAGACGGCAGACCGCGTCAGTGACGCGATCAAAGAAAACAAGCAGCTGAGCGGCCTGGGCCTGAACGTGCAGGAAAAGGGCGGCACCGTCACCCTGAGCGGCATCGCTCCCTCGCAGGCTCATGTGAACCTGGCCCGCATCGTGGCCGAGGGCGTGAACGGCGTGAAGTCGGTGGATGTCTCGGGCGTCAGCGTGCAGGCTCCGGCCAAGCCCAGCCAGCCCGCCGCAGCGGCCACCGGCACGGCCCAGACGGCCCAGAGCAGTGGCGGCCCTACCGTACAGACGGCCAGCACCGGCGGCAGCGACCAGGAGCTTGAGGACACCAGCCGCGTGGCCAAGGAAGTGCTGAGCGCCATTCGCGGCAACGCCGAGCTGAAGGATGACCCCATCGACGTGCTACAAAGCGGCAAGTCCGTGATTCTGCGCGGCGTGGTGGACAGCGACCACGAGCTGCGCCTGGCCGAGCAGCTGGCCCGCGGTGTCAGCGGTGTGGCCGGCGTGGACGTGAGCGGCCTGAAGGTCCACGAGGGCGCCAAGGAACTGGCGAAGGAAAAGGACGAGCAGGGCGAAACCGTCTACACCGTCAAGGCCGGCGATACCCTCAGCAAAATCGCTCAGCGCTACTACGGTGACCTGAACGCCTACCACAAGATTGCCCAGTACAACGGTATCGCCAACCCCGACCATATCGAGGTAGGCCAGAAAATCCGTATTCCCGCCTGATTCTGCCTTCAGGGCGCGGCCTCCCTGCCTGCGGGGAGGCTTTTTTGTTGCCCCTGCGGCTGCCGGCCGACCACCAGCCGCAGAGTTCATCCAAAGTAGGGTCCATCCAAAGTTGGATGCCCGGGGCCGCGCCCCTGACTACAGTGGACACATGACCCTGTCCCCCCCTCCCGGCGCCGCGCTTGCCCGCCGGCCTTCGCTGTCGCCCCTGGCAGACCTACTGCATCCGCAGACCTGGCGCACCGGCCTGTACCTGCTGCTGGCGTTGCCGTTCAGCGTACTGGTGGCCGGCCTGCTGGGTGCCGGACTTCTGAGCGGGGCGCTGACCCTGCCGCTGCTGGTGGGGTTCGTCATTCTGCCGCTGACCATGCTGACCCTGCTGGGGCTGAACGCGGCACAGCGCTGGCTGGCCGGCCTGCTGGGGCTGCGCCTTGGGCAGCCAGTTCAGGCCCCGGTGGGCGGGCCGCTCGACTGGCTCCGCTTTCAGCTGCGGCAGCCAGCGCTGTGGCGTGGAGCCGCGTTTCAGCTGGTGGCCCTGCCGCTGGCTGCGCTGTCCTGGGCCGTCATGGCTGTCGCTCTGGCACTGACACTGGCTGCCCTGACAGGAGCCGTCTGGCCGCTGCTGGGGCTGACACTGACTCTGGGTCAGCAGGGGGTGGAGCCTTCGCTGCCGGTGCAGCTGGCCTTGGGTGTGGCTGGCCTGGGCGGGCTGATGATGAGTGCGGCCCTGATTAACCTGCTGGGCCACATCTGGACCGCTCTGGCCGGAGCGCTGCTGCGCCCGGAAGACCCACTGGTCCAGGCACAGCGGGCCGTGCAGGCGCTGGGGCAGGCTGCCGGCCGGGTCGCGCTGGGTGAGGACTTGGACGTGACCTTGCAGCAGGTCACCGAGCAGGCCTGGACTGGCAGCGGCGCCTGCGGCGTGCGGCTGGACGGGCCTCAGGGTCCCAGAGCGGCTGCCGGTCAGGCCGTGGCCGCGCCGGGGTTGCTGGTCACGGCTCCGCAGGTGCAGGGCCTGGGCAAAGCAAGTGAACAGGGCGAGGTGCTGGCTTCGTTGCCGGTGCGGGTGGCGGGACTTCCCTGGGGAGCGCTGCACGCCACGTTCCCAGCCCAGCAGCCCCCCGACCCCGGCGCCCTGACGGTGCTCAGCGGCATGGCCGACCACGCCGGCACGGCCCTGCACGCCGCCCGGCTGGCCGAGCGGGCCGCTGGCCGCGCCGAGGAGGAGGAGCGTGCCCGGCTGGCCCGCGAACTGCACGACTCAGTGGCGCAGGCCCTCTACGGCATCAGCCTGGGCGCAAAGGCGGCGCGGGCCACGCTGGACACACGGCCAGAGCAGACACGGGCCAGTCTGGACTACACCATCGGGCTGGCCGAAGGCGCAGTAAGCGAGATGAAGGCGCTGCTGTTCAGCCTGCGCCCCGACGCCCTGGCCGAGGGCGGCCTGCTGGCCGCGCTGGAGCAACAGGTTCATACCCTACGCACCCGTCACGGACTGAACGTGCACACCCGCTGGGGCGAGGAGCCCCCACTTACCCCCGCCGCCCAGACCGCCGCCTACCGGATTGCGCTGGAAGCCCTGCACAACGTGGTCAAGCACGCCCACGCGCAGCAAGTCCAGGTGGAACTGGCGCAGGTGGGGGAAAGGCTTCACCTGCGCGTGCAGGATGACGGACACGGCTTTGACCAGCAGGCGGCCAGCGGGGGCACCCTGGGCCAGCGCTCCATGCGTGAGCGGGCCGCGGGGGCCGGCGGACACCTCGAAGTCCGCAGCGCTCCCGGCCAGGGCACGGCGGTGGAGCTCTGGCTGCCACTGGCACCGGAGCCAGCGACAGAACAGCCGACATCAACGGAGAAGACAGAGCTGCCCGGCACGCTCTCCCCCGTATTCCCAATTCAAGTTCACCAGGAGGCCGGCCAATGACTGTTCCTTCCCACCTTCCCTTTGCCCCCGAATCTTCCCACTCCCGCTCGCTGGGGGCACTGCTGGCACGGCTCCTGCTGGGCCTGGCCCTACTGAGCGGCGGCGGCGCGGCGGCCTGGTTTACCGTCAGCCGCGACCTGCAACCCGGCTTGACTGCCACCGATACCGTGCAGGCCGTGCCACTGGGCAGTGCCCATGCCCTGAGGGCCGAGCTGACGACCGACCGGGGGGGGCTCAGCGTCATGGAGTTGCCCGCTTCCTCGGCAAATTCTGCCACTCAGGCCGCCCGGCTGCAGGCCCACCACCGCCAGTTCAACCCCTTGCAGATGGAGGGCAAACAACAGGGCAGCACCCTGACGTTACGCGCCCAGTTGCTGGTGGACCCTGCACCGGCCCCGAATACGCTGAACCTGCAACCCGGTGGCCAGCCGGTCGAGCACCAGCTGACCGCGGGCCTGAGCGCCGCCCTGCCACTGGACCTGAGCACCCATAGCGGCGGCGGCGACCAGGCGCTGGACCTGCGCCGGCTCAGGCTCCGGTCACTGACAGCCGTCAGCCGCAGCGGCGACCAGAGGGTAATGCTACCAGCCCGCTCCCTGCAGGGCGTGGACCTCAGCAGCCGTTCGGGCACCATGAACCTGACGGCGGCCGGCGGCACCGCGCTGGATAGCCTGAAGATGGAAAGCACTTCCGGGGAGCTGCAGGCCAACCTGAGCGGGGCGCAGGTGACCCAGCTGAGCGTCGGCAGCCAGGCGGGCGACATCCAGGTGCAACTTCCGCGCCGGGTGAACGCGGTCCTCAGCAGCGAGCGGGGGGACCTGGACGTTACCCTGCCGGCCGGAGCGTCGGGACAGCTGCACCTGAACACCGAGCGGGGCAGCACCAGCCTGAATCTGCCGGAGAACACAGCCTTCCGTCTGAGCTTTCCAGAACTTGGCCCGGCGCAGGCCCGCGCCCATGCCGCCCAGCTGCCCTCCAGCCTGACCTTCACAGACGGGGCCTACCTCAGCCCCGCCGCCCGGCAGGCCAGCGGCAATGTTCCCCTGCTGGATATCGAGCTGGAACTGCCGGCCGGGGCCGACCTCACCCTGAACCTACGTCCCGCCAGCGCCAGCGACGCTGCTGCGGCAGAAGGAGACACGCAGCCATGACCTCTGAACCCGTACATCCGACCATCCCCGAGGCCGCATCTGCGGTTCCCGTCCGCGTGCTGCTGGTTGACGACCACGCCGTGGTGCGCCAGGGTCTGCGCCTGTTCCTGGGCCTGGACCCCAGCCTGGATATCGTGGGCGAGGCCAGCAACGGTGCCGAGGCGGTAGAGGCGGCCATCCGCCTGCAGCCCGACGTGATCCTGATGGACCTGCTGATGCCGGTAATGGACGGTATCGCGGCCACTGCCGAAATTCGCCGCTGCTGCCCCGGGACCGAAGTCATCGCCCTGACCTCCACGCTGGAAGAAAGCAAGGTGAACGGCGCCGTGGCGGCCGGGGCCACCTCCTACCTGCTCAAGGACGCCAGCAGCGACCTGCTGAACGAGGCCATCCACGCGGCGGCACGCGGCGAGGTGCGGCTGCACCCGCAAGCGGCGCGGCGGCTGGTGCGCGACTTCCGCGCCCCCGACATGCGCGAACACCTGACCTGCAAGGAGGTCGAGGTACTGCAGTTGATTGCCCGTGGGCTGAACAACAAGGGCATTGCCGCGCAGCTGGACATCAGTGAAACCACAGTCAAGAGCCATGTGAGCCGGCTGCTGGGCAAGCTGGAGCTGGAAAGCCGCACCCAGGCCGCGCTGTACGCGCTCAAGACCGGCCTGGCCAGCCTGGAGGAAGCCGGGGAGTCAGGGCCGTGCAATTAGGAGGCAGTCCGTCAGGCAGGATTCATTCGCCTCAGAAACGAACATGCTACTTTGCAGCCATGAATAAAGCCGCCAAGGTCCTGCTTCCCCTTTCCGCTGTTGCCGCTGTCGCTGTTGCTACCGTTGCTCCCAGCGCCCAGACTCCGGCACAGAAGGTCGGCTTTGTTGATGTGGACCGCGTGTTCGCTGCTCACCCTCAGGCCAATGCCGTAAACACCCAGGTCAAGGCCATTGAGCAAAAGGCCAACACCGAACTGGGCGGCCTGCGCCAGCAGATGATTACCATTGCCGAGAAGGGCGACAAAGCCACTGCGGCCGAGCGCCAGCAGCTGACCCAGCTGGAAACCACCTTCAACTCCAAGTTCCAGGCCTACGGCAAGCAGATTGCCCAGCAGTCGGCCCCCATCGAAACCTCGGTGGACGCCGCCATCTCCAAGGTCGCCAAGGCCAACGGCTACAGCATCGTGATGGACCGCAAGGTGGCCGCACAGGGCCTGGTGGTCTTTGCCGAGAACAACAACGACCTGACCGACGCGGTCATCAAGGAAGTCAAGTAAGCTTCGGCGTACTCGTACTCTGGTCACCCCCGCCCGGCGCGGGGGTTTTTTTTGGCTCCTGTCGGCCAGCAGACGGCAAGCAGCGCGCTGCTCCTGTGGCCCATGCTTTAGTGAGGTATGAGCGAAGAATCCTCTGCTTCTGCCTCCGCCCGCGCCGCCATTTTCGGAACCCAGGAGGACCGCATCCTGCAGCGGCTGGAAGCCCTGGACCCCGACCTGATGGCCTATATCCGCGACTTCGCCTATGACACGGTGTACGAGCGCCCCGGCCTGGACCTGAAGACCAAGGAACTGCTGGCCTGTGCCCTGCTCGCCAGCCTGGGCAGCCCCGACGAACTGAAGACCCACCTGCGCGGCGCGCTGCGGGCCGGAGCCACCGAGCAGGAGGTGCGCGAAACATTGCTGTTCTGCGTGCCCTACCTGGGATTTCCACGGGTGGTGGCCGCGTTCGGGCAGCTGGCAGACCTGCAAGCGAAGCAGGCTGGGCGGGCCGGACAGACCGGGACGCCGCAGGACCACGGCTGAAAGCAGGCCACTGTTCGGGTGGGCCAGGTCTACGTTACGGTTACACCTTGACGTTCACGATAGTCACGCCGTGCCCGCCCTGGTTGGCTTCAGCGTCATGGTAGCTTTCCACCCGCTTGTCGGTCTTGAGGTAATCACGCAGCAGGCGGCGCAACACCCCTTGTCCCTTGCCGTGCACCACCCGCAGCGGGGTCTCCTTGAGGGCGTGCGCCTCGGTAATCGCCTGGCGCAGTTCTTCTTCGGCCTCGGCCACCCCCAGGCCCCGCAGCTGGATTTCCCGGTCGAACGCCCGCTTACGGACCGTGCCGGTAAAGCGGGGACCGCCGCCCCTTTGCTTTTCGGGCTGCTTGAGGCGCACGTCGCGGCGGCGCACCGACACCTTCATCAGGCCCAGCTGCACCACCAACTGGTCACCGCGCATTTCCAGCACCTGCCCCGAGGCGCCGTAGGCGGGCACGGTCACGTCGCTGCCCACCTGGATGGGGTCGCCGCGCACCTCTTCCTGCACGCGGGGCTTGGGGCGGGCCTTTTGGGCGGCGTGGCGCAGGCCCTGCAGTTCCTGCATAACGCGGGGGCGGGCTTCGGCGTCCTGAGCGCGGCGGCGCATCCGGCGCACATTCTCGGCGGCGTCTGCGTACAGGGCGTCGGCTTTCTGGACGGCCTCGGCCAGCAGTTCGTCACGGCGCTGCTCCAGTTCGTCGCGGTCGCGGCGGGCTTTGGCCAGGGCGGCTTCCGTTTCGCGGCGGGCGGCGTCTGCGGCTTCCAGCTGAGCGGCCAGTTCACGGCGCTCCTGCTCGATACCGGCCAGCATCCGCTCCATCAGGTTGGCTTCCGGCCCCAGCACCTCCTCGGCGCGGCGGAGCACCCCCGCCGGCAAGCCCATGCGTCCGGCAATCGCCAGCGCGTAGGAGCGGCCCGGCTGCCCGACCTGCAAGCGGTAGGTCGGCGACAATGTGGACACCTCAAAGCCCATGCTGGCGTTTTTCAGGCCCGGCGTTTCCAGGGCGAACAGCTTGAGTGGAGCAAGGTGCGAGGTGATGATGCCGCGTGCGTCACGCTCCAGCAGCCCTTCGATGATGGCCTGCGAGAGTGCGGCGCCCTCTTCCGGGTCGGTGCCGCTGCCCAGCTCGTCTACCAAAATCAGGGTGCCGGGGCCGGCTTCGTCCAGCACGTCCCGCAGGTGCTTGAGGTGGCTGGCGAAGGTACTCAGGCTGGCCTCGATGCTCTGCTCATCCCCGATGTCCACCAGCACGTCCCGCACCACCGGCAGCTCGGCGTGGTCGGCGGCCACGTACATGCCGCACTGGTTCATCAGCACGGCCAGGCCCAAGGTCTTGAGGGTCACGGTCTTGCCGCCCATGTTGGGGCCGGTAATCAGCAGCAGCCGGGTCTCGCCCAGGGCGAGGTCGTTGGCGACGGCCCCCTCAATCAGCGGGTGCCGGGCGGCCCGCAGGTCGTACACGCCGGCCGGCGACGGCTGGGCGCGGTTCAGGCGCCAGTCGCGGGCCAGCGCGGCCTTGGCGGCAATCAGGTCCAGCTGAGCGATGGTGTCCAGCGTCATGGGCACAGCGGCGTCACGGGCCAGCAGCCCCGACAGCTCGGTCAGGATGCGCCGCACCTCGGCTTCCTCGTCCAGGCGCAGGCGGGTGAGTTCGTTGTTGAGCTGCGTGACGGCCGCCGGCTCCACAAAGTAGGTCTGCCCAGTGGCCGAGGCGTCCACGATGATGCCGTCCACCTGCCCCACCCGGCTGGCCTGCACCGGTAGCACGTAACGGTCGCGGCGCAGCGTGACGATGTTTTCCTGCAGCACGTCGGCCCAGCGTTCCAAGCTGGCCTGCAAGCGGTCACGGATGCGGCCCCGCAACGGCTCGATGCGGTGGCGCAGGTCACGCAGGCGGGGGCTGGCGTCGTCGCGCAGTTCGCCCTCGCGGGTCAGCGCGGACAGGTAGCGGCTGACCAGCTCGGAGTGGTCGCCCAGGCCCAGTGCGACCTCGCGCAGGGCGCCGCGTGAGTTGGCATGGATGGCGCGGCGCACGGTCATCGCGCCGTCCAACGAGTAGGCCACCTGGAGCAGTTCGCTGCCGGACAGCACCCGGCCCTCGGCAGCGCGGGCCTGCACTTCCCGGATATCGAAGATGCCGCCCAGCGACAGGCTGACCCCGAACAGGGCGTCTTCGACCTCATCCAGTTCGCGGGCGATACGCTCCGGGTCGTCGCTGGGGCGCAGGGCCAGGCAGCGCTCCACACCCAGCCCCGTCGCAGCACGCTGCGCGAGCGCCGAACGGACACGGGGGAAATCCAGGGCTTCCAGGGCAGCGTCAGCAAACATCGCCCGGTATCTTAGCAGCGCCTCTGCTCAGGCGGCTGTGCCAAATAGCCTATTCGCGCCCTGTCGCCCTATTCCCCTTCGGGGTCGTAGCCTTCAAGCACCTCGGGGCGCAGCAGGTGCAGCCGGCCTTCACTCACCCGGATAATGCCCTGCTTCTGGAACCGCTTGAGCACCCGCGACACCGTCTCGCGGCTGGCCGAAAGCCGCACCATCAGGTCGCTATGGGTGAGCGGCAGCGCCGCCGCCTCGGGCACACCTGCCTGCACGCGCTGGCGGTAGAGGTTGCGCATCACATGGGCCAGCGCGGCGTCGGTGGAATGGCCGCAGGCAATCAGTTCATCGTTCAGGTCGCGCACTCTCGCCGCGAGGATATGGGCCAGGTTCCACAGGAGCCTGGGGTCGCGCCGGGCAATCATTTCCAGGTGCGGCCGGTGCAGGGCCAGCGTGCTGCTGGGCAGGGTCGCGGTCACGGTGGCGCTCCGTTCACCGCCCAGCAGCAGGGCACTTTCACCCACCAGATTGGGAGCGTACAGCTCGCTAACCGTGCGCTCCAGCTGTCCGGTGCCCAGCCGGCTGACCCTCACCGCGCCGGAGGTGAGCAGATGCAGCAGTTCGCCGCCCCGGTCCTGAGACAGCAGCACTTCACCTTCTTCAAAGTGATACGGCACGGCCACGCGGCCCGCTTCCCGGATGGTTTCTTCCGTCACACCGCCGAAAAGAGGATTCTCACGCAACTGGTCCTGTGGATTCATGGACTCAATCTAACGTTACAGACTCAACTTTTTCGAGGACGGCTCAGGGACTGCTCTGCGGCGCAGTCTGGGGAAGCTGCTGCAACTGCTCGCGGGCCTGGTCCAGCGCACGTTGCAGCTCGTCGGCGGCCTGGTCACTGCCCCTCTCCAGGGTGTCACGCAGGCCCTGCTCGGCGGCACGCTGAGTCTCCTCCCAGGCGCGGGCGGCCTCATCCTGCACGCCCCTGAGGTCCGGCAGCGGTACCTGCTCCTGAGGCAACTGCTCCTGGGGCAACTGCTGTGCTGGCTCCTGGGGCAGGGGCGGTATCTGGGAAGGGTCGGGGGACGCCTCAGGCGTAGGCGCAGCGGAGTCCTGGGGCACGGTTGGCTGCGGCTCACTTGGCTGCGCCACAGGTGGCTGTGTCATGGGCGTCTGGGGCGCAGCCACCGGCACCTCCGGCGGGTCAGCAGGGGCGGACGTGGGCGCGGGCGGGCGGGACGGCTGAGAAGAGCGGGGCGGCGGTGCAGGAACAGTCGCCGCCGGGGCCGTAGGAGACGGTGCAGACGACCGGCCGGCCGGCGCACCAGGCGTCTGGAGCTTCTCGCTGAGAAAAGCCATCTCCACCCGCCGCACAGTGGCGAAGGTGATGCCCTGCGGCACCGGGAAGTCCCCGGGCTTGCGGCCGGCCAGCTGGCCCCGCGCCGCACGCTGCCAGATGGGCGTGGGCACGGTGCCGCTGTAGGCCCAGGCCGGCAGCGGCTGATTGTCCTCGCGGCCCACCCACACGGCGCCGGCCACCCCCGGCGCCACCCCGGCAAACCACAGGTCGCGGATGTCGTTGGTGGTGCCGGTCTTGCCACCGACCGGCCAGCCTTCAATTCGGGCGCGGGTCGCCAGGCCGCCTTGGGCTTCCGAGAGGTCGTTCACCACACCTTTCAGCATGTCCAGCCCCAGGTAGGCGGTGCGCTCGTCCCACACCCGCACTGCCGGCACTTCCGGGCGCTGATAAATTACCTTGCCGTGCTCGTCCACGACCTGCCGCACGAAGCTGGCCGGGCGGTACAGCCCACCATTGGCGAAAGCCGCGTAGGCCGATGCCAGCTGCAAGGGGCTGGCTTCCAGCGTCCCGATGCTGAGGCTGAGGCCCAGGTCCGGCTGCACCTGAAAGCCCAGCTCGGTCAGCTTGCCTTCCAGTTCGCCCACGCCCACCTCCTGCGCCAGCCGCACGGTAGGCAGGTTCAGCGAGTGGTCCAGGGCGTAGCGCAGCGTGACCGGGTAGCCCAGCCAGCGGCCGTCGTAGTTTTTGGGCTGGTACTCGCCCTGCAGCGGGGCGTCCAGCACCGTGTCGCTCTGCTGCCAGCCCTGCGACAGTGCCAGGGTGTACACAAACGGCTTGACAGAACTGCCCACCTGCCGGCGCGACTGCGTGGCGTTGTCCCAGTCGGCAGGGCGGCCGGCGTCCAGCTGCTGGCCCACCATCGCCGTGACTTCCCCAGTCTGCGGGTCCACGAAAGCCATGCCCAGGGTGGCCCCTTCCGGCAGCTCGGCCTCGCGGGCGGCCTGTTCGGCGGCCCGCTGGGCGTCCAGGTCCAGCCCGGTCACGATTTTGGCGCTGGCGTAGGCCTCCTTACGGCCCAGCTGCGCGACCAGTTCACGCTCCACCGCTTGCAGGTAGTGAAAGGCGACCTGCGGGGCCTGAGCGGGCAGGTTCTCTTCCAGGCGGGCCGGGTTCTCCAGCCGCGCACTGCGCACGGTGCCGTCGGCATTCCAGCCGATGCGCCAGCCCGCCGGGTAGATGGGCGTGCGCCAGGCCTGGTCCGCCTGCGCCTGGGTCACGGTGCCGTCTTCCACCATCCGGTCCAGCAGAATGCGGGTCAGCGGCCGGAACTCCTCGAACTTCTGGTAGCGCGAGTTCGGCGCGGGAATCAGCACGGCCAGGTAGGCGCTTTCGGCCAGGTTCAGCTCGGCGGCCGACTTGCCGAAATAGGCGTGCGCTGCCTGATCAATCCCCACGATGGAGCGCCGCTGGGTCTTGCCCCAGTACACCACGTTCAGGTAAGCCGCCAGAATCTGGTTCTTGGAAAAGTTTTTTTCTACCCGGTAGGCCAGCACGGCTTCCTTGAACTTGCGCTCCAGTGTGCGCTCAGAGTTCATGTCGCCCAGCAGGGTGTTTTTGACCAACTGCTGGGTGATGGAACTGCCGCCTTCCAGGTCGCCCAGAAACAGACCCTTGAGCAGACCACGGCCGATCCCCACCATGTCCAGGCCCCGGTGGGAGTTGAAGCGCCTATCCTCGCTGCTGACCACCGCCTTACGCAGCGGCTGGCTGATTTCACCGAGCTCCAGCAGCTCGCCGCTGGCCAGCGCTCCACTGCTGAGGCTGGGCGTCAGCACACCAATCAGGCGGTTCTTGCGGTCGTAGACACGGGTTTCACCGCCCAGGGCCAGCAGGTCCACGTCCCCTATGCTGGGCAGGTCGCGGGTCCAGACGACGTACAGCACGCCCACCCCCGCCAGAGCCAAGAGCAGGGCGGCGGCCAGAAAACCTAGAAGGGGGCGGAGCAGGGCAGAGCGCATGCCTCACCAGCTTAGCCCTTCCCGGTGAGAGCTGGGGGGAAAGGCCCGGAGCTGGACCACCGGGACCGCCCAAGACCACAAAAAAGCCACCCGGGCGGGTGACCTTTCGGGAAAATCTGTCGCCGTTCAGGCGCGGGTGCGGCGCAGCTCGTCGCGAATTTCGGCCAGCAGCTTTTCCTCGTTGCTGGGCTCGGCCACGGCGGGCTTGTCGGTGCGCTTGAGGCGCTCATTCAGGTGGTTCATGGGCTGCACCACGAAGAAGTACAGCACAGCGGCCGTCAGCAGGAAGTTGATCAGCGAGGTGATAAAGGAGCCGTAGTCCAGCACGATGGCCTCCTGTGCGCCTTGAGCTGCCCGCAGCACGATGGTGCCGGCCACGTCGCCGCCGCCCACCAAGCGGACCAGAGGGTCCAGGAATGCCTTGGTAAAGGCCTCCACCAGCCCGTTGAAGGCGGCGCCGATGACCACACCGACCGCCAGGTCCACCACATTGCCACGCATAATGAAATCTCGAAATCCAGAAAGCATAAAGCGGAATATGTCACATTTTCCTTGGCTTGGATGTGAGCTGAGAAAGAATCGTCACATTCGCATATTCTGTTCTCCGTCGCAGCTCTTCCAACAGACGCGTCCCCTCACCTCCACATATGCGGAGCAGGGGGACGCGCGGGCGCGAGTGGATTAAGCGCGGCCGCGCTCTTCCTTGACGGCGTGGGCGCTCATGCCCCACTGCGGGCCGCTGCTCTGGGCGCCTTCCAGAATGACGCGGGCCAGCTCGCCCAGGGTGGAGCCGCCGGCACGGATGTCCATCTTCAGGTCGGCGCGCAGTTCGGTGAGGCTCAGGTCGTCCAGCATCAGCTCGGTGCCGTAGCGCAGCGTGGTGGGCGGCACCAGCAGCAGGTCGGCTTCGCCTGGCTGGATGCCGTGGCGAAAGCAGCGGCCGGTCAGCAGGCCTGCCACACTGGTCACTTCGCCGAAGGTGACGTTGCGAATGGCGCGCACTTCCAACTCCAGGCCTCCGATGGCCCGCAGCGGCTCTACGGCGCGGTCCAGCGTTTCAGCGAACAGGCTGCCGGTGCCCAGAATCACTTTCATCGGCTGCGGCAGGGCGGCAGGCAGGTCTGCCGGAATCCCTTCGGTCAGGAAATCGCGCACCATGCCCACGCCGTTTTCCAGCATCGGGAAACCTTCGTACTCCTCTTCGCTGGGCAGCGGCTCACCGGCCAGCAGATAGAACTCGTCGCTGGGAAAGACGAAGCGGGTGCCCTTCTCCGCCAGGAAACGCCGGCGCCACACGTTCAGGCGGGCCAGGGTGTCGCGGGCTTCCTCGCGGGTAAAGGTACGCACGTCGGCCAGGTTCTTGCGGTGCCCGGTCAGCCCGATAGGCACCACCGCCGCCGAAATCACGTTGGGGCGGCTGGCGAGGTACTCCACCGTGCCGTCCAGCTCCTCGCGGTCGTTGCGCTCCGGCAGCAGCACCACCTGGGTATACAGGTCAATGTCGCTCAGGCGCTCAATCATGTGCTTGATGTCCACCGAGGCCTCGTCCTTTACCTTCAGCTTCCACCAGTTCATCATGTCCTGGCGCAGGTCCTGGTTGGTGGTGTGCACCGACACGTACAGCGGCGAGAGATTCTCGTCCAGAATGCGCTGCACATCGGCTTCCGACAGGTTGGTCATCGTCACGAACGACCCGAACAGGAACGACAGCCGGTAGTCGTCGTCCATGATGTACAGGCTCTTGCGAAACCCCTTGGGCATCTGGTGCACGTAGCAAAAGTCACACTTGTTGGCGCACTTCTTGATGCCGTCGAACAGCACGTCCTCGAACTCGATTCCCGGGTCTTCCCAGCTGACGGTGAAGGTCCAGACCTGCTCGAACTCGGGCAGCGGGGGCTGTCCTACCGGGCGCCAGGTCTTGTCGCGCCCGATGCCGGGCATCCCGAACGGCGCCGGCTGCAGCTCGGCGGGGCGGCCCAGCTCCAGTTCCACGTCGCCTTCGGTAAGGATGCGGCGGTAGGCCAGCACGTCGGTCACGGCTTGGCCATTCATCCGCAGCAGCATGTCGCCGGGGCGTACACCGGCCTGTTCGGCCGCGCCGCCCGGCTCGACCGCCTTGATGCGGGCAGGGAAAATTTCAGTTTCCGGCATGGGTCGTTGGGTCTGAGCCGTCATGGTAGGGCTCCTTTCGGGAGTCTGGGCAGAGGGTATGGGGGCGCAGGACAGCCACGCTCCAAACAGCAGGCCCGCAACATCTTCCGGGTCTGCTCGCCGGGCTCCGGGTCAGCCGTTCAGACACATGCGGGCAGGGCCGGAGCGGAGAGAAGCGGGAGGCGGAGGGAGCCTCGCCAGCCGCAAGGGGGGGGGCTGGCCGCCCTGGTCAGGCCGCCTGCTTCCCAGCCTCGGCAGCCACACAATCGGGAAAGTATAGGAGCTGGCCGCCCCAGAGGGTGTGAGCTGAATTGGAATGCAGCCTGTGGCCTTCAGGCCGGGCCCAGCAGCAGCTCCAGCCCCCGCGAGGCCGTCTCGCGCAGGCTGAGGCTGGCAAAGGGTGTCAGGGGTGTCTTATCCGGGTTGATTTCTATCACCCGGCCACCTGCCCGCTGGGTCAGGGAAGCCAGACCGGCAGCCGGATACACCACACCGCTGGTGCCGATGACCAAGGCCAGCTCGGCCTGCATGAACGCCTGCTCGGCAGCGGCCAGGGCGTCTTCCGGCAGGAATTCACCGAACCAGACGATATGAGGCCGCATCCGGTGACCGGCGGGCGACTGCGGCGGCAAGGTCAGCGGAGGAGGGGCAGGCAGGGGCAGGACTTCGCCCGTCACCTCGTCGCGGGCCAGGCCAAGATTGCCGTGCAGCTCCACCAGCTGCCCGCCCTGAGCCCCGCTGCCGGCGCGGGCATGCAGACCGTCTACATTCTGGGTCGCCAGGAAAAAGCCGGCTCCTTTTTGCCGCTCCAACTCGGCCAGCAGGGTATGAGCGCGGTTGGGCTGCGCGGCCAGCACGTCGCGGTAGCGCCCGGCGTACCACTCCCACACCAGCTCCGGGTCGGCAGCGTAAGCGGCGGGGCTGGCGAGGTCTTCGGGCCGGAAGCGGGCCCAGTGGCCGGTCTGGGCATCCCGGAAAGTGGGAATGCCGCTTTCGGCACTTACGCCTGCGCCGGTCAGTACAGCGACGCGGTGAGCGGCTTGCAGGGCAGTGCGGGCAGCGGCAAGGTCCATGTCCATACTGCCCAGCGTACGGCAGCCGGGCCGAGCTGCGCCCGCACAGAGCCGCCTTGCAGCACCCGCAAGCCCGGTTTCCTTCATGGATTTGTGATGCAGCGATGATAATCTGGGGCCGTTGAGCAGCCATAGGAGGCGTACAGTATGAAGTTAACCCCATCTCTGACTCTGGCCCTGGCCCTCGGCGCCTCCCTGTGGGGCGCGGGCGCAGCGCAGACCCTGATCGATACTTCCGCCGCCGTGGGCGTATCGGGCACCCTGAACAGCATCAGCGGTCCCAGCCCCAGCGTGATTCCGCAGGTGCGCGAGCGCCTGGACGCGGTCCTCGACCCGTCGGCGCAGGTAACGGTCGCCGGCGAGGTGGCGCCCGCCCCGGCCATCGGTAGCCCGGCGGCTGCACAGCCAGGCACTACACAACCAGTCACTGCACAGCCTAGTGCTGGGCAGCCCGCCCCCGCACCGGCCCTGACGGCCGAGCAGCTCAGCGTGCTCCAGGCCGCCTACACGGCCTTGGAACAGGGCAACGCCGCGCAGGCCCGGCAAGGATTCGAGCAGCTGATTTCGCAGAATTACCGCCACCCCGAGGCGCACTTCGGACTGGCGCTGGCACTGCTGGCCCAGGGCCAGACCGAGGCCGCCCGCTTTGAACTGGGCCAACTAACGGCGCTGGCGCCTGACCGTTACGAAGGCCCCTACAACCTGGGCGTGCTGGCGGTGCAGGCAGGGCAGTACCCCGAGGCCCTCACCTACTTCGGGCAGGCCGCCACGCTGGCCCGCACTACGGCCAGTGAGGACGGGCAGCTGTACGTGCTGCGCGCCCTGGCCGCCGAACAGAGCCGCGCCGCTGATTACGCCGGTCTGCGCCAGACGCTGGGCGAGATGGTGGCCCTGGACCCCGGCAACGCTGAACTGAAGCTGCGGCTGGCCCAGGCCCAGACCCTGACTGGTGAGGGGGTGGCGGCACTGCCGGGCACGTACGAGGCTCTGGGCAGCACCCGTACCCAGGCGGACGCCGCACTGCTGCTGTCCGACATCTACGAGGCCCAGGGCCTGCCTGAGCGCGGCCTGAGCGAGCTGGACCGCGCCCTACAGAGCGTGACGGCCGAGGATGAGCGAGCCCGGCTGCTGCTGCGCCGCGCCCGGCTGCTGGACGCGCTGGGGCAGAGTGCCGCCGCCATTACGGCAGCCGAGCAAAGCGTACGCCTGCGCGGCAACGACGCGGCCGCTTTCGCGCTGCTGGGCGACCTGCGCCGAGGTGCCGGCAACTCCCAGGGTGCGCTGCAGGCCTACCGCGAAGCGGCGCTGCTGGAGCCGAAAAACGCCGACTACCGCACCGAACTGGCCGCGCTGCGCCTGGGCCTGGGCCGCTACGCCGATGCCCGCCGCGACGCCGGCATGGCGCTGAACATGAACGCCTCGCCGGTGACCCAGGCCCGCGCCGAGCTGGTGCTGGGGCTGCTGGACTACCGCAGTGCCCGCTACGCCAGCGCCAGTACCGCGCTGCGCTCCAGTGCGGCCAAGCTGCCAAGCGCCGAGACCTACCTGTGGCTGGGCCTGAGCGAATACAAGCAGAAGAACTATGCCGGGGCCACCGAAGCCCTGAGCGAAAGCGTGCGCCTGTACCCCACTCCCCTGGCCCGCCGCAACCTGGGCTCGGCCCTGCTGGCCGCTGGCCGCGCCGCTGAAGCCGAAGCCCTGCTGCTGGGCCTGGTGACCGAAACGCCCGGCGACGCCGAAGCCTGGTACCTGCTGGGCCTGGCCCGCCGCGCCGACGGCAAGGCCGCCGAAGCACGCGCCGCATTCCAATCGGCGGCTGCCCTGGGCAGCACCGCCGCGAGAGGAGCCCTGAAATGAGCCGACTGGAAGGACGCAACCGTCTGCCCGATATTCTGATTGGTCTGGTGGTGTTGGCGCTGCTCGTCGGGTTCGCCGCCCTGCTGTTCGGACAGAAGCGGACCACCACTGCAGTGAAGCAGACCACCCAGGTCGAAGCCCCACCCGAGATTCCCGCCGCGCCAGGTACGCCGGCCAAGCCGGACACCGCTTCGGCGACCGCCACTCAGGCCAGCGGTCAGACGGACGAAGACGGAGACACGGAAGAGGACGGAGATGCAGCGTCCAGCACCGGTACGGAGGAAGTCACCATTACTCCGGCCCCCGCCGTGACGGCTCCCGCACCTGCGGCGTCCACTGAGGCAAACGGGGAGACCGCAGCGCCAGCAGACTCCGAGCCAGACGACGGCGAACCAGCCGACAACGAGACAGCCACCTCCGCACCGGCAGCCACCCCAGATACTGGCCCTGATACCGCCGCAGCACTCACGCCCCGTACTGGCGGCGCCGTGCCGGCCAGCGCAGACCGGGTGCCTACCCGGAACGACTACCGTATCAGCTTGGGCGGCTTCAGCTCTACAAACGCCGCCGTGAACCAGACGGCCGCCGTAGCGGCGCTGGGCTACACGGTGTACTCCATCGACCTGGGCGACCAGGTGGTGGCGCAGGTGGGCCCCTTCGCCGATTCGGCCGCCGCGCAGCGTGCCCTGGCCGATATCCAGCGGGCTTACCCCCGGGCGTCCCTGTTCGCTCCCCGGGCCGGCGCCGCAGCTCCGGCTCCGGCCAGCCATTCCCCATCGTCCTCCGCACCTGCAACCTCGCGTGCCCCGGCCGCCCCGGCTCCAGCGGCGCAGACCCCCACTGCCCCAGCACGCCAGACGCCAGCGCAGCAAGCGGCGCCCCGGCCGGCCACGTCTCAGCCGGCCGC
Source organism: Deinococcus proteolyticus MRP (assembly GCF_000190555.1). Taxonomy (GTDB): domain Bacteria; phylum Deinococcota; class Deinococci; order Deinococcales; family Deinococcaceae; genus Deinococcus; species Deinococcus proteolyticus. The sequence continues at coordinate 1,245,519 of NC_015161.1, forward strand.
GCAGGCGGCAGCACAACCCAAGCCGGCACAGCCCAAGCCAGCTGCTCAGACCAAACCGGCGCAGCAGGCTCCGGCACAGCAGGCAGCCCCTCGCCCGGCGCAGCAAGCTCCAGCGCAGGCGGCCCCCAGGCCAGCGACGTCTCAACCCACTGCACAGGCCCCGGCCCAGCCCAAGCCGGCCGCACAGCCCAAGCCAGCTGCTCAGCCCAGACCGGCGCAGCAGGCTCCGGCACAGCAGGCAGCTCCAGCTGCACAGGCAGCTGCCGGCCCCGTCTACCTGCAGGTCGGTGCCTTTGATGAACCTGACCGCGCCCAGCAGCTGGTCAGCGACCTGCAAAGTCAGGGCTTCAGCCCCAGCGTCAACGCCCCCGAAGGTGAGCGGGTCCGCGTGATTATCGGCCCCTTTGCTGCCGACGAGGTCGCCCGCGCCGAAGCCCAGCTGGACGCCAGCGGCTACGACCACTTCCGCCTGCGTTGAGTGCATTTTCCGACCCCCGCCCTAGAAAGAAGGACCCCACATTCATGACCATCCCCTCCGCCACGGTCAGCCGCTTGGTCACCTATCTGCGCATTCTGGAAGAATTGGAACTGAGTGAGGTCCGGCATACCAGTTCCGGCGACCTGGCCGAGCGGGCGCAGGTCACAGCTTTTCAGGTGCGCAAGGACCTGACCTACGTGGGCCGTCACGGCACCCGTGGTAAGGGTTACACCGTAGCGGTGCTCAAGCGCGAAATTATCCGTGTTCTGGGGCTGAACCAGCGCTGGAAAGTGGTAATTGTCGGTATGGGCCGCCTGGGCCACGCCATCGCGAATTTCCCGGTGGCTGCCGAATACCAGTTCGAGTACGCTGGGCTGTTCGACGTGGACCCGAACGTGGTGGGCACATCGGTGGGCGGCCTGCCGATACGCCACATGTCTGGGCTGCCCAAGTTCGTCAGCGAGCAGGGCGTGGATATGGCCTTCCTCACCGTTCCACCGGAACGTGCCCAAGCCGCCGCCGAGCAGCTGGTGCAAGCTGGCATCTACAGCATCCTGAACTTTGCGCCCATTGTCTTAAGACCCCCGGCGCCACAAGATGAAAAAGAAATTAGTAAGACAAGGGAACACCATAATGTGACCGTCGAAAATGTCGATTTTCTGGCGGGCATGAAACGCCTGGCGTACTACACACGCAGGCCAAGTGGGCCAGAAGCGGAGGATATATGAGAAAAGCAAGCACGATTCTGGCTCTGGCCCTTGGACTCACCGCCTGTGGACAGGGTGGATTGGAGCCAGGCTTTAACGTTGTCGGTGGGGTGAATGGCGCCAAGATCGACGTTGAGGTGATTTATGCACGTGACGCTTCTGGCAATCTGATCGTCAAAGAAAATAATTTTGTACTTCAACAGCCTAGCGTCTCTTTCGTGGCTCAGGCAGGTTCCCTCGGTGGCACCGTACATAGTGCAACCGTCACCATGAAAGACAGCAGCGGCAACCTCTATGGTGACCAGGCCGGAAAATACAGCCAAAGCTTCACCGCCAATATCATTCCAGGTTGGGCCTGTGTCACGGACGATGTGCCTGATCTGGAAAGTCCTCCCGTTGGCTGCACCAACCCTGTAGCAGTTCAGCGGGTCACAACGCCCGATCCGAAGAATTCTCAGCTCATCTCTCCACAAGTCGCGCAGCAAGCAGCAGCGGACTGCGCCAGCGCTTTCGGCTGTGTGACCAACCTCAAAGCGGACATCCTGTTCGGTGTGAGAGACAATCGGGGCACAGAGCGAACTGTCGCTGTAAATAATGTGCCTGTCAGTGTCTACGCCAACTATAAAAGCGAGGAAACGCCATGAAAAGCAAAACTGTGATTTTGGGATTCTCCGCGCTCCTGGCCCTGACTGCTTGTGGAGGAGGTGGCGCTCCTGCCCCTACCGCTCCTACAACCGGTAACCAGGCCCCTACCGTCGCGATTCGCAGCATGGCAAATCAACCCCTAACTGATAAGAATTTCTTGCAGCCGGGTGCCAGCCTGATGATCCTGACCAGCGATGATGACGTCGTAAAAACTGTCACCTATTCCCTGGCCGGACCGGTCTCGAAAGCGCCCGTGCAGCTAGGGTCCGTGGAAGGCAAGAACACCATCAATCTGCCGCCCGACCTGACAGAAGGTACCTACACCATGACGGTCCAGGCGACAGACAGCCAGGGGGCCACCAGCACAGGTACGGCCTCTTTCCGCATCGACACCACCAACCCGCAACTGGTATCGGTGACGGTGAATGGGCAAACTGTGGGCAGCAGCAATATCAGCGCTGCAGGCACGGCGGCCCTGAAGGTTGTGGCGCACGATACTTCGGGTCCAGTCGCCCTGGTCCTCACTGAGGGCCAGGAGGTGCTGGCACAAAACAGCAATGAGCTGAACTTTGACCTCGCCAGGAAAAAGGACGGCTCTCTGCGCGAAGACGGCAGCTACTCGTTCATGCTGACGGCCACCGACCCAGCCGGTAGGACCACCCAGCAAGCAGTCAATGTCACCCTGGTGAAGAAGGACGCCTCCAGCGGCCCGGTGGAGCAGGTGCCGACGCCCACCCTGCAGGTGATCGGCGAAGGTCCATTCGCCGGCAACATGGGCGTGAACGCCTCGGCCAATATCGGCCCTTCCTCCCAGCTGGACAAGATGGTCCTGGTGGTCACCGATTCCACCGGCCGTATGGACAGTCAGACCTATGTCACCACTCAGGCCAATCAGACCTTCAGCGTGGACACCACGCAGTTCACCAATGGCCCGGTCAAACTGCAGGTCTTTGCCTACACCAAGGGGGGACTGGAAGGCGCCAGCCCAGTGCAGAGCATTGAGGTCAAGAACATCAATGCTCCCCAGATATCCGTCGTGGCGCCGGTAGACGGCTCGACCTTCAACGCGCCGACCCTTCCGGTCCGGGTCACCATCACCAAGCGGACTTCCTACTTCAGCTTCGTGAGCGGTCAGGTGAGCGTGGAACTCCGCGACTACCGGGGTGCCCTCAAGGCCACCAGAACCCTGGACATCTCCAACCCCAGCACTTGTACAGGGGATACGAAAGCCACGCTGACCTGCAACACCAGCTTCGATATGGCAGACGGCGACGCCGGAATTTACTCGGTGACGGCTTCAACGAGTGTCAACGTAGATGGTCTGGGAGAACAGCGCCTAAGCGCTACCAGCCGCTTCACCTCGACGGTGCAGAATGCCAGCGCTCCGGCCAATAACATCATCCTGCCCATTCGGATTTCTAATGACGGCAGCAATGTGGCCGAGCTGCCCAGCGCTACGGCCAAGCTGCCGGTGCTGAATCGTGGTTCCGGTGTGATGGTTCACGCTTCCGACAACGATGGCCTGAAATATGTCCAGGTGCGCTTCCTGTACCCAGATGGACGCCCAGTTAACTCCTATCTGCTGAACCGCAAAATGGTGGACGTATCCGAAACATATGAAGTGGTTATGCCGATTGAGCTAGACGGCTCTGAGTACATCCCTGACGGGCAGTACATCCTGCAGATGACGACCGAAGACACGCTTGGCAACACCAACATCCAGGAGATGTGGGTACGTGTCGATCGCGCTCAGCGTGGACAGCTCTTCAAGACCGAAGCCGTCTTCACCGATGCCCGCTCGTTCGTGAACGGACAATTGACGCATAGCAGCGGAGCCTGGGGGCTTGGTTGTAGCGATAAAACGGTAGATGCCACGACTGAGGCAGGGAGCCTGACAAATTGCGCCAGCCTGCAAGCTGACAGCCGGGTTATCGCCCTCACCTACTTCCGGAACCCTGAAGGTGTAACCAAGGTGGTTGGCCGCACCATATCGCCCGTTACCACTGCGGGCACGTCGGTCATCAGCCGGGTGGGCTTCAATGCCGAAGGGACCTACTGGGTCTCCTGGCTGGTGCAGGACCTGAACACCGGCGTGGTCGAAAGCATCAGCGGGCCTGAGCTGGCCGTTCAGAAGAACTCCAACCAATAACCTGCTCCTGCTGGAATATCCAGAAACGCCTGGATACTCACCGCAAATAACTCAGTATCCCCGACGCGATTTCCTCCACGCTTGAGCTGGTGGTGTCCCGCACGGGGATATTCCATTTCTGGTACAGCCGCTCGGCGCGGTGCACCTCGTACTCGCACTGCTCAAGACTGGCGTAGCGGCTGCCGGCCTTGCGCTGGGTGCGGATGGCGTGCAGGCGCTGGGGGTCGATGGTCAGGCCGAACAGTTTGGTGCGGTAAGGCTCCAGCGGGCGCGGCAGCTGCTCGGTTTCGAAATCGTCCTCGGCCAGGGGGTAGTTGCTGGCCCGGATGCCGTGTTGCAGCGCCAGAAACAGGCTGGTGGGGGTCTTGCCGGCCCGCGATACGCCAACCAGAATCACGTCGGCCAGGCCATACTGCTTGTCGCCTACACCGTCGTCGGTGGCCAGGGCGAAGTCCAGCGCTTCCATGCGCCCCAGGTAGCCCTGTTGGTCGGCCATATCGTGAAAGCGCCCCGGCAGCCGGACAGCCGGGCGGCCGAATTCTTCTTCCAGCTGCTGCACGCTGCGGCTGAGCAGGTCGAAGTGCACGGCGGGGGCGCGGCGCAGTTCGGCCAGGACCTCGTGGACCGTAATGGTGGTGAACAGCAGCGGCTTTTCGGCCTGCGTATCGGCGGCTTCCAGTTCGGCGGCCAGGGCGCGGGCCTTGGCCACCGTGTCTATAAATGGGCGCAGCGAGTAGTTCAGGTCCTCATCGGGAAAGTGGGCCAGCAGGGCGCGGGCCATGTTCTCGGCGGTAATCCCAGTGTGGTCTGAAACGACAAGGACCTGACGTGGCTGTGGCATACGCCCAGACTAGCGCGGGAAAGGAGTGTCCAGAATTTTAGGACCGGAACGAACCGTCTCACGGTTTTGGGCTAAACTGACCGCGAGTCAATACACTCACAATTTGGCAGCTGCACGGTAGGAATGCTGGCGCCGTCCCCGGACAGGCCTGCCGCATTCTCCCTGCTTTTCTAAGCTCAAGGAGACGTTATGGAGATGATTCGCCCCTTTGAAACCCTGCGTATGACCGATGTGGAAACGGTCGGCGGGAAGAACGCCAGTATCGGCGAGATGATTCAGGGTCTGGCCGGCGCTGGCGTGCGCGTGCCCGGCGGCTTTGCGACCACGGCCGACGCCTTCCGGCTGTTTCTGCGCGAGAACGACATCGAAACCCGCATCAACGAGCGGCTGGGTGCGCTGGACGTGAACGACGTGACCGAGCTGGCGCGTGCCGGCAAGGAAATCCGGCAGTGGGTCGAGGAAGCGCAGCTGCCGCAGGCGCTGGAAGACGCGGTCCGCACCGCCTACGCCGGCCTGGGCGACGATGTGGACGTCGCCGTGCGCTCCTCCGCCACAGCCGAGGATCTGCCGGAAGCGTCCTTCGCTGGGCAACAGGAAACCTTTTTGAATGTGCGCGGCATTGACGCGGTGCTGCACCATGTGCGGCTGGTGTTTGCCAGTCTGTACAACGACCGTGCCATCTCCTACCGGGTCCACCAGGGCTTTTCGCACTCGGAAGTCGCCCTTTCGGCGGGCGTGCAGCGCATGGTGCGCACCGACCTGGGCGTCAGCGGGGTGGCCTTTACCCTGGACACCGAAAGCGGCTTCCGCGACGCCGTGTTCGTGACTAGCTCTTACGGCCTGGGCGAGATGGTGGTGCAGGGTGCAGTGAACCCCGACGAGTTCTTCGTGTACAAGCCGGCACTGGAACAGGGCAAAAAAGCCGTGCTGCGCCGCACCCGTGGCAGCAAGCAGAAAAAGATGATTTATGCCGAGGCGGGCGGAGTGCAGACGGTGGATGTGGACGCCGCCGAGCAGGCTGCTTTCTCACTGAACGACAGCGACCTGGAAGAACTGGCCCGGCAGTGTGTGACCATCGAGAAGCACTATGGCCGCCCGATGGATATCGAGTGGGGCAAGGACGGGCGCGACGGTCAGATTTATATCTTGCAGGCCCGGCCTGAGACGGTGCAGAGCCGCGCCGGACGTACCCTGGAGCGCTTCGAGATGAAGGGCCAGGGCGAAGTGCTGGTCGAAGGCCGCGCCGTGGGCAACCGCATCGGCGCGGGCGTGGTGCGGGTGGTGCGGGACGTGTCACAGATGGATGCCGTGCAGGACGGCGACGTGCTGGTAGCCGACATGACCGATCCCGACTGGGAACCGGTGATGAAGCGGGCCTCCGCCATCGTGACCAACCGGGGCGGGCGCACCTGCCACGCCGCGATTATCGCCCGTGAGCTGGGGATTCCGGCCGTGGTGGGTTCCGGTACGGCCACCCGCGACCTGACCGACGGCCAGGCCGTGACCGTATCGTGCGCCGAGGGCGACACCGGCTACGTGTACGCCGGGCAACTGGACTTCCAGCTGAACCGGGTGGAGCTGGACGCCATGCCGGAAGTGGGCATGAAAATCATGATGAACGTGGCTTCCCCCGACCGCGCCTTCAGCTTCGCGGCGCTGCCCAACGCCGGGGTGGGCCTGGCCCGCGTGGAGTTCGTGATTTCCAACGTGATCGGGATTCATCCCCGCGCCCTGCTGGATTATCCCAACGTGCCGGCGGACGTGAAGGCGCAGATTGAGGAAAAGACAGCCGGGTACGCGACCCCACGCGATTTCTTCCGCGAGAAGCTGGCCGAAGGGGTCGCCAGCATCGCCGCCGCCTTTGCGCCCAAGCCGGTAATTGTGCGCCTGAGCGACTTCAAGAGCAACGAGTACGCCCACCTGATCGGCGGCCCCGCTTACGAGCCCACCGAAGAAAACCCCATGATTGGGTTCCGGGGAGCTTCACGTTACCGCAGCGCTGACTTTGCCGAAGCCTTCGCGCTGGAGTGTCAGGCCATGAAGGAAGTGCGCGACGACATGGGCCTCACCAACGTGCAGCTGATGATTCCTTTCGTGCGGACCGTGGGCGAAGCCGAGCGCATCATCGAAATTCTGGCCCAGAACGGCCTGAAGCGCGGCGAAAACGACCTCAAGGTCATTATGATGTGCGAGGTGCCCAGCAACGCCATCCTGGCCGACCAGTTCCTGGAACACTTTGACGGCTTCAGTATCGGGTCCAACGACCTCACCCAGCTGACCTTGGCGCTGGACCGCGACTCGGGCCTGGTGGCCGACCTGTTCGACGAGCAGAACGAAGCTGTGCTGACACTGATGAGTATGGCGATTGCCACCGCCAAACGGCAGGGCAAGTACGTGGGCATCTGCGGTCAGGGCCCCAGCGACCACCCAGAGCTTGCCAAGTGGCTGATGGACCAGGGCATCGACTCGGTGAGCCTGAACCCCGACAGCGTACTGAGCACCTGGCTGCACCTGGCGGGCGAGCAGGCCTAAGCAGCGCTCCGAAGCCAAGGCCCCTGCCCGGTTGGGTGGGGGTTTTTCATGCCAAGATAGGCCATGTATCCCAACTGGTCAGCCGCAGAGTTTGCCTGTGCCCTTGACCACATCCGCCTGACCGACAACAATCGGCGGATCCTACAGGCATTTCTGGACGCGCCAGAGCACACTCTGACGGCGCATTCTCTGGCAAGAGCAGCGGCCCTGAAAGGTGGCCGGACGGCTGCCAACCTCCGTATTGGAGAACTGGCACGCAAGTTTGCACCTCTGCTGGGGCCTTTGCCTGACGAGGGTGACGGCAACCCGCACTGGTGGCGCTACATCGCTGCCGGGAAGTGGCGTGATGGACACTTTCATTGGACCTTGCGGCCTTCACTGAAAGTGGCGCTACTGACGAACGGATGGGAGGAAGCAGCATCTCATGAATCCGGCGAAATTCCCTTACTGGTCGCCCAAACCTACAGAGAAGGCAGCTTACGGCAGATTCAGGTCAATGCTTACGAGCGAAACCCCGCCGCTAGAGCTGCTTGTATCAACTATTTCGGAACAGCCTGTCAGATTTGCGAAACCGATTTGGTTGATATTTATGGCGACGTGGCGCGGGGCTATATTCAGGTTCATCACCTGCGTCCCCTAAGGCGAGTACTATCAGGTCAATCCCCTGACTGAGCTTATACCTGTCTGTCCTAATTGCCATGCCATGCTGCATCGGCGGCAGCCTGCCTACACCCCTGAAGAAGTGCAGGATATGCTGAGCTCTTCCAGAACTTGACGCCCAGCATTCACCCTGGTGTCGCGGACAGTCCCGCTCTGTAACCAGATGGCCTCCCCCAACTCCCAGACTACTTCCAGCACTGCATAGCTTTGCCGCTTTACACTTCTACACATGACCCTCTCTCCCAACCCCGCTTCAACCGCCAACGCCCTCGCTCTGACCAGTATCCGCCTGTATCAGCGCTACCTCTCGCCCTACAAGGGCTTTCGCTGTGCCTGCGCTGCGCTGCACGGCGGCGAGAGTTGCTCGGCGGCCGTCAGCCGCATTATCCGCAGCCAGGGCCTACGGGCCGGGCGGAAAGATATCGCCGCGCAGTTCCGCAGCTGCCGCGCTGCCCACGACGCCATCCTGCGCGGCGCTCCGCTGGCCGGCGGTGTCCGTCCCCAGGCTGGGATGCAGGGCGTGTTCTGCTGCGGCCCGATTCCCATTCCCTTCCGCTGCGGCTGAAGCCTGACCTGCCGGATGCCGCTTGATTTCCCTCCTTTCTCCCGTCTGAAAAAGCTGTCCCTAGAGAGCCCGTGCCTGGAGACACCGTGAGCACTGCACCCACTTCTCCCGACTGGACCGACACCTCCGCCCTGCTGGGCTGGGACGGGCTGCTGGCGGTGGTCCGGGAGGCGGTGCAGCACGGCCTGGAGCGCCTGAGCCTGTACGGCCCCATCGCAGGACTGGCCTTACTCATCGCGGCACTGTACGGGCTGGCGTATCTGACACTGCGCTGGCTGACGTTGCAGCTCACCGAGCGGTTCATAGCGGACCTCACGCGCCGCGCCATCTGGCAGCATTTCCTGCTGCTGTTCCTGCGGCTCACGGTCTGGATGCTGGGCATCATTTCGGTCCTCGCCATCACGCCGGGGGTGAACAGCTACGCCGGGCCGGTGCTGCGGGTGTACCTGCTGCTGCTGATGCTGACGGTGGGCTGGAGCGCCATCCGCTTTTTCCTGAACCGTGAAGCCAGTCACTGGGACCTGGACGGCAGCCTCACCCTGCTGGTGAGCAATGTACTGCGGGGGCTGTGGCTGCTGCTGGGGGCTTACCTCATCTTCGCGCAGTTCGGCATCAATCTGGTGCCGATTCTGGGCGGCCTGGGTGTGGCGGGCCTGGCGGTGGGGTTTGCGGCGCAGGACATTCTGGCCAACCTGATCAGCGGCATCACCCTGCTGCTGGACCGGCCCTTCCGTATCGGGGACTGGATCCGCACCAAGGACCACGAGGGCCAGGTGTGCGGCCTGACGCTGCGCACCACCCGCATCCGCACCCGCGACAACGAGTACGTCTCCATTCCCAACAAGGAGCTGGCCGGGGCCGTGGTCACCAACCTGACCCAGGGCGGGGCGCTGCGGCTGAATGTAGGGGTGCGGGTCGGCTACCAGACCGACATAGAAGTGGCCCGCGCCGCACTGCTGCGGGTCATGCACACCCATCCCAAAGTCATGGGGCAGGAACACCCCCCGCAGGTTCTGGTGCGCGAGCTGGATGAATCCTCGCTGGAACTGATCATGCGCTTCTGGGTCTGCGAGGAGGATGTCGCCACCTATCCCGTGACCACCATGCAGCTGCGAGAAGGTGCCAAGGCGGCGCTGCAGGCAGCAGGCATAGCGCCACCTTTTCCGCAGCTTCAGGTTCACCTGGGGCAGGCGGACCTGGAGCAAGCAGAGCGCAGTGGGTAAGACAGCCGTGGACTGGACGGCAGCAGGCCCGACACAGAGCGGCCCTGATACGGGCCTGATGCGGCCAACCACACCGCAAGGAGCCACATCCCCTGCCAAGGAAGTGGCGGCCTGACAGAGCGGGCGTGGGGACTCACCTCACTCCCCATGTCCGCCGAGCCGCGCTGGCCGGGCCCGAATCGCTAAAGCTTTAGCGATTCGGCCGCCGTCCGGATTACTTAGGGCTGCCGGGGACGGTCTGGCCGCCCTGGGTGCCTTGAGTCCCCTGGGGAGACTGGCCCTGGCTGCCGTCTCCGGTCAGTTCGGCAGGCACGATGACACTACTCAGCGCGTAAGCCTGGCTACCGCCGGCGGTCAGCGCCTTACCGGTGACCTTCAGGTCAGCAGGAAGGGCTTCGCTGTACACGTTGGTCAGCGTGCCCTGTCCCGGAGTCTGCGTGCCCGGCACCACGTGGTAGCCCAGGACATACCCGGCCACTTCGGGATCGGCCTTGACCGCCTGCACGAGGGCGGGGTCCAGCGCGGCGAAGGCCTCGTCGGTCGGCACCAGCAGGGTGTACTGGTCGTCCAAGATGGCTTCTTCCAGGCCGGCGAACTTCACCAGGCTCAGGAAGGTGCCGAAGCGGCCGTCGGCCTGCAGGGCGCTCAGGATGGTCTCGCCCTGGGCCTGAGTGCTGTTCTGGCCCGCCGTGGCCGGGGCTCCAGCGCCCTGGTTTCCAGTGGTCTGACGTGCGGCAGCGCTGTCTACGGCAGTCCCTGCGCCAGTCGTAGCCGTGCCGGTGCCAGCTGAACCGGTGCTGGCCGTACCGGTCACACCTGCCGCGGCTGCAGAGTCGCCGTAGTCGGGAACGGCGGGGGTGGCCGTCATGTCGCTGGCAGTGCCGGTGGTACCGACCATATCCACGCTGGGGCCGGCGGGGTCGGGGGTGCTGCCTTCAGACAGGCTGGCGTCGGTGGTGCTGCCCACGGTGCCGCTGGCCGCCGCATCAGTCAGGGGGGCGGTACTCTCGGGGGCAGTGCTGCCAGTCCCGCTCTTATCCATTTCAGCCTGGGCGGCGGACAGGTCGGAGGAATCCACAGTCACACTGTCAGCGACCGGTGCAGACGTGGCTCCCGTGGTCGCCTGGTCCCAGACGGCGTTGGGCAGCAGGGCCCGGAGGCTGTCCGAGATGGTCAGGCCGCGCGGGGCCGGCAGGCGGGCAGGAGCCGGGGTGTTCAGCAGACCACGGCTTTCCAGAATGCGGCGCACAGCCAGTGCACTTTCCGGCAGGCTGGCGGAGGCAGAAGCGGCAGAAGTCGCGAGCATGGGCGCTGCCGTGCTCGCGGACGAAGCGGCGCTCTGCTGAGCACTGGGCACGGAGCTGTCAGAGGCGGAGGACTGCGCCGCAGCAGCACCCAGCAAGGTGGATAACATCAGAGCGGTGGAAAAGAGACGCTGTTTCATGGTTTGAACCTCGGAGGATGGAGAGGAGAAAGGGCCGGGTTCTGCCGCTGCCAACCCCACCCCGGAGGTGGGCAGGCCCTGGCCTGGGAGCAGCGCTGGCGAGCTAAGCAGAACGGAGACGCCTTTACCGTGCCACCCCCGGACATGAGGAATATTGCATTCCGGTGGGGGGCTTCTGGCGACCGGCGTGATGTGATGGATGAGACCCCCGGTCAGATTGCCGTCACCTGACAGGGACGCAGCTCAGGTGGGCTGCAAACTGCCATACGCAAGCCGACCTCCTCTCATTCGGCCTCACGTGCTGCCGTGTAGGTGCGCCAGATCAAGGCGTGTTCATGACCGTGGTGGGAACCGGACAGGTCCGGGGCGCGTAATGGACAGCGATGAACTTCAATTTCTCTTTGTCCAAGTCGGGTTCTTTGCCCGCTGGAGTCTCGCGGCCCACATGGGTGGTGGTGGACCTGCGCGGCGAGTATCCGGCCCGCCAGCCGCAGCAGCCGCTGCGGGCCATGCTCAACCGCGCCAAAACCCTTGAAGCGCTGGAAGAACGCCTGGACCGACTGGCCCGCGCCGAGTGGCTGCATGGCGTGCTGGTCCGCTTCGGTGAACTGAAGCTCTCGGCGGCGGCGGCGCGGGCCATCCAGGGCATGCTCTCGCGGCTGGCGGCCGAAAAGCGGGTGGTGGCGTACCTACCGCAGGTGAACATGACCACCCTGTTGGCGGCCAGCGGCGCCAGCGAACTCGTCGCCCCCGAGTCCGCCGAAATGGGGCTGCACGGTTTCGGCCTGGAGCAGCTGTACCTGGGCGACTTTCTGAAAAAGCACGGCATCGGCTTTGAAAATCTGCGTATCCGTGAGTACAAGTCGGCCCTGACCCCCTTCAGTGACAGCGAGATGGACGGCGCCAACCGCGAGCAGCTGCAGGATTATCTGGACAGCTGCGAGAACGCCTGGGTGCAGGACGTGGCTCAGGGGCGCGGCCTGAGCGAAGCGCAGGTACGCGGCTGGATTGAGGGCGGCGTGACGGGCGCCCGGCAGGCTCTAGAAGCAGGCATCCTGACCGGCGTAGCCTACGAGGATGAGCTGCTCGGGCCGGCCTCACAACCGCTTGAGGCCGTGCTGAACCTGCTGCTGCCTGTCCGGGCTTCCAGCAAGGCTGGCCGGGTGGCGGTGGTCAGTGTGGAAGGCAACATCGTGACCGGGCCAAGCCGGCACAACCCGCTGCCCCTGCCGCTGACCGGTGGCCCCAGCGCCGGCTCGGACACGGTCGTGGCGGCGCTGCGCCATGCCAAGGAAGACAGGACGACGGCGGCCATTGTGCTGTACGTAAATTCGGGCGGCGGCTCGGCGCTCGCCTCGGACCTGATCTGGCGCGAGGTACAGACCAGCGAAAAGCCGGTGGTGGCCGTGATGGGCGCCTTTGCAGCGTCGGGCGGCTACTATGTGCTGGCGGCCGCCGACCGGGTCATTGCCAGTCCCTACAGCATGACCGGCAGCATCGGCGTGGTGGCCGGCCGGCCGATTACCGAGGAGTTCAACCGCCGCCACGGCCTGAACCCCGAGCAGCTGGGCCGTGAAGAAGCGCTGATGTTCCACTCCAGCCATCCACTGACCGAGCGGCAGCGCGACTATCTGCGCCGCGCCATTGCCGAGACCTACGCCCGCTTCGTGGACCGGGTGGCCCAGGGCCGGGGCCTGAGCACCGAGCAGGTGGACGAGCTGGGCCGGGGGCGCATCTGGTCCGGCGCGGACGCCCTGGAGCGCGGCCTGGTCGATGAGTTGGGCGACCTGCACACCGCTGTGCAGCGCGCCAAGGAACTGACTGGCCTGCCCTACAGCGCACCTGTCTGGAACGCCGGTCCCAAAAACCGCCTGCCCCTGCTGCCCGAATTCGCCCGCGAGGCGCAGGACGCCGCGCAGCTGAAGCTCTGGCCCTTTGGGGACGAAGCCACACTGCTCCTGAGCAGCGGCGAGCTGCGGCTGCGCTAAGAGCCGGCGGCACAAGAAAAAAACCCCCGCACCTTGTCAGAAGATGCGGGGGCTTATCTGGTCGAGGCGAGAGGATTCGAACCTCCGACCCCTTCGTCCCGAACGAAGTGCGCTACCAGGCTGCGCTACGCCTCGAAACCGGACCCCAGTGTATGCTTCCGGGCACGGACGGTCAAGAGTAAAGCGGGGGACGCGCCCCACCCCTTCAGGAGCCGCCCCGCCCCCAGCCCCCCCCAGACCGCCCAAACGTGGAGCGCCCGAAGGAGGAAGCGCGGGCCGGACGCTCCGGCTCGGGCAGCTCGCCGGCCACCTCATCCAGCAGACGGCGAATCACATCGGAAGGGTAGCCCCGGCGGGTCAGCCAGGCGTAGGCACTGGCACGCGGGTTCTTCTTGCGGGCAAAGCCCGGCAGGCGGCGTGCCAGCTGCTCACGGGCGTCCTGCTCCTCGGCGCCGGGGTCGCGGGCCTCCAGCACTTCGGCAATCAGTTCTTCGTCCAGGCCACGCTGCTTGAGTTTCTGGCGCACGCGGTAACTGCCTACGCCCCGGCGGCGGGCCTCGCCCTCGGCGACCGTTTCATCGTTCTGGTATCCCAGCTCCTTGACCCGGTCCAGCACATGCCGAATCAGCTCCGGCCGGTCACTGCGTTTTTGCAGCCGGGTCTGCAACTCGGCCTCGCTCAGCGCCCGGCGCGACAGGGCGGCGAAAGCGTAGCCCAGCAGCCGCTCGCGGGCGGCTTCCCACTCGGGGGTGTCGGGCTGCAGCGTGGCGGCAGGTTCAGCGTCAGGACCGGTCATAGGCTCAGTCTGAAGCCTTGCGGCAGGCCAGCGCAAACGCTACACTGCCGAGGTTGCCTATCCACTGCCCAAGCGGGGGTGGGCAGCGCAGGCACGGCCGACAGGCGGCCTGCTGTGCGCCGCAGTCCCAACACACTCGGCGTTCGTGTTTCCGCCCCCCCCAGCTGGACCGGGGCCTGGAGACCGCCCCGCGCTGAATGCGGGAGAAAGAGAGAACCCACATGGCACTACGTCACCCCTCCGCCCAGAAGCGTCACCGCCAGAGCCTCAAGCGCCGTATGCGCAACCGCTCCAAGAAGAGCACCATCAAGACCTTCAGCAAGAAGGCCCTGATGGCCGTGCAGGAAGGCGGCAACGTCGCCGAGCTGCAGCAGAAGGCCGAAAGCCTGATTGACAAGGCCGCCAAGGGCAGCACCCTGCACAAGAACGCCGCTGCCCGCAAGAAGAGCCGCCTGGCCAAAGCCATCAACAAGGCCAAGGCTGCCGCCGAAGCCCAGCAGTAAGCTGCGGCGCCGGCCCCCGGGCTACCTGCCCCTGGGCTAAAGGCGTTCCAAGAAGCGTCCCCCCGGGGGCGCTTTTTTTGGTTCGTGCCCAGCTTTCTGGTTGCGTTTCCGGTTGCGCGGCTGGGGGTTCCCTCTGCTACGCTGAAGCCTATGAGTGTGCATTTGAGCGCCGAAAAAGGCCAGATTGCCGAAACCGTCCTGCTGCCGGGCGACCCTCTGCGGGCCCAGTACATCGCCGAGACGTTCCTGGAAAACCCCGTGCAGCACAACACTGTGCGCGGCATGCTGGGCTTCACCGGCACCTACAAGGGCCGCCCGGTCAGCGTGCAGGGCACCGGCATGGGTATTCCCAGCGCCATGATTTACATCAATGAGCTGATTGAGTTCTATGGCTGCAAGAAACTGATTCGCGTGGGCTCCTGCGGCAGCTACCAAGAAAGCGTGCATATCCGTGACCTGGTGCTGGCCCAGGCCGCCTGCACCGATTCCAACATCAACAACCTGCGTTTCGGCACGGCCAACTTTGCTCCTATTGCCGATTTCAGCCTGCTGATGCGCGCCTACCAAATCGCCACCGAGCGCGGCTTCACCGCCCACGTGGGCAACATCCTCAGCAGCGATACCTTTTACACCGACGACCCCAAGGAATACGAGCGCTGGGCCCGTTTCGGCGTGCTGGCGGTAGAGATGGAAGCCGCCGGCCTGTACACCCTGGCTGCCAAGTACGGCGTGAAGGCCCTGGGCATCATGACGGTCAGCGACCACCTGATTACACGCGAGGAAACCACCGCCGAGGAGCGCCAGCTCACCTTCAACCAGATGATTGAAGTGGCCCTGGACGCTGCGCTGGACGTGGAATAACACCAGCGGACCTGAGGAACAAGACCAACCTCAGGCCCGTGCCAACCAGGACCGCGCCTCTGCTTCTGTATCACACAGGGCAAAGGTGCGGCCCTTTTTGGTTTCGGCGGCAAATTGCCTGAAGGCCTGCGACCAGCTTGTGTCAGGCGAAATAACCACAGCCACCTGCAGGCCGTGGTTGGTCAGCTTTTGCAGCACATCGCCTGCTACGCCGCTGGACAGGTCGAAAAAGGCCGGCGGCAAGGCCGAGCTGTCCAGCAGAAACGCTGCGGTGTCTGCCTCGTAGCTGAGGCTCACCAGCGCCAGAGCCTCTGCCCCAGAGCCGAGGCAAACCGCAGGGCCGGTGAGATAAGGGGCCTCGCTCATTGCCTTCTCAACCGCGCCATATAAAAGCCGTCCAGTCCGTCCAGCGGCACAGTAAAGACACCGACCTCGGCGG
Organism: Deinococcus proteolyticus MRP; assembly: GCF_000190555.1. GTDB lineage: Bacteria > Deinococcota > Deinococci > Deinococcales > Deinococcaceae > Deinococcus > Deinococcus proteolyticus. The sequence continues at coordinate 1,261,350 of NC_015161.1, forward strand.
GGAGGGTAGGCACGCCCAGGTCGGGCAGCGGTTCGGCGCTGAAATCGGGGTGGGAGGCCAGGAAGGCCTGCACACGCTGCGGGCCCTCCTGCGGGAAAACCGAGCAGACCGAGTACACCAGCAGTCCACCGGCTTCCACCAGCGCGGCGGCGTTGTCCAGCAGCTGGGCTTGCAGCTCTGCCATCTCCCCCACTGCCTGTGGAGTCAGGCGGGCTTTGATTTCCGGGTGGGCACGCAGGGTGCCGCTGCCGGTGCAGGGAGCGTCCAGCAGCACCAGCGAAGCCGGAGCCGCGTCCAGCGGGCGGGTCAGGTCATGGGTGATCAGCCGGGCGCGGGCATGCAGGCGCTTGAGGTTGCTGCGGGCCGCCGCATGCTTGTGCGGTTGCAGCTCTACGCTGGTCACGTCCGCTCCAGCCAGGGCTAGCAGGGCGGCTTTGATGCCCGCTCCCCCGGCAAGGTCGTAGACCTTCTGCCCCCGTACCTCTCCCAGGGCCGTGACCACCGCCGCGCTGGCGGGGTTCACTGGCTGGGCCTGACCCTGGCGGTAGGCGGCAGTCTGGCGCAGTGGGCGGTCCAGGGTGACGGCATCTATTCCGGCCACGGTGCGCTCAATCAGGCTGCCCTCGCTTTCCAGCAGGTCTGGTCCCTGTTGGCCCAGGTGCAGCCACAGTGGCTGCGGTTCCAGCAGGCTTTCCATGACATCAGCGGCCTGCTCGCCGTACACCCGGCCCAGCTCCTCTGCCAACCAGGCAGGCAGCGCGTAGCGGGCCTCGGGAGTGTCCTCCTGCGGCGCCTGCACCCGGCGCAGAACGGCATTGACCAGACCGGGCGGAGCGAAGCGCGACTCGCGGGCCAGCGACACGTACTCGTTGACCACAGCGTGCTCGGGCGTACCCAGATACAGTTTCTCGAACGCGCCGGCCAGCAGCAAGGCCCAGGCTTTGGGAGCCGTCTTGCCGCGCAGCAGCGGATTCAGCGCCAGCCGCAGGGCCGGGGCGCGGCGCAGGGTGCCGTACACGATGTGGGTGGCCAGGCCAGCGTCACGCGCCGGGAGCCCGGCCGAGGCGAGCGAGGCGTCCAGCGCCGGGGCGGCGTAGCTGTCGCCGCTCAAGACGCGGTGAAGGACCCGCACCGCCAGAGCGCGGCCAGGGTTCAGCGTACTTTTGGCGGGTCCGCTCATGCCGGCGCTCCGGCTTCAGGCTGCACGTTGTTGGGGAAGGGTGGGCGCACAAGGGCCGTGACAGCCAGCAACGCCAGCAGCAGCCCCCCCGAGAAGTAGTACGGCGCATGCCAGCTCACATGCTGATACAGTGCCGTGCCGACCAGTGGGCCGGCCATACGGCCCAGGGCCAGCGCACTGGAGTTCAGGCCCGCCACCGCGCCCTGGCCGTCGCGCCCCGCACTTAGCGACAGCGCCGTGCTGAGGCTGGGACCCAGCACCGCCGTACCGACACCGACCACACACAGCGCCGCCGTAATGGCCCAGAAGCTGCCCATCAGGGGAATCAGCAGCATACCGAGACCCATCACCAGCATGCCGGCGGGAATCAGGCGGCTGAGCGGGACCGTCTTGCCCAGCCGGCGCATGGCCCCGCCCTGCACGGCGGCCGACAGCAGGCCGAAAAAGGCCAGCATCATTCCCACAGTCTTGGCGGTCTGCTGCGGGTCCAGGTGCATCACGTCGCCCACATAAAAGGCGATGGTCTGCTCCATCAGCACGCTGGCCATGGTGTACAGCGCACTGATGACCAAAAAGGCTATCACTCCCTGCGACGACAGCAGCTGACGGCGGGCCGCGCCGGCGTCTTCCCGGCTGGCCGCCGTGCGGTCGGCGGCGTGGCGCGTCTCGGGGAGCGTGAAGTAGGCAGCCACGGCCGTCAGCAGCCCCAGGGCCGCACTGAAATACACCGGCGCCACCAGCCCGAAGCCCGACAGGAACCCGCCCAGCGCCGGCCCGAAGACCACGCCCAGGCCGAACGCGGCGCCAATCAGACCCATCGCGCCGGCCCGGTCGGCTTCGCTGCTGAGGTCGGCCATCATCGCCTGCGCCGTGGGCAGGGTGGCGCTGGACAGCATGCCGCCAAGCAGGCGTGACGCCACCAGCAGCCCGAACAGCAGCGTGCCGCCCAGTGCCCCATTCATGCCCATGGTGGCAAACAGGCCGAACAGCCCGAAACTGAGCGCGAAGCCCACCAGGCCCAGCAGCAGGACCGACTTGCGGCCCTGCCGCTCGGAGCGTGCCCCCCAGAACGTGGAGAATACCAGCTGCATCAGCGAGTAGGCGGTGGAAAACCAGCCGGCCTGCACAGCACTCAGGCCCAGCTCGCGGCTGAGCGGTGCAATGATAGGAAACAGCACGCTGAGGCCCAACATGGCCGTAAAAATGGTGAAGAAGAGAATGAGTTTCGCCCGTTTGGTGGTTTCGGGCGAAGGAGCAGGAGCAGTCATGCACAGAGTGTAGCACCGGCCACTGACCGCACGGTCAGGAAATGACGCCCCCAGACGGCCAGGGCAAAGCCACTTCACGCAAATTCAAACAGAAGCGGGCCGGCTCCAGCGCGGAGCGGCCCACTCGAGCGGTGCGGAGCAGCAGGTTCAGCCCCGCACCGCTCCCAGCTCATCCAGCACCCGGCCGATGCCCGCCGCGTCCATACCGGCGCGGGCATACACGCTTTCGGGCTTGGCGTGCTCCTGAAACTGGTCGGGAATGCCCAAGATATGCACGGGTACGCTCAGGCCCCAGCGGCTGAGAGTTTCCAGCACCGCGCTGCCGAAACCACCTACCACAGTGTTGTCTTCTACGGTCACGATGGCGCGGGCCGAGCCGGCAATCTGGCGCAACATGAACTCGTCAAGCGGCTTGACGAAGCGGGCGTTCACCACGCCTACGCCGGGGCGGCCCTGTGCCGCCGCCAGAGCATCTGCCAGCGGTTTGCCGGTCGCCAGAATCACCACATCGTCGCCGGCTTTCATGCGCTCCCAGGTGCCCCACTCTATGCTTGGCCACTCGCCCGCCGGCAGCTGGTCGGTGTTGCCGCGTGGGTAGCGAATCGCCACCGGGCCGCCCACCCGCGCCGCGCCCCTGAGCATGGCCCGCAGCTCACGGGTGTCACGCGGCTGGGCAATCTGCACGTTTGGAATAGAGCGCAGGAAGCTGAGGTCGAATACGCCGTTGTGCGTGGCCCCGTCCGCCCCCACGATGCCGCCCCGGTCCACTGCGAAAATCACGTTCAGGTTCTCGATGGCTACGTCGTGCAGCACCTGGTCGTAGGCCCGCTGCAAGAAGGTGGAATAAATCGCCACGATGGGCTTGATGCCGCGCAGGGCCATGCCCGCCGCCGTGGTGACAGCCACGTCTTCGGCAATGCCCACGTCCAGATAGCGCTTAGGGTGAGTCTGGCTGTACTGCACCAGGCCGCTGCCCTCACGCATGGCCGGCGTGATGACATAAATGTCCGGGTCTTCGGCGGCCCACTCGGTCACGGCGTCCCCGAAGGCACTGCTCCAACTGTAGGCATTGCTCGGTGTGAATTCCCCAGTGGCCGGGTCGAACTTGGCCGGGCCGTGCCACTTGATGGGGTCGTCCTCGGCGTAACTGAGGCCCTTGCCCTTGCGGGTCACCACATGCAAGATGGTCGGGCCGTCCAGCTCCTTCAGTTTTTCCAGCAGCCAGACCAGCTCGGTCACGTTGTGCCCGTCTACTGGCCCGACGTAGCGCAGCCCCATCGCCGCGAACGGGTTGGCGCTGTGTGGGTCGAAGAAATGCCGCGTCGAGTGCTTGGCCCGGCTGACAATGTCCGCCAGCGGCTTGCTGACCGCCTTGACCGCCTTGCGGCCTACATCCTCGCCCTCGCGCACCAGCGGATGCACCTGGAGACTCCGCATGAAACGGTTGATGCCGCCCACATTCTCCGAGATGCTCATCTCGTTGTCGTTCAGCACGATCAGCATGCGGGGGCCGAGGTCCCCGATGGTGTTGAGCGCGGCCAGCGCCATGCCCCCGGTCAGCGAACCGTCGCCAATCACGGCGGCCACCTCGTAGTCCTCGCCGCGGGCGTCGCGGGCCAGCGCCATGCCCAGCGCGTTGGCCAGGCTGGTGGAAGCGTGCCCCACCGTGATGGCGTCGTGCTCGCTCTCGGTGACTTTGGTAAAGCCGCTCAGGCCCCCTTCCTGCTTCACAGTGGGCATCTGGTCGCGGCGGCCGGTCAGCATCTTGTGGGCGTAGGCCTGGTGGCCTACATCGAACAGGATGCGGTCACGCGGCGAGTTCAGCACGTAATGCAGCGCCACAATCACGTCGGTGGCGCCCAGGCTGGACGCCAGGTGCAGCCCACCCACCGAGCAGACCCGCACGATTTCCTCGCGCAGTTCGGCACTCAGGGCCGGCAGCTGCTGCCGGGGCAGACGCTTGAGGTCGGCGGGGCTGTGAATCCGGTCCAGCAGTGGCGTGTTTGAGAGCCCAGCCTCGGTAGGGCCGCTCATGGCCGGACCTGCGGGCGGGCATAGTTCTGCCCGGTCAGCAGCAGGTCTTCGTAGGTGCGGACCTCACCGATGTAGGGCGCGTAATACATCTGCTGCACGGCCGGAAACAGCCCGCCCAGGTCGTCGGACACGCGCCGGGTAATCACGAACACGTCGTAGCTGCCGCCCGGCACGGCAATCTGCCGGCGGTCCTGGATATCGTAGCGGTAGTTCAGCGTGCCTTCGCGCACCACGCGGTTCTTTTCGGTGTCCATCACGGTCACGCGGGTCGCACCTTGCCAGGCACCGCCCACCCGCAACTCCGCTTGGGCAGGCAGCTCACGCCAGGCCGGCTCCAGGTTGACCAGCACACCCGGCTTGGTAAAGCCCAGCAGGTTCACGCCGTCTCCACCGACCTGCCGGAACCAGGTCTGCTCGGCGCCGCGCCCCGTCAGCGAAAAGGCACTGACCGTCTGACCCTTGAAAATGGTTGGCCCCAGCGAGCGCAGCACATAGGGGGTACGGTCAGCCGGCTCGCCCTGGGGCAGATAGGTCCAGGCCAGCCCCGGCTGCGAGGGATAAAAGGACACCCGGTCCACACTGGGAGTGGCCCGGACCTCGGGAGCAGCGGTCTGCGCAGGGGCACAGGCCACCAGGCTGCCGCCCAGCAGCGCCAGCCCCAGCAAAGTGGTGAAACGCATCATGCGTTCTAGGGTAAATCATTCCTGCAGGCGGCACCGTGGCCTGGAGTCCCTGTAGGGCGGGCCGGGCCTATCACCCATGCCCAGAAAATGTCCGGTCGCCGGCAGGGCCACAGAGAAAGGACGGAAATGCCAGCGGCACCTCCGTCCTAGGATTGAGCTTGCAGGCAGTGCAGCTCAGGACTGCTTGCTGTCGGCAACCTTGCGCTTGAGCGCTTCCATCGCGTCGTCCAGCTCGCGGTCGCGGCCCAGGTTGGCCAGCTGCGCGTCGATGTCGTTCTCGGTACGCAGCTCGGTCATGGCCTGGTTGGTGTCTTCCATGCCCTGCACGCGGCGCTCCATTTCCTCGAAGGCGTCCATCGCACCGCCGGCCTGGTCGAAGCCGCTGACGCGCTCCAGGGTGGCGCCGGCCTGCGCCGTGCTCTGACGGGCAGCCAGCAGCGACTTCTTGGATTCCATCTCGTCAATCTTGGCTTCCAGGGCGCGCAGCTGGGTCTTCAGGCGGTCCACGATGGCGGTCTGGTTGCCGGCCTGCTCGTGGAAGCCGGCGGCCAGGTCCTTGTGGTTCTGGGCTCGGCGCAGGGCTTCGCGGGCCAGGTCCTCGCTGCCCGCACGCAGGGCTTCTTCGGCCTTGCGGTTGTACTCCTCGGACAGGGTTTCGTTGGTCTTGGCTTCGCGCTCCAGCTTGGTGCTCTGGCTCATGGCCTCGGCCACTTCGCGGCGGGCGTCGGTGTAGGCGGCGCGCATATCGCGCAGGGCCTGCTCGATAATCAGGCTGGGATCTTCCGCCTTGGAAATCATGTCGTTCACGTTGGCTCGGATCAGTCGGCTCAGTCGGTCAAAGATGCTCATGGGTATTCCTCCTTGCGCCTACTATTACGTAGTGCACCGGGACAGAGTTTCTGTCCAAAGGTGCCCCTAACCCGCCATGAAGGTCTGTTCAAATCTGGCCTCATGCACTCCCCGCCGCAAGCTGCTTCAGAGTCGGCGCGGCGTAACGCCCACGCTGGTGCGGCCACAGGCCACGGTCAGTGCCCCTTCGGTGGGACTCAGCACGCAGCCGATGGTCCGCAGCACACTGGCGGGAATGTACAGCTCGCTTCCCTGAATCCGCAGCGGCAAAGGCAGCGGAGTGATGGTTCCTCCCTGAGCCAGTTCCAGAGCGCCCACCTGCACATCGGCAGCGGTCCCGCCCTGGGGCGTCAGGCGGTAGTTCTGCCCGCCGAGGTGCTGCACGCGGACCACACCAATCAGGTCAGCGGGGGTCAGGTACAGTTCCACTTCGCCGGGCGTGGTGGGAACTGGCGTAGCGGGAACCGCTGCGGCAGCCGGCTCGGTGTTCAGAATCAGCAGGTGGTCGCCTTCTCCCAGGTCCAGCAGGGCCACATATTCGCTGGCGGCACCGGTCTCAGCGGCCCCAGTCTCAGCGGCGCCGTCTGCCCGCAGCAACAGGTTCAGCAGCGGCCCCTGGGCCTGCCACTGACCCAACACCCGGTCTCCCAGCTGGGCGGCAATGCGGCTTTGCAACTCGGCCCTCTCGCCGCGTGCATACAGGCACACGGCCTGTGCCGGCAGCCGTAAAGAGGGCGGACAGCGGTACAGCCGCCCACCCACCGCGCCCCTCAGCTCTGCCGCCAGCCGGCTGAGGCCGGGGTCGGGCAGGGCCAGCCGCGCACGGGCCTGAGCAGCCTGCTGCGCGGGGGTAGGCACAGCAGCCGCAGCCGGGGCAGAGGCGGCGGCCGTCGGGGGAACCGGAGCCTGCGGGGTCGCCTGCGCGGCGGCGACTGGCAGCAGCGCACACAGGCCCAGAAGAGCGGGGCGAAGCAGCCGGCCGGAGCGGAGAGCTGGGGTGGTCATACACACAGTTTACGGGATGGGGGGCAGCACTCCGGGTTGCCTATCCGAGCAGCACGGAGCGGAGGTCAGATGCACTGCAGCGAATTTCGCAACATCCCACAGAAAGCGCTGTACGCCTCTTCATTCCGTGTAGCAACACGTTTTCCCACTTGCCCAGGCCTCATTGCTGCACCTGTGGTAATTCAACCGCAATCGGTCTCAGGGCAACTGGTATGCCTCGGCAAATAGCTTGAGGTCGGCGTCGTCCACCTGGCGGTCACCGTTCAGGTCACCCCGGCCACTGCCGCCCAAGTTGCTCATCAGCAGGGCAAGGTCGGTCAGGTCCACGGCACCGTCCCCGTTCAGGTCAGCGCCACTGAAACGCAGCCGGGCCGCTTCCGGAGTCCAGGCGTCCAGCTCGAACTCCTGGGCCAGTGCCTGGCGGACCGCCACGTTCAGCGTCAGCGGCCCCTGCGGGTTGATCTCTATGCGCCGCTGTGCGCCCTGGCCCACCGTCCGCACGGCCACATCGGGGTTAAAGGGCACGCCGCTGGAGCTGCCCAGCGTCAGGGCCGGGCCGCCCGTGGTGACCAGCCGCAGCGGCAGCCCCGGCGTAGACAGCTCGGCCAGCGCCTGCTGCACGGCGCGGGTCAGGTCTGGCCCCTGCGGACGCAGGGTCAAGTCGGCAGCCGACGCACTGCCGGCCAGCAACAGAGCGGCCAATCCCAGACCGCGCCGCATCACTGCCCCCTCCCCTGCCCGGCGCTGCGCGCACGCAGCAGCAAGGCGCGGAACTCGTCCACGGTGACCTGTTGGGAAGCTGTGACTGCAGGGGCAGTGACCGGAGGGGCGGTGACTGAAGGAGCAGTGGCCACGGGAGCAGCGGCACTGGGCAGGCCCGGCAGCCCCTCCGGGTCACGGACCGGACCGGTGACAGGTGGAGCGTCCGGAGCGTCGTCGGCCGGTGGGGGCGCCAGCTCGGTCAGGCCCGGCCCCGGCTGCACCAGCTGAGGCTGCTCAGGCGGCGCCCCACTCGCCTGATGCTGTGGTATAGCTCCAGGCACCGGACGCTGAGGCTGAGGCAACAACGGGTTGGCCGGAACCGGCGTGGCTGGAGTCTGAGTGGCCGGCGCACTTTGGCCCGGTAGCTCTACTTTGCCGTCCACCACCGGGTAGTACCCCTGGTTGTAGCCCACCAATGGACTGTCCAGCCGGGCCGTGTACAGCAGGAAAAAAGCGTCCTGCCCGGTGCGCCACTGCGGCAGGTCGCCAGCTTCGGACCAGACGTACAGCGCAGGCTGCTCGGCTTGCCGGGGCAACCTGCCGGCATCACCGGCAACCGTTTCGGTCAGGGTCAGGGGATACACGCGCCAGGTCACGCTGCTTTCGATGACGGTCTGGGGGGTGCCCAGAGAGCCACGCACAATCAGCTCGGCGCGGCGGGCCTGCTGTTCCAGGCTCAGGTCCGGAGCCACCGCCGCCTGCACGGTTCCCAGACTGAGGGCCAGGCCCAGCCAGCCGGCCACTCCCCTCATGGCTTCACCGCCGGCTGGCTGCCGGGACGGGGCGGAAATCCGGCGGGCAATGTGGCCGCCCCACTCGCCGCATCTGCCGGGACCGCAGTCACGCCCGAGGTAGTGGCTGGTGCGGTCGCTGTACCTGAAGCGGCCGGTGCGGTCGCTGTACCCGAAGCAGCTGGTGCAGTTGCTGTGCCCGAGGCAGCTGGTGCGGTTGCCGCGCCCGAAGCGGCTGGTGCAGTTGCCGTGCCCGAAGCGGCCGGCTGCGCCGTCAAGTCCTTGCCGCTGCCGTCCAGCACGCGGAAGCGGAAGCCCTTGGCGTCCAGGGTCAGTGGGCGGGCCGGCTCCACATGGAGCAGAGCCACCTGTTCGCCGGAGCGCGGCACCGCCCGGAAGCCCAGGTCCAGGGTCAGGGTCTGGCCTTTTTGCTCCCACTTGAGCAGGCCGTTGGACGGTCCACCCTGCACCCGCGTGACCCGTGCACCCTGCGGCAGATCCCAGGTCACGCGGGCAGCGCGGGCCGTGCGCGGCGCGGTGATGTTCAGCGGAATGCGGGTGGCTCCACGAATCTCGGCGCGGGGCAATTCGGGACTCAGCTTGAGCGGCGGCAGGTCGCCCACATTCAGGGTGTACTCCTGCGCCTTGCTGCTGAGGTTGGCGTCGCTGGCCTGCAGGGTGAAGCGGAACGTGCCGGTCTTGGCAGGAGTGCCGCTCAGGCGCTGGTTTTTCAGCTCTACACCCTGCGGCAGCTCGCCGCTGGCCAACTTCACACCGTAAGGGCCGGTGCCCCCGCGCAGGTCCAGCGCCGCCTCGTAGGGTTCACCCAGGTAGGCCGCCGGCAGGCTGGACGTGCCGAAGGTCAGCGGGTCGCGGTAGACCCGCCCACTGGTGGCCGAATCTCCGCAGGCCACGAGCAAGGCGGCGGGCAGCAATGCGGCCAGCCAGGGCTGAAGGCGCACGCGGCCAGGCACGGACGGCACAGAGAATAGGGTTGACATGCTTCAGTGTAGCCAACGGCGGCATGAGGAATTTGACACGCTGTCCCGCCGCGCCTGCCCTGCGGAGCAAGACGGGAAGCAGGCTCATCCCACCTCAGGACACTCGCCCCGCCGCACTGGGATGGGCCACCTATACTGCCGGGATGACGCAAACCGACAACCAAGGCCCGGCCGACTACGCGGCCCAGGTTCAGCAGGTGGCCCGGGCCCTGCTGGACCACAGCGGTCCCACCGTGGTGCTGACCCACGAGAACCCGGACGGCGACGCTCTGGGCAGTGTGCTGGGCCTGACCCGGGCCCTGCGGGAACTGGGCCGCGAGGTCTACGCCCCCATGACGTTGCCACGCTACCTGCAGTTTCTGCCCGAAGAGGGCGAGCTGTGTGCACCGCTGACCGAGTGGCCCGCCGGCGCCCTGGCTGCCGTGCTGGACGTGGACAGCAACGACCATGTGCGTGTGGGCGGCGCCGAGATAGCCGCCTTCGGCGGGCCGGTGGTCAACATCGATCACCATGGCACCAACCAGCGCCAGGCAGACACGCTCCTGGTGGACCCTTCGCAGCCGGCCACAGCCCAGATGATGGTGGACGTGCTGGACGCCCTGGAAGTCCAGTGGACCGAGGCGCTGGCTACCCCGCTGCTGCTGGGCCTGATTACCGATACCGGGTCGTTCCAGTTTTCGAGCACCACCCCGCAGACCCTGCGCACCGGAGCGCGGCTGCTGGAATACGGCGCCCGGCTGAACTGGCTGAATGAACAGCGCATGCAGAACTCGCCCACCTATTACATCCTGCTGCGTGAGGTGCTCAACACACTGGAATTCGCCCAGGGTGGTCAGGTGGTGCTGGCCCGCGTGGACGACGCCATGCTGGAGCGGGCCGGCGCCAACTGGGACGAGGTAGACCCCTACGTGGGTATGCTGCGCAACGCCGAGGGTGCCCTGCTGGCCGTGCTGGTCAAGGACTACGGCGACCGGGTCAAGTTCTCGCTGCGCTCCCGCGGGGGCCTGAGCGCCCAGAACATCGCTGTGGCGCTGGGGGGCGGCGGACACGTACCGGCTGCCGGCGCCACGGTCGAGGCCCCCTACGCCGAGGCCCGCGCCCGGCTGGACGCTGCCGTGGCTGCCGAGCTGGAGCGCCTCCGCAGCCAGCCGCAGGACCGGCGCGCATGACCCGCACCTCCCGGCTCCGGCTGAGCGCGTTGCTGCTGGCTCCGTTGCTGGGTGGCTGCCTGGACAGCGGAGGACGGACCCCGGTGGTCAGCGTGACCAATACGGCGCCTGCCATCGCCGGGCCGGTCACGGTGGAGCTGGGCGGCGAAACGCTGGAGTTCGGCCAGCTGCGTTCAGGCGAGAAACGCCGTATCAGTTACCGGCCAGCGCAGGCGTCGGGCGTGGTGGTGCGCTGGCCAGGTTCGGTGACAGCGCTGGACCGCCGCATTGACCCGGCCGACCCCGGCGGCCTGGGCAACGACGTGAATATCCTGCTGACACCACAGGGCGCCGTGCTGGACCCCAAGAAGAACCGCGCTCAGAACTAGAGCGTTCGACGAGCAGGGATTCGTTTTCCCGTTCTTGACGAGCGCAGCCAGTGCGGGAAGCCGGTGCGTCTAGTTTGCGGAGCAGCGGGCGACTTCAGGGTGTGCCCGCAGCCACTGCAGCTCCCGAGGCGGCCACCCCCGAAGCTGCTGGTCCTGAGATCGCGGGTGCCGAGGCGGACGCTGCGGGCAGCACTTTTTTCTGTTCTCCAATAACCTCATCTACCGCCGCATTGATCCAGGCGAAAGCGCGGTAGGTGTTCGGCATGGTGTACCACTCGTTGGCGCCGTGCTGCATAAAGGCATAGACGACGTGGTGCCCGTCTTTGGTTCTGAAGTAGCCGGTGTAGGTCAGCAGACGCCAGCCGTTGCCTCCCTTGCCGTAAAAGGTGGCGATATTGCCCACCTGCCCGGCCTTGAGGCCCGCTTTACCGTAGCCTAGCCGCGCCACCTCGTCCTGCCAGCGTGCAGCGCGTTCGCTGAGGCCGCTGCGCAGGTACTGGTGTGCCAGCAGCGTGGCGAACTCGTAAGGCGTGCTGAGATTGTGGCTGCCCAGGTCGTCGCGTGGTTGGTGGACCTGCTCGAAGTAAGGGTCCAGCTTCGGCACCAGCTCGTAGACGCTGTAGGCTTTGGCCTCGGCGTCCATCCGGGCGGCCAGCTCGGCGCGGCCGGGGGACTGCCACCAGTCCGGGTGCGCCTGATAGGTCTTGCTCAGGCCGGCTTCCATCACCCACCAGGTCTTGGTAGGCAGCATCAAGCGGGTCTGGCACAATCTCAGCTCGTCGGCCACCGCCTGCACGCGCCGCAGGCCCACACGGCGGTGCAGCAGGTCGGTGGCGGTGTTGTCGCTGTTGCGAATCATCCGCTCGGTCAGGGTGCGGACATTGGAATGGTCGAAAGGATACTCGCCCAGGCTCTGGCTGGCGCTGGTGATTTCGAAGCGCTCCTGCGGGGAGAGGCGGCCGGCGTCGAACTCCCGCAGCACCGCCCACAGCACCGCCTGCTTGTAGGTACTGGCAAGTGGAAACACACTGTCGGGGTTGGTGCCCACGGCACGCCGCACCTGCAGGGTGTCCGGGTCCACCTCGGCTACCCACAGGCCCAGCCGCCCGGACAGGGGGTAGGGCGGCGCTGGTGCCTTGGCCACTGTGGGAGCTTTCCCCAGGCAGGCGGACTGCTGCGATGAAGCGTCGCTGGCGGCCCCGACCAGCTGGGACTGAGCAGAGGTGTCCTGCGGCGGCTCGCCGCCCGGCTGGGCCTGAGCCAGCACATCGGCAGACTCGCTGCCCTGCACCGCGTCGTTCCACCACCAGGCGCCGGCGCCGCCCAGACCCAACACGGCGCCCAGCAGCAGCGCCACCCGCTTCAGCCGCATTTCTGCTTTCTGTACGGCCGAACGAAAGGCCAGATGAAGAACAACTGTGGCATTGCTCATAGTCTACCACCCGCCGTCCCCGGGCGTAGACACAACACAGGCCCCCGGCGGAACCGGGAGCCTGTCAGCAGAACTGGAGAAAGACGGAGAGGACTACTTCACTGTCCGCCGGGCTTCCACTTGGGGCGGCCGCTGGGGCCGGTCTCAGCATTGCCGCTCTTCGCCTGTGCGGAAGCAGGATCCACCACTTCCGTGGCCGCCGTCTCCACCGGAGCCTGAGCACTTGGCCCGGCAGGTTCGCTGGCCGGCAGGTCCACCACCACGGGGGCCTCCTGCGGGTCGGCCAGTTCGGCGGGGGTGCCGGTGAGGGTCACGGCCCCAGGAACTGGAGCAGCGGCTGGCGCCGGGGCTACTTGCGCCGGAGCGCCGGGGGTCCAGCGGGGGCGGGTGCCGGTCGCAGCAGGAGCAGGGGCGGGGGCGGGCGCGGCCGGGCCGGACACTTCGGCAGGCACTTCAGGCGGAACCGGAGCGGGACTGACATTGTCCCGGGACGCTGCCGGAGCGGCGCCAGGAGTCCAGGCCTTGCGGGCCGCGGCAGCGGGAGTTTCACCCGGCTGCGCGGCTGGGGCAAGGGCAGCCGCAGCTACGTCATCGCGGGCCGGGGCCGGCTGAGCGGCAGGATTCCAGGCTTTGCGCCCGCTGGCTGTCGGGGCGGGGCTGGGCTGGGCAGCAGAGTTGGCCTGGGTCACAGCGTTGGCCTTGGTGTCAGGGGCAGGCTGGGCAGCAGGCGCGGGCTGGCTGGCGGGAGCAGCCGTCTGACCGCCTGGGTTCCACGCCCTGCGCTGACCCGCAGCGGCAGGCTGCACATCGTCCCTGGTCACCGGAGCTGCGCCGGGGGTCCAAGCTGGGCGGGCGCCGGCAGTGGGAGCAGCGGTCACTTCGTCCTGAGCCGCAGCAGCTGGAGCACTGGCGGCAGCGGCCGGATTCCAGGCTTTGCGCTCGCCGGCGGCCGGGGCCACGTCGTCCCGGGGGGCAGGGGTGGCACCAGGCGCCCAGGCTTTGCGCTCACCGCTGGCGGCAGGCTGCACATCGTCCTTGGCGGCCGGCGCAGCACCCGGAGTCCAGGCCTTGCGTTCGCTGGCGGCCGGGGCCACATCATCCTTGAGCGCAGCGGGGGCGGCAGCTGCGCCAGGTGTCCAGGCTTTGCGCTCACCGGCAGGCGCGGGCTGCACATCATCCTTGGCGGCCTCCCTGACGGCCGGGGCGGCCCCAGGCGTCCAGGCCCGGCGCTCCACCTTCTCGGCGGCAGCAGCCATGGCGGGCACCGGCTGGGCACCAACCACAGCAGGCATCGGCTCCGGCTGGGCGTTCTCCACCTGAGCGGTGGTCACGGCCGTCACCTCTTCTTCGCCCACCGAGTTGCGGACCTCGCCTTCCGCTTCGGGCAGGTGGGTGTTGGGAGCCTCGGCCTGACCGGCAGGCGCCACCGGGGCTTCGGGCTGCACCCACTCACCCTGGGCACGCTGCACGCTTTCCAGCATCAGCTCGGCCACATCCTTGACCACGATGTCCTCGGCGGCTGCCTTGGCGGGCGTGGAGTTCATCATGGATTTGCAGAAGGGGCAACCCACCGCCAGCACTTTGCCTTCCTTAGAGGCGTCCAGGCGAGCCTGGATTTCCTTGAAGCGGTTGTCGCTGATACGCTCGCTGCCCTCTTCTTCTTCCTTCCAGAACTGCGCCCCGCCCGCGCCGCAGCAAAAGCTCTGCTCGCGGGTGCGCTCCAGCTCCAGCACCTGTCCGGCCATGCGGGTAATCAGGGACCGGGGAGCGTCATACACGCCGTTGTGGCGGCCCAGGTAGCAGGGGTCGTGGTAGGTGACCGAGTCGCTCAGCTGCGCGGTCGGCAGTTGTCCGGCCTGCACCAGCCGTTCGAGGTACTCGGTGTGGTGCATCACCTGATAGTCGCCGCCGATTTGCTTGTATTCCTGCCCAATCATGTTCATGCAGTGGGGGCAAGTCGCCACAATCAGCTTGGGGCGCACCGCATTGAGCGTTTCCACGTTCTCCTGCGCCAGTTGCAGGTACAGGAACTCGTTGCCGGCACGGCGGGCGCTGTCGCCGGTGCAGGCTTCCTTCTTGCCCAGCACGGCGTAGTTCACGCCGGCCTTGTCCAGCAGCTGCACGAAGCTGCGGGCCACCTTCTGGGCGCCGGGGTCGTAGCTGGCGGCGCAGCCCACCCAGTACAGCACGTCGGGTTCGGGGTTCTCGTCTATGGTGGGCACCTTGAGGCCCTCGGCCCACTCCATGCGCTTGTCGCGGGAGATGCCCCAGGGATTGCTGGCGCGCTCCATGCCACGGAAGGCGGTTTGCAGCTGCGGGGGGAACTCGCCCTGCACCATCACCAGGTTGCGGCGAATGTCCACGATGTCCAGCATTTGTTCGTCCTGCACGGGGCACACCTGCATGCAGGCCCCGCAGGTGGTGCAGCCCCACACCGCTTCCTCGCTGATGGCGTATTCCAGCAGCGGGCGGGCGGTAGAAGCGCCGTCCTCGAAGGCGGCTTTTTTCAGCGTAAAGGGGCTGGCGTGGGTGCCCAGCATGTTCAGTTCCATGCGCTTGTTGATTTCCAGCGCGGCGGGCGAGAGCGCTTTGCCGGTGGCGTTGGCCGGGCACACGTCCTGGCAGCGGTTGCACTGGATACAGGCGTAGGCGTCCAGCAGCCGGGGCCATTCGAGGTCCTCCAGCTTCTGTGCGCCCAGCTTGGGCTCTTCTTGCTCCATCGCCTCTTCGATACCGGGCATCGGTGGCAGCACGCCGGAATTCACCGGGCGCTTAAGGGCGTAGTTGAGCGGCGCTCCTACAAAGTGAAAGTGCTTGGAGTACGGGAAGTACACCATGAACGCCAGAATGCTGCCCAGCGCTCCCCAGAACCCGAAAATCCACCAGTTCATCTGCGCGGCTTCGCTCAGGCCGCCGAACAGCGCACTGCCGATGGCGCTGGCAAACGGCTGCCAGGGGTCGCCGCCTTCCATCGCCATCTTGCTGCTCTGGGCAATCAGGCGGCTGCCCACGTGGAAAATGATGAAGCTGGCCACGATGATGGAGTCGCGCCGGATATAACCGTCCTTGACCCAGTCGTGAATCAGCGTCTTTTCGCTGAACTTGAAGTCGCGCTTGCTCTGCGTGAAAAAGCGGCGGACGACCAGCCCAAGCACGCCCAGAATCACCGAGGCGCTGAGCAGGTCGGCCAGCAGGTTGTAGGCGATGCCGAAGGGGTTGTCGGAGTGGATGGCAAAGTGGAAAAAGCCTTCCAGCAGGTCCACCACATTCACCAGCAGGTAGTACACGAACCCGTAGAACACCATCGAGTGCAGCACGCCGATGACCGGGCGCTTGCGGAACACGCGCTCCTGCGTGAGCGAGGTGGTGATGGCGTAGCCGATGCGGCCCGGCAAATTGTCGAAGCGGGCTTCGGTGGCGGGGGCGCCACGGTACACGCGCAGATACAGGCGGTAAAAGCCCCACACCACGAAGACGCCCGTGATCAGGGCATAGACAGCGAAGAGAATCTTGTGCAGGTCAGGTAACAAAGCAGGGAACCTCCGGAAAAAAACGGCTTGGGGGCTGACGGTGGGTTATGGCACAGGCCGGGCCTGACGGCTGGTGGCCTGAATTTTGAACTCAGTCCAAACAGTGTAGCGAACTCTGGTGCTCACCGTATTGTTCCACAGCGTGAGGGGCGGGGTCTGCGCAGTGAAATGACACCAGGGAAAAGACGCCTGTGAAATGACGCTTATGAAATGACGCTGTGGAATTACGGTGCCCCCTCCCCCTGCCCTGCCCGACGCCCGGAGGCCGCCCCCAATTCATTCCACGCCTCTCCACACACCAGTGCCACCTGCCCGGCATGCCAGGACGAATGCCGGGCGTTCAGCCGCAGCAAACCCGCCACACTGAAGCGGCGGCCCGCGTAGTCCAGCGGCTGGGCCAACTGCTGCTCAGAAAGGCGACCCAGCGTAGTCAGTTCCCACCGCAGCAATTCCGGCAAATAATGTGGCGGGTCCAGCTCCAGGTGCAGCGCACGGGCCACTGCGCCCCAGTAGACACGCTTGGTGTCCAGAATGTGCCGAAGCCGCTCCAGGGCCAGCGCCTGCCCAGGGGCGTCCGGTCCACGGTGCAAGGTCTGCTGAAAAGCCTGGTCCACACTCTCCCAGGCGTCGAAACTGGATTCGTTCAGCAGAGCGTACACCCAGGCGAGATGGCTGGGCGGCAGGTTCGCGGCCCGGTCAGATTGGCGTTTGCTCACGCCGCTATCCTCGCACGCACGGTGGGCGGCCCGGCCTGCGCACGTCTGCTAGCTTGGGCAGGATACCGGGCCTGCCGCCCCTCCCTTCCCCTATGCCCCACGATCCTGCCCTTCTCCTGCTGCACCTGCGCTCGGCCCTGTCTGGCCGGGCCAGGTCCGAATGGACTGTGGCAGCGCGGCTGGCCAGGCTGGGGCTGCCGTGGCTGGTCACGCTGGCAGTGCTGCTGGGGATACCAGCACCCGCCACAGACCCCCTCCAGCGCGGCGCGGCCGAGGCTCCTCCCGAGCAGCTGCAGCGGGCCGAAACACCGGCCATAGAGCGGGCCACCCTGCCGGGCCAGCACCTGCGCGAAGGATATCCGCCGCAGCCCTGGCCCGACCTGCCGCCCGGCTGGCCTGAATGGTCCGGCCGGGGGCAGGCGCTCCACACCGCTGCGGCGCGGCCGCTTGGTGTGAATATCCCGCAGCGCCTGGCCCACTGGGGCAAGCGGCAGCTCGAAGGCGGCTAGCGCGGGACGGAGCTGTAGCCGCCCCGTTCCTCCCCGCCTACACTCAAGGAGACTTTCCCTTTGACCTTCAACAACCCCAATCAGCGTCAGCGCCGGCCCCGGCGCGGCGCGGTGCCCACCGCCAACCGCCCCAGTCCCTGGACCGGGCTGCTGCTGCTGGTCACCTTCCTGACCGCCCTGGCCTTTATCTGGCGGCCCTGGCAGCACCCCGACACCCCCACGCAGCTGTACAACGACCAGTACCAGGCCGTGACCCTGGGTCTGGACCTGCGCGGCGGCCTGCGAATCGAGCTGGAGCCCACCACCAAGGACTACACCCGCGAGGACCTGGACAAGGTCAAGACCATCGTGGAAAACCGGGTAGACGCCTTGGGCGTGGCCGAACCGACCGTCACCGTGACCAGCAACGACCGCGTGGTGGTAGAAGCCCCCGGCGCCACCCCCGAAATCCAGCAGCAGGTGCGCAACGTCATCGGCCAGACCGCCCGGCTGGAATTCCGCATCGTCAAGGACGGCGCTACCCCCGACAGTACCCTGGCTGCCGAGAAGCCTGCCACCGGCGGCTACAAACTGAGCGACCTCGGCCCGGTGCAGGCCACCGGCGAAATCATCGCGGACGCCCGCGCCGCCACCGACCAGTCGGGCCGCTGGGTGGTGGCTTTCGACAACACCGAAGAGGGCGCCAAGAAGTTCGGTGAATTTACCGGCCCCAACGTGGGCAAGCTGATGGCGATCGTACTGGACGACCAGATTCAGTCGGTGGCCACCATCAACCAGCAGCTGTTCCGCGGCGTGCAAATCAGCGGCGACTTCGACGCCGACGAGGCCAGTCAGCTGGCCCTGGTACTGGAAAGCGGCTCGCTGCCGATTCAGGTGAAGACCGCCGCCGAGCGTTCCATCGGCCCCAGCCTGGGCGCCGACGCCATCCAGAGCGGCATGACTGCCGGCCTGATTGGTCTGGGCGCCGTGTTCGTGATGCTGTTCGCCTACTACGGCCTGTGGCTGGGCCTGGTCGGGGCGCTGGGCCTGCTGTTCTCGGCGGCCATTCTGATGGGCCTGCTGGGCGGCTTCGGCTCTACGCTGACGCTGCCGGGGATCGCCGGTCTGGTGCTGACCATCGGCGCGGCCGTGGACGGCAACGTGATTTCCTTTGAGCGCTTCAAGGAAGAGCGCCGGCGTGGCAAGGGCGTGCGCCAGGCCATCGCCAAG
The DNA here is from genome assembly GCF_000190555.1 of Deinococcus proteolyticus MRP. Taxonomy (GTDB): domain Bacteria; phylum Deinococcota; class Deinococci; order Deinococcales; family Deinococcaceae; genus Deinococcus; species Deinococcus proteolyticus. The sequence goes on from NC_015161.1 coordinate 1,279,796, forward strand.
GCGTACGAACACTCCACCCTCACCATTCTGGACGTGAACGCCACGCACCTGATCAGTGCTTTTGCCCTTTACCAGTTCTCCAGCGGGCCGGTGCGCGGGTTCGCCGTGGCCGTGATTGCCGGCACGCTGGCCTCCACCTTTTCCAACCTGGTGTTCGCCAAGTGGATGATGACCTGGCTGGCGCAGCGCTTCCCCAACCTCAGCG